>CAZOHP010000077.1:0-8873 GCA_964579815.1 uncultured Lachnospiraceae bacterium
CCCCTGACCCCAACACTGCCAGTGTTGTGCGCTCCCAACTGCGCTAATGCCCCGAACGCTCATATTGTACCACATTGCAAAGGACTTGTCAAGCACTTTTTTGCATTTTTTCATTTTTTGCGTTTCTAAAAAATATTTTTCTACAAATTGCACCAATTCTGTTGCAAAAAGTTTTCCGTTATGTTATAATGCGCACACAGGGTCATGCCCTGCTTTGAAATTCTTTGAAAACACCGGAGGAAAACGCATGAACACGTTGGTATTCAATTTGAACGGCCGGGGCGAATCATTCAAAATTCTGAACGCCACAAACGGCGGCCCTTGGCACAAGCGCCATGTAGACGACCAATATCACAGCAACTTCGAAGCATACAAGCAAGCCAGAATCCCGTACAGCCGGAATCACGATTCCGCACTGCATCAAGTATACGGCGGGCCTTACAGCCATGATATCACGGCCATTTTTCCCGATTTCAATGCCGATCCGGAAGATCCGGCTTCGTATGACTTTGCCTGCACGGATGAAGCGATCATGGTTTGTTCGGATGCCGGAACGGAAACATTTTTCAGGCTCGGTCAAACCATTGAACACCAAATCAAAAAGCACGGCACGCTGCCTCCCAAAGATTTTCGAAAGTGGGCAGTAATCTGCGAGCATATCATACGCCATTATAACTACGGCTGGGCAAACGGATTTCAATGGAACATCCGTTATTGGGAAATTTGGAACGAGCCCGATCTGGACGAAGATAACAGCGCTAACAAAAGAACTTGGGGCGGCACGCAAGCACAATTTTATGATTTTTATGAAATTGCCGCAAAACATTTGAAAAATTGCTTCCCCGAACTCAAAATCGGAGGGCCCGCCGGTTGCGGGAACCATCTGACTGAAAAATTCATTCAGGAAATGCACAAAAGAAACGTTCCGCTGGATTTCTTTTCATGGCATATCTACTGCGTGGAACCCGTCCAAATGCTGAGAAAAGCAGAAAGATTCCGAAAAGTGCTGGACGACAACGGATATCAAAACACGGAAAGCATTTTGAACGAATGGAACTATGTAAAGGGCTGGACGGAAAAATTCACGGATAGCATAAAAACGATTCACGGCATAAAAGGCGCCGCATTTACCATGGCGTGCATTTCCGCCGCTCAACATTCTTCCATTGACATGCTGATGTACTATGATACAAGGCCGAGCGTTTTTTGCGGGGTGTTTGATTTTTACACCTGTGAACCGCTGAAAGGATATTACCCGCTCTATTGGTATGGAATGTTTTACGACATGAAAGCCGAGATTCGTTCCGACACCGACATCGAAAATATTTATTCGCTGTGCGGCGTCTCGGCCGAGGGCAAAGCGCTTGCCGTGATCACGCATTATACCGATACGGATGACACCGTGTCAAAACAAATCAAAATAGATTTTATGAAAAACGGAACATATGAGATCTATTTACTTGACGCAAACCACAACGGTGAACTTGTTGCCGAAACCTCGGAACTCGACTTGACGCTTGAGCCCAACACCTGCGTGCTGATCAAGGAAGTGTAAAGGATTTAACAAATAAAAGGCGACACCGAATATTAAAATAACGCGGGAGATTTTTTCTCCCGCGTTATTTATTAACTTATTCTATCAACATCGCATCCCCGAAAGAAAAGAATCTATATTCTTTCTCAACGGCCATACGATATATCTCAAGTATATGTTCGCGATCGTAAAAAGCAGAAACAAGCATCAAAAGAGTCGATTCCGGCAAATGAAAATTGGTGATCAATGCATCCACGGCCTTGAAACGATAACCGGGATAAATAAAGATCCCCGTATCGCCGCTGACGGGATGAATGATACCGTTTTCATCGGCGGCACTCTCCAGCGTGCGGCAAGATGTCGTTCCGACTGCGATCACGCGTCCGCCTGCGGCACGGCGAGCATTTATCGTGTCGGCGGCCTGCTCGGTAACCGAAATATATTCGGTATGCATGGTGTGTTCCTCGATTTTGTCCGCCTTGACAGGACGAAATGTGCCGAGACCGACGTGCAACATCACCGGCACAACGGCCACGCCTTTATCACGAATCCGTTGCAACAACTCTGGGGTAAAATGCAATCCCGCTGTCGGCGCCGCGGCACTTCCCTCTTCGCGAGCGTAGACCGTCTGATAACGTTCATTATTTTGCAGTTGCGCCGTGATATAAGGCGGCAACGGCATCAAGCCGATCATGTGGAGAATGTTGTAAATATTTTGATATTTGTCATGGTCATATTCAAATCGGATAATGCGATTGCCTTCCTCGACCATATCAACAACCTCACCGGTGAGGATCCCCTCGCCAAACACCATGCGCATACCGATGCGCGCACGTTTTCCCGGTTTGACCAGTGTTTCCCACATATCGTGTCCATGCGGACGAAGCAACAGCAGTTCGATCTTGGCATCTTCTCTTCCCTCGACGCAGCCGTAAAGACGAGCGGGAATTACTTTGGAATCATTGATCACAAGTGTATCTCCGGCGTGCAATTCGTCAATGATATCATAAAAATGCTTATGTTCGACCGTGTGATTCTCACGATGAACGACCATCAAACGGCTGTGATCGCGTGGTTCAACGGGATACTGCGCAATACGTTCCTCGGGTAATTCATAACTGAAATCCGCCGTGCGGAGTTCGGTCACGGGACGTTCATTCAAAATAGCAGACATAAAACCTCCATGTTATTTCGGCATTTGCCGCAAACGGGCGCGCGTTCATGCATATACTGTCCGTAGAGGCAGGAGTATATCCGCGTATATTATACTCCTCTCCGACGTGATTTGCAAGGGTTTTGAACATTTTTACACCACAGACGAAAGGCGGGATTTTTATGAGCAAGCAAAAGAAGACACTGTTTCGCGGCGCGGCGACGGCATTGATCACACCGTTCTGTGACGGCCGCATCGACTTTGACGCGTTGGGAAAATTGATCGATCGCCAAATCGACGGCGGCATCAATGCAATTGTCATAGCGGGAACAACGGGCGAGTGCGCAACGCTGACCGATCCCGAAAAAATCGCGCTGTTCGCTTATACGGCGGAGCGTATCAAAGAACGCGTGCCGCTTATTGCGGGCATTGGTTGTGCTGACACCGCGCACACGATACGTATTGCCAAATCGGCTTGCGCCGCAGGAGCCGATGCCTTGCTCGTCGTCACGCCTTACTATAACCGCCCGTCGCAGGCAGGACTGCGAGCGCACTATGAAGCGATTGCCGACGTTGTCGACAAGCCAATCATCATCTACAGCGTTCCCGGACGAACAGGCGTTCGAGTAGAGATCGAAACTTACGAAGCCCTATCCGAGCACCCCAACATTCTTGCCGTCAAGGAAGCATCGACCGACCTTGGCGAGATCGGTGCCTTGATCGATCTGTGCGGTGACCGATTGGATATTTACGCCGGAAATGACGATTTGACTGTACCCATTCTCGCGTTGGGCGGCATGGGGGTCATCTCGGTGCTGTCCAATATCGCTCCCGCGCCCGTTTCTGACATTTGTCGGCTGTGGTTTGAAAGCAAGCCGCGCCTATCGGCGGCCAAGGCGGCGCGATATCACCGCTTGACGCGCACTTTGTTTGCAGAGACAAACCCCGTTCCCGTCAAAGCGGCGCTGGCCTTACTCGGACTTTGCCGAGAGGAATTTCGGCTTCCCCTCGTGCCTCCATGTGAGAACGTACGCGCACAAGTACGCGAAGCATTGGAAGAATTGAAACTCATTTGATTTTCGAAAAACGGAGCGGATTCCATCTTCCGCGGATGAAAGTCACCATAAACAGACAGAACAGCAGAATGTTATGCGCAATCATGCATGCCCATGCGGAAACAAGCCCTCCGTCACCGACGACGGTGCAAAAATAAGTACCGACAATGCGGACACCCCACATACCGATGATATTATAAACAAAAGATATCCGCGTTTTTCCGACACCTTGCAGCATTCCTTCGACGATAATGGAAAAGCCGAAAAAAGGTTCGGACAAAGCGACCATGCGCAATACGGTCGAACCGAGCGAGATCACAGATGGATCATTTGAAAACAGATCCATCAAATAAGGAGCCAGCGCAAACAGCATCCCACCGGAAATAACCATAAGCAAAAGTTCAATGGGGATCAGCATATGCGAGATTTTCCGCATGCGCGTGGCATCCCCTGCCCCGTAAGCGTTGCCTGCCAGTGTGGCAGCAGCAGTCTGCATACCGTAACCGGGAATATAAAACAGAGATTCGATTGTATTGGCAAAGGTATGCGCCGCCGTAGCCACGTCTCCCAAATCATTGATCATGGCCGCAAAGGCAACATAGCCGAATGAAGTTGCAAATCGCTGTAACATGTTGGGAACAGCGACACGAAGACAAGGACGCAAAACGACGGGATTCGGGCGAAAGGACTGTCCGCGAGGCGAAACAAGCGGATGCCGCCAAAGCGCGACGGTAATGGCAACGCCGCCGACGGTAAAGGAAACGGCACTGGCCAGCGCCGCACCCAAAACGCCCCACCCCGCACCGGGGCATGGAAAAGTAAATGAAAACACCGTCACGGAGCGAGTGGGATAAATGAGCAAAAAATTGAGCACCGTATTAATCAAATTGACCGCAATGCCGATTTTGAGCGGCGTTTTCGAATCACCTGCCGTACGCAACACCGTACCGAAAATACTCGTTGCCGCGCGCGGCAGCATAGGCAAATATAAAATAAAAAAATACTGCGCCGACAAAACGCGCAACGACTCATCCACGCGCATCCACGTCGGAATAAACGGCGCCAGCACAACGGTAAGAACGGTAAAGAAGATACCGCTGACAAACGTTACCAATACCGCTTGCGCTACGGTTTGCCGTACGCTTTGTACATCCCCGGCCCCCAATGCTTTGGAAATATGAGCCAAGAACCCGACGCCTAACGCCGATACGCTACCGATAATCAACCAGTTGATGGTGGTCGTCGAACCGACAGCGGCCGTAGCACCCGTACCAAGCGCCCCGACCATAGCGGTATCAATATACTGTACCGCCGTTTGCAACAATTGCTCAAGCATGGTAGGCCAAGCCAATGTCCAAATGACCGCAATTGTCCGCCAATGTGTGTCTTTCGTTACAGAGGCACTCATAAAAACAATTGATTCCTTTCGCCGAATCACAATCACTCCGTTAAGACTAACGGAAGAAATAAACAGATCAGCATATTTTTTCTTTTACACAACGATTTTTATTATACCATCGAATCGTCGGAATGTCAAGAAACGGATTTTCAAACCCGCGCAAGACACGACAAAGAACAAGGGAACCCGCCACGGGGTTCCCTTGTTCTTTGTCAAAATTTCGATCAAATCAACTGACAAACACATACATGGCGACCACAACCAAGGCAAACAGGATCGAGACAACGACCGTTACCTTGGAGAGAACGCGATCCCAAGTATTGGCTTTTGTTTTACCGAAAAAGGTCTCGGCGCCACCTGCGATGGTACCCGACAAGCGAGTATCCTTACCGGACTGCATCAAAACAGCGGCGATGAGAAATACCGCCATCACAATGACTGCAATACCAAGTGCGATTTCCATTTTTTCTTCCTCCTATTGGGGTTTATGTGCCCGCACGGAATGTGCACCGAGCACAACCAAACATCATAATGCCTTAATATTGTATCACATTTTTTCCCGTATTGCAATACATTTTGAAGAAAAAATTTATTTTTTTGAAAAATCATTACAGCGGGCGCATAATTGATCCTTTTTTTGATTCTCAATCATGCACCGCAATGCTTGAATTGCTTGCTGCAATCCGCCAACCTCGTCGATGAGACCGATGCGCACGGCTTCACTGCCCTCTACGATACTCCCCACGTCGGTTGCCAATTCATCGGGGCGCAGTAAAAGTTCGGTCAATTTCTGCTCACCGATTCCCGAATGATCAACGATAAAACGCACAATTCTCTGTTGCATATCGGTAAAATAGCGAAAAGTCTGAGGCACACCGAGCACCGTTCCCGAGATCCGAACGGGATGAATGATCATAGTGGCACTCGGCACAATAAATGATCGTTGCGCCGCCACAGCCAACGGCACACCGATGGAATGCCCACCGCCCAACACGAGAGAGACCGTTGGCTTGGTCATGGATGCGATCATTTCAGCCATTGCCAATCCGGCCTCAACATCACCGCCCATCGTATGCAAAATGATCAATATTCCCTCAACATCCGCGCTCTCTTCCAGCGAAACAAGCAACGGTATGACATGCTCGTATTTGGTCGCCTTTTGATTATCCGGCAGAACATAATGCCCCTCAATCTGTCCGATGATTGACAGGCAATGGATACACTCCCGTCCGTTTTCGGTGCGTACGCCGCCTGAGCGAATGATGCTCGCCCATGCTTCATCCGACTCGGTTTCCTCTTTTTTCGTTTTGCCATCCGACGCAGCACTTTGCTCCGTCATCAACGGAAAACTCCTCCGCTTTTCGATCATACCGTTCCTCCTGCCCATTCTTCTGCATTTTTTTAGTGAAATATTTGCCGATCTGACAAATTTCACCGGCTTTTTTCATTTTCATCTTTACATTTGACGCTAAATGTGCTATAATCATCTGTGAATGGATTTATGTACCATCCGATATTTTCATGCCAATAAAGGAAAGGAACGTTATGGAAAACAAAATTCTCGTTGAAACCTCGGCAAGACACGTCCATTTGACTCAAGAAGCCGTCGAGATCCTGTTCGGTGCCGGCCACACGCTGACCAACAAAAAAGATCTCAGCCAGCCCGGTCAGTTCGCTTGCGAGGAAAAAGTCACAGTCATCGGTCCCAAGGGCGCCATCAAAGCAAGTGTCCTCGGCCCTACTCGCTCCGCCAACCAAGTTGAGTTGTCTTTTACAGACGCTCGCACCGTCGGTCTTGTCGCTCCCATTCGTGAGAGCGGTGATGTTTCCGGCACCCCCGGTTGTACACTGGAGGGGCCCTGTGGAAAGATCGACATTGCCGAGGGCGTTATGATCGCCAAGCGCCACATCCATTTTAATGAAGAGCAAGCGGCCGCTTTGGGCGTCGTTGACAAACAGATTGTCTCCGTCAAGGTTGACACCGCTCGTCCCGTCGTTTTCGGTGATGTTGTCTGCCGTGTCAGCCCCAAGTTTGATTTGGCCATGCACATTGACACCGATGAATCCAACGCTGCCTGCGCCGCAGGCGTCGTTTACGGTGCGATCGTAAAATAAATCATCTCCGTTTGATCTCAGTATTCCCTGTAAGGCAAGCAAATAATCAGCCGTACACAATATAACAGAAAGGAAGATTGACATTATGAAAATTCTGTTTCAAGGCGACAGCATCACCGATGCCGGTCGCGACAGAACCGATTGTCACCGCTTGGGCGAGGGCTACCCGAAATATGCGGCACAGTACATTGCGCAGGCTCATCCCGATGTAACATTTGAATTTATCAACTTCGGTATCAGCGGAAACCGCACCTGCCAACTGTTCGATCGCTTATATGCGGAAGGCATTGTCCAACAGCCCGACATTATTTCCATCTTGATCGGTGTCAACGATATTTGGCATCGATATATGGACGCCCGCGTCGCCACGACGGATGAGCAACTGTTGCTCAATTATCGCGAGATTCTCAAGAGACTGCGTCGCGAAACAAACGCCAAAATCGTCATGCTTGCTCCCTACCTGCTGGATTGCACGGATAAGGAAAATGTTCGCGCGGATGTAACGCGCATTCTTCCCTCCATCCGCAAATTGGCAGAAGAATTTGCCGACGTTTATATCCCGCTTGACCAATTGTTCGAAGAAGCAATGAAAACCCAACCCGAGCCGCACTATTATTCAAACGACGGCGTGCATCCCAATGCCAACGGGGCCGCCTTTATCGGCGAATGCTATGCCAAAGCCGTTGATCATTTGATCGGCTGATCGCCGGAAGAAAGGACCGTTCACGACATGAAGATTTTATTTCAAGGCGATAGCGTAACCGATGCCGGCCGTGACCGTAACGATTACCATGACCTTGGCGCAGGATATGCGAAATTCGCCGCTGCTATGATCGCAGACGCGTTTCAGAATACCGATTTTGAATTCATCAATCTCGGTATCTCCGCGAACCGCACAAGTCATCTGGTCGAGCGATTGCAATTCGATTTTATCGATATCGCTCCCGATCTCGTTATTCTGCTGATCGGTGTCAACGATGTTTGGCATCACTACGACGCCAAAAACGTGCAGACGACAGCCGAGCAATTTCATGCCAATTTGCGCACCGTCCTTGATGGGATCCGCTCCACGGGTGCCAAACTCGTGATGCTGGAACCTTACATGATGTACGGTTCCGGCAAAGACTTCATGTATGAGGAATTGGACGAAAAAATTCGCATTGAACGTGCCTTAGCACATGAATATGCCGATGCCTACATTCCTCTGCACGCGCTCTTTGCCGCCGAAACGGTCAACACACCATACACCGTATTCTCCCCCGACGGTGTTCATCCGAATGCCGAAGGTGCCGCGGTCATCGCTCAAAAAGTGTTTGACGCTGCAGCCCCCCTCGTTGAAAAGATCCTTGAGGAGCGGACCAGGGAGAATTAAAAAAACACCCCACACAATCAAAACTTTATTTTAACAAAGGAGATAAGAAACATGAGCGATCACATTCTTTATTCTGCCGAAGTGCAGAACATGTGTACCGTAGCAAAGGGACCGAATCACGGTCCCGCGCCCATTCCCGAAGAGGGTAAATGGGTACAGGCAAAGGAGATCAAGGACATCTCCGCATACACCCACGGCGTGGGCTGGTGTGCTCCTCAGCAGGGTGCCTGCAAACTGTCATTGAA
>CAZOHP010000078.1:0-8726 GCA_964579815.1 uncultured Lachnospiraceae bacterium
ACACCGAGAAAGATGCCCGCGCCTTTGCCAAGCAAAGCCTCATATGCGCGAAGCGTCATACGCATCGGTTGCTCGCCCAAGGCGCTCACTTGATCCCATGCCAGCAACACCACAAGCGCCGTCATGGTACACAACAAATGAGTGTCGACGAACACCTCAACAATGCCCATACAACCTTGCGCGGCCGCATCGTCCGTATCGGCGGTCGCATGTGCCATGGGGGAAGTGCCACACCCGGCCTCATTGGACAAAAGGCCTCGCATGGTGCCAAAGCGCAATGCACGGGAAAGCAAAAAACCGCCGATGCCACCGGCCGCGCTTTTGCCCATTGTGTCTGCGGAAAAGGCCGCTTGACAGATCTGCCTCAATAGCGCGGGAATTGCCTCGGCATGCTGTCCGATGGCAACCAGTGAAAGGATCGCAAATCCTGCCGTCATCAACGGAACCAACCGTTCGGTACAGCCCGAAACGGCACGCGCACCTCCCTGCGCCGCCGCAAACACAACGACCGCTAAAATTCCGCCCGTCAATAACGGCGGAACGCCACACAGTCCCTGCCATGCATCGGCCACGGCGTTGATCTGCACAACACACCCCATGCTCAGCGCGTCCGCCAAGCACAGCACGGCAAACATCGCCGCCAAAAGCCGCCCGATCCATGCATGCTTTCCCGCAAACGCATCTTTTATGTAGTACATGGCACCGCCCCGCATACCATCTGTACCCATGCGTCTGTGACGAAGCGCCAACACGATTTCGGCATATTTTAGCAACATGGCAACCGTAGCGCTAATCCACATCCAAAATATCGCTCCCGCTCCGCCGGCCGAAAGAGCCGCCGAAACACCGACCAAGTTGCCGACACCAAGCACACCTGCCAGCGCCATGGACAGCGCTCGCACGGGTGATATGTGTCCCGATCGATGCGGCTTCATGACCGCACGCAAAGTACGAAACGGATGAACCAGCGGAAATGCCTTAAGCCATACGGCATAAAGGATTCCGACAATCAGTAGCCCCACAGGCACCGCCACCCCGAAAACATACATGTTACACGCTTCCAGCCATTGCATTGTACCCCCTCCTTATCCGAGCGATCATGACCATTTGTAAACAAAATGTTAACTTCTGCGAAAACACTTGATTTTTTCCAAAAAAAGTATAGAATATATATTGTGGTTTGGCACTCACGCATTCAGAGTGCTAAGTTACAATGAAACTTATGCGTTAAGGCATCGCCCGTACGCAGTATATGATGAACGGAGGTTTTACAAACATGACAATCAAACCATTGGCAGACAGAGTGGTCGTTAAACTCGTTGAGGCCGAGGAAAAAACCAAAACGGGTATCATCCTAACGGCAAGCGCCCAAGAAAAGCCCCAGATCGCAGAGGTTGTGGCGGTCGGTCCCGGCGGCATGGTCGACGGGCATGAGGTCAAGATGACAGTACAAGTCGGACAGAAAGTCATCACCGGCAAGTATGCGGGAACCGAGGTCAAGGCAGACGGCGTTGAGTACAACATCGTTCGTCAAAGCGACATTCTCGCCATCGTTGAATAATACGCACATCAAACTATATGATTAAAGGAGAATAATTATTATGGCAAAGGATATTCTTTACGGTATTGAAGCGCGCTCGGCCCTGATGCGCGGCGTGGATAAACTGGCCGATACGGTCAAGATCACACTCGGCCCCAAGGGACGCAATGTTGTACTCGACAAAAAGTACGGTTCGCCGCTCGTGACCAATGACGGCGTGACCATCGCCAAGGACATCGAGTTGGAGGACGCAGCCGAAAACATGGGCGCACAGTTGGTGAAAGAAGTTGCAACCAAAACCAACGATGCAGCCGGTGACGGTACCACGACAGCAACCTTGCTCGCACAGGCACTGGTTCGCGAGGGAATGAAAAATGTAACCGCAGGCGCCAATCCCATGGTGCTCCGCAAAGGCATCAAAAAGGCGGTTGACCGCGCAGTCGAATGCTTGGTCGCCAATTCCAAGCCCGTGAGCGGCAAGGAAGATATCACTCGCGTCGGTACAATCTCGGCCGGCGACGAGGTCATCGGTCAATTGATCGCCGATGCCATGGAGAAAGTCACCTCGGACGGTGTCATCACCGTCGAAGAGTCTAAGAGCGCCGACACCTATTCCGAGGTCGTCGAGGGTATGCAGTTTGACCGCGGTTACCTCTCGCCTTACATGGCCACCGATATGGATAAAATGGAGGCTGTGCTCGATGACGCACTGGTGCTCATCACCGATAAAAAGATCTCCAACATTCAAGATGTTCTTCCCCTGCTTGAACAAATCGTGCAATCGGGCAAGAAACTGCTGATCATTGCCGAGGACGTTGAGGGCGAAGCCTTGACCACGTTGGTGCTCAATAAACTGCGCGGCACTTTCACCTGCGTCGCCGTTAAGGCGCCCGGTTTCGGTGATCGCCGCAAGGAAATGTTACGCGATATCGCCATTTTGACGGGCGGCGAAGTCATTTCCTCCGAACTCGGACTTGAACTCAAGGATACCACGCTCGGTCAGTTGGGTAGCGCACGCCAGATCAAGGTCAATAAGGAAAACACCATTATCGTCGGCGGCGCAGGCAGTTCGGATGAAATCAAGGCTCGCATTGCTCAGATCAGAACCGCCATCGAAACCACAACTTCCGATTTTGACCGCGAGAAATTGCAGGAGCGCTTGGCGAAATTGGCAGGCGGCGTTGCCGTGATCAAGGTCGGTGCCGCAACCGAGGCCGAAATGAAAGAAAAGAAACTCCGCATTGAGGACGCACTCAATGCAACCCGCGCAGCGGTCGAAGAAGGTATCGTTGCGGGCGGCGGTACCGCTTACTTGAACGTCATTCCCGAAATCGCTTCGCTTGTCGATGCCACCGAGGGCGATGAGCGCACGGGCGTTCGTATCGTGCTCAAAGCGCTTGAAGAGCCCGTTCGCCAGATCGCTGCCAACGCAGGGGTAGACGGCTCTGTCATCGTCGATAAGATCACGAACAGCGGTAAAACCGGCTACGGCTTTGACGCGTACAACGAAGTTTACTGTGATATGATGAGCGCCGGCATCGTTGACCCGACCAAGGTCACTCGCTCCGCTCTGCAAAATGCCGCTTCCATTGCGTCGGTCATTTTGACCACAGAATCGGTTGTGGCTAACCAAAAAGAAGAAACTCCCGCAGCCCCCGCAGCAGGCGGTATGGGCGGCGGCATGGGCGGTATGTATTAATCGCTCCGCGCATAGGCGAGGGAAAAATTTTCTCTCGCCTCTTCTTTTTAAGATGCAAAAACGGCACCTGCTTTCATACCGCATGCGAAAATATAAAAAAGTAAGATTCGCGGAGAAAATGAACCTTACTTTTTTATATTTTCTCTTGCAAAATCCGTCGAACGGGTGTATAATAACAAGGTTCTGACATTTATATCATAGGAGGATGAGCGCCCACCGGGCACTCCACACATCATGAAAACTTTTCGACCCAAGTTATTGGACACCTTAAGAAATTACAGCGGCCGACAACTCGCCAACGATGTCGTTGCGGGGATTATCGTCGCCATTATTGCCCTGCCCCTCTCCATTGCGCTCGCCATTGCTTCGGGCGTCTCGCCCGAACAAGGGCTATACACCGCCATCATCGCGGGCTTTGCCATTGCATTGCTCGGCGGAAGTTGCGTCAATATCTCCGGCCCCACCGCCGCTTTTGCCACCATCGTCGCGGGCGTCGTGGCCACACACGGACTTTCGGGGCTGATCGTTGCCACGGTCATGGCGGGCATTTTGCTCATTCTTATGGGAGTGTTCCATTTCGGCTCGCTCATCAAATTTATTCCGACCACCATCACCGTCGGCTTCACGGCGGGCATTGCCGTCACCATCGTCATCGGACAAATCAAAGATTTTCTGGGACTGACTTTCACGTCTTCCCCCGTGGAAACCATGGAGAAAGCAAAAGCGATCGTTCATTCCATTGATACCATCAATCTCGGTGCTTTGCTCGTGGGCGGCATCGGACTTGTTATTTTGATCGTTTGGCCCATGCTCGTCAAAATCAAAAAATTGGGACAATTCGCCGTTATTCTCGGCAAGATTCCACCCTCGATCGTTGCAGTCATCGTCGGGATTATACTGGTCCGCTTCACCCCGCTCAACGGGCAGGTCAACACCATCGGCACCCTCTATCCCTCCCTGTCCTCGGCATTTCCGACCCCGTCGATTCCCGCTTTCGATCTTGCAACCGTCAAAGCCGTATTGCCCAGCGCATTCACCATCGCCGTTTTGGCCGCCATCGAATCACTGCTGTCCTGCGTTGTCTCGGACGGTATGATCGGAGACCGTCACAATTCCAATACCGAACTGATCGCGCAGGGTGTCGGCAATATCTGCTCCGGCTTGTTCGGCGGAATCCCCGCCACAGGCGCCATCGCACGTACCGCCGCCAATGTGAAAAACGGCGGCCGTACCCCCATCGCAGGCATCGTTCACGCCATTGTGTTAACACTGTTTCTCATCATATTGATGCCGCTGGCCAAAATGATTCCCATGCCCATCATTGCGGCAATTCTCTTTATGGTCGCCTACAATATGAGTGAATGGCGCCATTTCGTGCATATTTGCCGTTCGGCTCCCAAAAGTGACATCTTGGTACTGGTCATTACATTCGTGCTGACCGTCATCTTTGATCTGGTTGTCGCCATTGCGGTCGGCTTGGTGCTTGCCGCTATCCTCTTTCTCAAGCGCATGGCCGAGGTCACCACTGTCCGCCGCTGGGAAGACGAGACCGCCGAAACGGGCAAGCCCATCCCCCCGCACACCGTCGTGTATGAGATTCAAGGCCCCATGTTCTTTGCCGATTCCGATAAGTTCCTTCATTTTGAATTGCCCGACAGCACACGTGCTCTTGTCCTCCGTATGAGCGGTGTCCCCGCGTTGGATGCGACCGTCATGAAAAATTTGGAACAATTACACACCCACTGTGTACAAAACAACGTCACGCTCATTCTCTCGCACGTCAATCCACAGCCACTCGGTGTCATGAAAAAGGCCGGTTTCGTCTCTCGCGTCGGCGAAAACAATTTTGCCGCACATATTGATGCCGCTCTGGAGCATGCCGCCGACATTGCAAAGTGATTTTTCAAAAAATCATTTTTTCACAAAAAGATCGGAACATTTTGAAAAAATCTTCGTCTGTATGTCATGAAGACATTCAACTAGGAGGATCTTTATATGAAAAAATTGATAGTATTTGTTTTAGCACTGATCTGTATATTCGGCTTGATCGCGTGCAAACCGTCAAACTTTCCTCCCGCCTCCGACCCGGACGTTGACCTAAACGCTTCCTTTCGGGAATGTCGATACGGAACAATCACCGCTATTTTTACCGAGGGCGGCGGTGCCGACACCGCAGAAGTCATTCAATTGGAAATTAAAGATCACGACTCCATGTACTTCACCATTGTTGAAGATACCGAGTTTTCGAGATACTATTCCGACACAGAAAACGCCGAACCGATCACCAAAAACGATCTGTACATCGGTGCTTATGTGGCAATTCATTGCGAATCATATCATCGGTCCGAGTATCATCCCATTCTCAAAATCGAAATCATTGAGCCGACCGCAGGCGATCAAGCGCACATCAATCAGTCGTTTGACATCGCCGTATCCTATGTCGGCTGGATTGATTCAGACAAGATTTATTCGAACGCGCTGAACCATAATCAAACGATAAACGGCCGTACACGGCATTTCCCGATATACAAATTCAACACAGCGGCAGAATTGGAACAATTCAAGACGGCATTCGATGCCGACGTGTCCATGAACGCAACTTATAATGAGATGCCGTCTTTCAACGACACTTGCGCCAAATACGATGCGGAATTTTTCAATGAAAACACCTTAATACTGATCTACGTGGAAGCCGAAAGCGGCTCGTTCCGTTTCGGCGTCGATGATATATCGTGCAACGAACATTTGTTCTGCGTCCATGTCAAACAAATCAACGCTCCCGAAGATGTCACTTGCGATATGGCCGGCTGGTTTATAACCATTGCGGTTCCCGACGCTGCAATTACCGATGATACCGAATTTGATGCCGATTCGGTTCATGCTTCAAATTGACTGCTTGACCGCCATCCAACGATCAAAGGCTCCCGGAGATCTCAAGATCCGGGGAGCCTTTTCATGTTCGAGCCACACTTTCTGCCGATGCTCGGTCGGTGCAAAAGAGCAAAAACGATTTTCGTGAGTTGACAAACAACGCTAAATATGTTATACTAAGAAATCATATATGAGTTTCCCTCATTGGAGGTATGAATATGAATTTCGATCATTTTAGCCTGCTCTATCCCTCAAAGGAAGCGCAAACCGCCCACCTCTCGTCCCACGACGCACCGGATATTCCCATGTTTGTTCTGGATGAGTTGGGGCTGACCAATATTTTCAAACTGAAAAACTGCGATCTTTCCGATTTCTTCACCATGGATGAGAATGTTATCCGTTATCGTCTCGATACGTTTGAGGATATGATGAACAATCCCGCCATCGCCCATATGTTTCAAAAACTCATCCCCGTGCTTTCCGACATTATGGAATTGCGCCGTTTGGAGGCGGATAGCGGCGACACCAGTGACTATTTGTCCAGTTTGACCGAAATTGAGTTGTATATCTCAAGCATTGAACTTTTGCACGCGGGATTGACCGAGGTGCGTCCCAACATCAAAGGAGCGGCATTTTTGTCACTGGCCGACCGTATCGTCGAATTGGCCGAAAGCGATTATTACCGCGAACTCAACCAAAAACTCAGCGAACTGACCGACCGCGTACGCGAAATCAAAAGCGTGACCATCGGTGTCAACCTCGATGCCCAATTGCGCCCGACGACGGCGGGAGTATTGTCCATCAACCCCGAGCCATTCCATTCGGGCGATGTACTGGAGAAAATTCTGCGGCTCAATTTCAAAAACGACGCGTACACCTGCATTGCCGAATTAGTTCCTTTCGGAAAAAAGCAATCGGAAAATCAAAAAATGGCGCTTTCGCTTGCCTTTAACTCGGCCATCAACGATGTTTACAAATCGTCCCTGCGATCTTGGAAGCGCATCGTGCAATCGTATGTGCTCGAAAACACCGATTTCCTCCTCTCGCTTTTACCGGAATTTGAATTTTTGACCAAAGGCACCGAAATGCTCAACGCCCTTAAAAAACGCGGTTGCGCACTCTGCCGTCCCGATATTCGACCGCTTGATGAGCGCGCGTTTCGCGCCATCGGCCTCTATAATCCCGATGTTGCACTGCGCATTGAAGACGACATTGTCGACAATGATTTGATCTTTGATGAAAAAGCCATGATTTATGTGCTGACCGGCCCCAATCGCGGCGGTAAATCGGTCATCACCTGCGCCGTCGGCCTTGCGTTGGCCATGATGCAACTCGGCATGTTTGTGCCCGCCAGAGAGGCCGCTCTCAGCCCCGCCGACGCGATCTTTACCCATTTCCCCTCGGGAGCCGAGGATACCATCGATAAAGGGCGCTTGGGCGAAGAGTGCGCGCGTTTGGGCGAAATCTTTGACACAGTGACCTCCCATTCCCTCGTTTTGCTTGATGAGTCGCTCTCTTCGACCGGTTCCTATGAGGCATCTTATATTGCCGCCGAAGTGCTGACAGGCCTTTCTTTGGTCGGTTGCCGTTGCCTTTTCTCGACTCATTTGCATGAACTGGCCGCCGAACTGGACAACATCACGGCACGTTCGGGTGGCGCCCCCATCGATACGTTAGTCGCCGGAATCGAAAATGAGGGCAAGCGCTCTTTCAAAATCACCCGTGCCAAACCCGACGGCAAGAGTTACGCCCGTGATATCGCAAGTCGTTACGGCCTAACTTACGAAAACATCATAAAAAAGATTCAAAAATAATCATTGCGGGGAAGAACCGAAAAAGTTCTTCCCCGCTTTTTATGATTTGATTATGACTCGGCCTGTGAAACGACAGGAGCGAACTCGGCATCCAATACCTCGTCCTCATCTTCCTCCGCCGCATCCACTTTGTGAACTTGAACACCGCGATAGCACATCAATCCCGTGCCTGCGGGAATGAGTTTACCGATGATGACATTCTCCTTCAAGCCGCAAAGGTGGTCAATCTTGCCGCAAATAGCCGCTTCGGTCAAGACCTTTGTGGTCTCTTGGAAAGAAGCCGCGGACATAAAGGATGTGGTCTGCAACGATGCCTTGGTAATGCCGAGCAGTACAGGGCTTGCGACTGCAGGTTTGAGTGTATCCTCCCCTGCCGCCACGCGTGCCTCAATGGCATTGTTGGCCTCTTCCAATTCAAGAATATCAACCAGCGCCCCCTGTAACAAATCGGTGTCACCGTTGTCCTCGACACGCATCTTGCGCGTCATCTGACGTGCGATGATTTCAATATGCTTGTCGTTCACGTCGCACGACTGCGAACGATAAACGCGCTGAATTTCCTTGATCACATACTCATACACGGCATTGAGGCCGAGAATGCGCATAATATCGGCAGGCGCTTTATTGCCGTCCGTCAATCCTTGACCACGCACCACATGCTCGCCGTCCAGGATAGAGAGACGCATACCGTACGGGATCACATACTTCACATGCTCGCCCGTCTCCTCCGAGTGGATATGAACCTCGTTGATACCGGGAACTTCGCCCATCTGAATGTGCGCGATACCGGAATGCTCGGTCA
>CAZOHP010000079.1:0-8564 GCA_964579815.1 uncultured Lachnospiraceae bacterium
ATGCGCCGCAACGTACCGTCGGGACAGCGACGCATCACAAAGGCCTCAGTCGTCCGTTCCGGATCATTGTCATAGCCTAACGTTAGGCAGTCGCCGTACAGATAGATCTCCCCCTCCGTGCTCTCCTCTCCGTTTTCGTTGAGCAGCAAACATCCGGTTCCCGCAAACGGACATCCGATGGGGATGCGTTCTCCGTCTGCAAAATCTCGATCTACCCGAAAATAGCAAGACATCCCGGTCGCCTCGGTCGGGCCGTAAAGTTGCCAAAAGGAAGCCGCTGGCAATGCCGCTCGCCACCGCCGAAAATGCGGCAACGGCAACGCCTCACTACCGAAGACCACAGTCTGCAAACTCCTCGGCGGCTCCGCTTCCAATGCCCCCAGTGCGGCCACCGTCGACAGTGCCGAAGACACCCAGCATATCGTATTGATCCGATTTTCGTTCAAATAACGCAACAGTAAAACGGGAAAAGAAAACAAACGGCGCGGGATGAGGCAAACCGTTGCGCCCTGCTTCATCATAGTCAGCAATTCCTTAAGCGGCGCATCAAAGTACAGTGGCGATTGACAGCCGAACACACAGTGCTCGCCCAGCCCCAGCGCAACCGTCAAAGCCTCGGTATAATCGATCACGGCACGATGACAACCGACAACGCCTTTGGGATTTCCCGTCGAACCGGAAGTAAAAACGATGTACAACTCGTCCTCGATCGTCTGTGCCGCGCGCACCGCCTCCAAAGCATGCTCATCTGCGGCCTCGCCAAACAGCGTCTCGGCCGACAAAACCGGCACTTGGAGTTTCTCGGCCGCTTCTCGGTTATTTGCATCACACACCACAGCCGCCACTGAGGAATGCGCCGAAATGTAGGATTGATGAGCCGTCGGCATCACCGAATCCAGCGGCACATAGCATGCCCCCGCGTACACACCCCCCAACATAGCTGCAACCGCAGTCGGCCGCCGCTCCATGAGAAGCGCGATTCTCCGCCCCGTCAATCTCCGACGACAAAGCGCCGCTCCCAAACGGCGGGCATGGTCAAGAAGGGCGGCAAATGTCAACTGCTCTTTGCCGACGCCGTCCGTGAGCGCGATCTTATCGGGCAGGCGAGACGAAGTATATTCCAGATATTCAAGAATGTTTTTCATGGGCTCAAAACGTCCCTTCCGGCATTATATAGTAAGCGTATCACCGCAACGACTCGGTCGCCGTTTGCGGATACGCGGCACGATCGTAATTGTAAAAGCCGACATTATATGCGTTGTAGGCGTCCAATTCGGCGTCGGTAAACAAGCAACCGTCATGATCAAAACCACCCGTGTCCAATTGGGTCGGATCAAAGTGATACCACCGAGGGCTCTCCCCCTCTCCCGCCAAATTGACCATGAGCCAGTAGTGTGTGCTTTCGCCCTCGGCATGGGTCCGTTCGACCGCAAGATACTCGATTCCCGCACGCGAGAGCAATGCCGCCGCAGCGGCAAAAAAGGAATAGCAATCCCCTCGCCCATCGCGGAACAACGCAAGGTATGCCGCGCGAACCATTGACGTCTTGTCCGACACGGGATAGTAGGAGACGCTTTGTTGAACTCCCACATATACGGCGCGACAAATCTCTTCGCGATTCGCCTCTGCCGGCAGCAGCGTCGCCAAATAGTCGTCACATGCCGCATATAACTGTGCTTCGGTAATCTCCTCGGCATAAACAGTGATATATGCCATGCGCTCCGCCTCGTTGCCGCTTGCGTCGACCGCACGGTAATACACCGCATAGAATCCCGCGCAGTCAATGTTCAACGCGCTTGTGTCAACCGTCCACTCGATTCGACCAAAGCAATCATCCTCAACGCTCACGCCGTCACGTAACGCAACGCCCGAGCCAACCAAAGCAGAACGATCGCACACGCCCGAAAACACGGGCGGCGTCGTATCCTCCACAACGCGGCAGACGACCTCCACCGGCTCGCCGCCGACCGTCAATCGCACCGTCTGCTCCCCCGGCATTTCGAAATCCGGTGGATCGGCAAAATCAACGGAAAATCCCCGCTCACGGCAGATGGATTGCGCCGCGTCGGTCAGGAAATCAATTGCCGCCGGGTGTTCTCCATCGCAAGCCACGCAAAGTTCACGCACTTCGCATGCGGTGTCGGGAACGGTCAAACTTCCCGCGCAACCGACCGCAAAAAAAAGCAAGAGGGAGAGCAGGCCGATCAACCACATACCGATGTATGGATATTTTCGCACTTCTCTCCCTCCCGTTTCTATTCGGCTTGATAGGTACAGTATATCATCTCAAGCGTCTTTTGTCAATAAAAAGCAAAGAGGTTTTGACATTTTTTCATTGTATGCCGCATGGCACATCTTACACACGCGAAGCCACCAAATTTCCCATTTCGCTGCAAGTGACGCGAGTGCAATTTTCCTGCATAATGTCGCCCGTGCGATAGCCCTCGTCCAACACTTGATTGACCGCAGCCTCGATGGCATCGGCTTCGGTCGCCATATCAAAGGAATAGCGCAACATCATGGCCGCCGAAAGGATCGTGCCCAACGGATTGGCAATGTTCATGCCCGCAATATCGGGAGCAGAACCGTGGATCGGCTCATACATACCGAGCGTGCCAGCCGACAGCGAAGCGGAGGGCATCATACCGATCGACCCCGTGAGCATGGAGGCCTCGTCCGACAGAATGTCGCCAAACATATTTTCGGTGACAAGCACATCAAACTGCGTGGGGTTTTTGATCAATTGCATTGCGGTATTGTCGACCAAAATATCGCTGTATTCGACCTCGGGATATTCTTCGGCGAGACGGTGCATGGTCTTGCGCCACAGGCGCGAGGTATCCAACACGTTGGCCTTATCGACCGAAGCCAATTTTTTCCCGCGTTTCATTGCCGTATCAAACGCTACGCGACCAATGCGCTCGATCTCATGTTCGGCATACGGCATCAAATCGGTGGCAACCAACTCGCCGTTCACCGTCTCAGTCTTGCGCGCGCCGAAATAAACGCCGCCCGTCAACTCGCGCACGATGAGCAGATCAATGCCGCCCCCTACGATCTCCTGTTTCAGCGGAGAAGCATTTGCCAATTGAGGAAACAACTTGGTGGGGCGCAGATTGGCAAACAATCCGAGTTCTTTGCGAACTGCCAACAACGCTTTTTCCGGACGAATGGCGGGAGGGCAACTATCCCATTTGGGACCGCCGACCGCGCCGAGCAATACGCTGTCGGCGCTTTTACACTTCGCCATGCCGTCTTCGGTGATAGGCACCCCGAACTTATCAATGGAACAACCGCCGATATCCACGGTGGTATACTCAAAGTGATGGCCGTACTTTCCCGCAACCCGCTCCAAGGCTTTGATCGCCTCGGCAACAATCTCGGGGCCAATGCCGTCTCCCGGCAAAACGGTAATCTTCTTGTTCACGATTCAATCCTCCTTCAGCGAAGCGAGCAAGCCGCCTTTTTTAATGATATTCTGAATAAACGGCGGGAACGGCCGGGCTTGATAGGTCTTTCCCGTTGTGTAATCGGTGATGACTCCCGTATCAAAATCGACGCCGACCTCATCACCTGCGGCAATTTCATCGGCTGCCTGCTCGCACTCAAGAATGGGCAAGCCTATATTGATCGCGTTACGATAAAAAATGCGTGCAAAACTCTTGGCAATCACACAACCCGTTTGACAAGTTTTGATGACCAACGGCGCATGTTCGCGCGACGAACCGCAGCCGAAATTCCAGCCGGCGACCATCACATCTCCCGCCTGCACACATTTGACAAATTCCGCATCAATGTCTTCCATGCAATGGAGCGCCAACTCGGCGGCATTGGCCGTGTTCAGATAGCGGGCAGGAATAATGACATCGGTATCGACGTTATCGGGATATTTGAAAACCTTTCCATGTGTATTCATGCTTCTACCTCCTTCGGAGCGGTGATATGACCGGTCAATGCGCTGGCGGCGGCGGTGGCGGGAGAGGCCAAATAAACCTCGCTGTCCACATGTCCCATGCGACCGACGAAATTACGGTTGGTTGTTGCAATACAACGCTCGCCTGCCGCCAAAATTCCCATATAACCGCCTAAGCACGGCCCGCAGGTGGGTGTTGAAACAACGGCGCCCGCGTCGATAAAAGCAGTGTACCACCCCCGCTCTACGCATTCGCGCAGAATTTGCATAGTACCCGGAATGATGATACAACGAATGCCGTCGGCGATCTTTTTTCCGTTCAGAATGCGATATGCCGTTTCCATGTCTTCCATGCGCCCGTTGGTACAACTGCCGATCACAACTTGATCTACCTTGATATGTTCCAATTCCGAGGCCGGATGGGTGTTTTCCGGCAGATGCGGACAACTGACGGTAGGTACGATGGCAGAAAGATCAATCTCAATGGTTTTTTCATAAACCGCATCTTGATCGGCCGTGTAAATGATGGGCTCGCGCTCACATCTTCCCTTCAAATAAGCGAGCGTCACATCGTCCACAGGGAAAACGCCGTTCTTGGCACCGGCTTCAATGGCCATATTGCAGATGCAAAGACGATCATCCATCGACAGCGTGTGTACACCGTCGCCGACAAATTCCATGCTACGATACAAGGCACCGTCAACGCCGATCATGCCGATGATCGTCAAAATCACATCCTTGCCGCTGCAATTCGGAGACAGTTGACCGCTCAAATGAAACTTGATGGCCGAGGGCACCTTAAACCAAGCCGTCCCCGTTGCCATCCCCGCCGCCATATCGGTCGAGCCGACGCCCGTTGAAAACGCGCCCAGCGCACCGTAAGTACAGGTATGGCTGTCGGCGCCGATGATACAATCACCCGCCGTCACAACGCCTTGTTCGGGTAGCAACGCATGTTCAATCCCCATCTTGCCCACGTCGTAAAAATGGCTGACGCAATGCTCGCAGGCAAACTCGCGGCACTGCTTGGATTGCTCGGCTGCTTTAATATCCTTATTGGGCACAAAATGATCCAGCACGATCGCTACACGATCTTTGTCGAACACCTTGTCAAAACCCGCTTTTTTGAACTCATTCACGGCCACCGGAGTAGTGATATCGTTTCCGAGCACAATGTCGAGTTTGGCACTGATCAGTTGTCCCGCTTCGACATGATCCAACCCCGCATGAGCGGCCAATATTTTTTGTGTCATCGTCATTCCCATGGTTTATTTTCCTCCTTCGATACTTCGGTTAATGGCAGAAAACAGCGCTTTGATCGACGACGCGATAATGTCATCGTGAATTCCCGCGCCCCAAATTTTCTTGCCGTCTTCCATCGTAACGCTGACATAGGTGATGGCCTGCGAAGATGACCCGACGGTCAACGCGTGTTCCTCGTATGTCAATTCCGAATATCGGATACCGAGATGCTTTTTCATCACGTTGCTGACTGCATCAAGACGCCCGTTTCCCGCGCCGGTCAATTCGCGAACCTCGCCGTCGATTTCAACGGTAAGCATCACCTTAATATCGGGTGTACGGACAAAATGGTAATCCAGAAGTTTGATCGGCGCGTTGACATTGACGTATGTATCGGTAAACACCTGCAACACCTGTTGCGGCAAAAGTTCGGCATGCGCACGGTCGGAAACGTTCTTGACCGTATACCCCACGTCTTCACGCATCTTGGCGGGAAGAACGTAACCGAAATTGTGTTCGAGCAAATAACCGATACCGCCTTTACCCGATTGCGAGTTGATGCGGATTACATCGGTCTCGTATTCTCTTCCCACATCATTCGGATCGATGGGAAGATAGGGCACTGTCCATGTGTCAAGTTGTTTTTCTTCACGCCACTTCATCCCCTTGGCGATCGCATCTTGATGCGAACCGGAGAAAGCGGCAAACACCAATTTGCCCGCGTACGGTTGACGGTCATAAACCTGCATACGAGTCACACGCTCATACAGTTCGGCGATCTCCGGCATATTGGAAAGATCCAACCCAGGCTCAACGCCCTGCGCGTACATATTCAGCGCAAGCGTAATAATATCCACATTGCCCGTGCGTTCTCCGTTGCCGAACAATGTTCCCTCAATGCGGTCCGCTCCCGCCAAAAGGCCCAACTCGGAATCGGCCACGGCGCAACCGCGGTCGTTGTGAGGATGCAACGAAACCTCTACGCTGTCACGATATTTCAAGTGGTCGCACATATACTCCACTTGGTCGGCATACACGTGCGGAGAAGACAATTCGACCGTAACGGGCAAATTGATGATTGCTTTTCGCTCGGGCGTCGGTTTCCAAACATCCAGCACGGCATTGCAGATTTCCAGCGCAAATTCGGGCTCGGTGCCCGTAAACGACTCGGGCGAATATTCGTAGCGATAATTCGAACCTGTCTCGGCCGCGATTTTATGAAACAGCGCAGCCCCGTCGACAGCGATTTTAATGATTTCTTCTTTGGACTTGCGAAACACTTGCTCGCGCTGAGCCAGCGAGGTGGAATTGTACAGATGAACAATCGCGTTCTTACATCCTTTCAACGCCTCAAACGTTTTGCGGATAATGTGTTCTCGACTTTGCGTGAGCACCTGCACCGTCACGTCATCGGGGATGAGACCTTGATCGATCAATGTACGCAAAAACGTATATTCGGTCTCGCTCGCAGCGGGGAATCCCACCTCAATGGTCTTAAAGCCGACCTTAACGAGCAATTGGAAAAACTCCAGTTTTTCTTCCAAACTCATGGGAATGATCAGCGATTGATTGCCGTCCCGCAAATCCACCGAGCACCAAACAGGTGCTTTGTCGATATACGTCTTGTCGGCCCATTTTCTTGTCGGTTGTCCGACAGGAAAAAATTGGCGGGTGTACTTGGTTGTGTTGATCATGTGTAACCTCCGTTTTTTGATTCGGACAACAAAAAACTCCCCCGTCTCCCGTTATCCGTCGATAATCGCAAGAGACGAAAGAGTTCAATTCAATGTTGATTCTTCCGCGGTACCACTCTTTTTCATTCGAGCCGAGTCGAATGCCCTTAGGTGCCTATACACCTTTGCTCTGTGACGGGAGCCCCGTCTGCATTTACTCTCAACCGATTTCATTGCAGCCACTCCATGGTGAGTTCAGCCGTTTTCCTCCTATGTCTTGCACCAACCGACATTTCTCTGCACGGCGAAAAAACGCATACTTGTTCCATTTCATTGTGTTTATCTTTATAAAATTGGTATCGAAATTATAACACCGCCGCAAGGGCTATGTCAATAGGGCGTCTCTCTTATTTACAAAAAGTTCACACTTGACGCTTGACGTGTAAAAACAAAAGAGGATACGGGAACACCCGCATCCTCTTACTGTCGGACACTGATCAGTCGGCGTAAACGCTGACCTGCTTCTTGTCCTTGGTCTTCTGCTCAAATTTCACTTTACCGTCGATCAAAGCGAACAGCGTGTCATCCGAACCGATACCGACATTGTTACCGGGGTGGATGGCAGTGCCTCTCTGGCGAACGATGATATTGCCGGCAACGACCTTTTGACCGTCAGTTTTCTTCACGCCAAGGCGCTTGGATTCGCTGTCGCGGCCGTTCTTGGTAGAACCGACACCTTTTTTGTGAGCAAAGAACTGTAAACTGAGTTTCAACATCATTCTTACCTCCCATTTTTGTAGTTACTCCCGATGCGGGGAGCGGGTGTACGGTCATTCTTCAAACGATTTTTCGCAAAGTTCAACCTCAAGGTAGTCATAATACTCCTCGGTCAAATCCTTGATCTGTTGATAGTACCCGTGAAAGAGCCCCGATATCGCGTAACTCTTTCTCTCGTCCTCCTCGTACGCGGGGAGCGCCGCACGGCAGCGAACCGATATATCGGTCGTTTCCTCGTCGATCCGATAATCAAGATCGGTGGCGTATGACACAAGTACCGTATTGATGATCAACATGGTCATGGCACTCAACGCCGAGCAGAGGATATCCTCACCGGATTCCGCATAACCGGTATGTCCGTGCTCTTCAAAACCGTAAAAATGGCCGTCTGTGTGGAAAAACACAATTTTCGTCATGTGCGTGACAGCAACTTATGCCTCGATCTTGGTGATCTGCACTTTGGTGTAGGGCTGACGATGACCGATCTTCTTTTTCTCGTTCTTCTTGGCCTTATACTTCAGAACATAGATCTTCTTGTTTTTGCCCTGTTTGAGAACCTTGGCAGTGACTTTGGCACCTGCGACGACGGGAGTTCCGACCGTGAAGCCGTTATCACCCGACAGAGCAACGACTCGATCGAATGTGATCTCGGCGCCCTCCTCCGCGTTGAGCTTTTCGACAAAAATGATGTCCTGCTCGTTGACCTTGTACTGCTTTCCGCCGGTTTCAATGATTGCAAACACGAAAAGCACCTCTCTTTCACAAAAGTCTCGCTAATAACGGGGGTAACGGCAAACCGTTACGCTTTGCCCGACATTATGCGGCAGTATATTTTAACACAAACCGATCGCCTTGTCAAGCACTTTTCTTCGTTTTCTTAAAAATATTTTTGTCATACGGTTGATTTTTGCCCTGCGGTATGGTATAATAGCGATGCTGTTACATCCGCGACTCGATTC
>CAZOHP010000080.1:0-8504 GCA_964579815.1 uncultured Lachnospiraceae bacterium
TACCTAGGTTCGAATCCTAGTACCCCAGCCATCGGAGTGATAAAGAAAAAAAGCCTTGACTGGTCAAGGCTTTTTTTCTTTTCGATAAATGTTCCTTGACTATTCGAAAATTTCGCAGTATAATGGTAACAAGAATTACCGCAAAGGAGCGAGTTATGGTGAAAAATCGTATCCTCACGTTTATTTTTTCCGTTGCGACCGTGCTATTGATCATCAGCGTTTCCATCGCATTGCCCATTTATATACGACCGTTTTACTACGCACACATCGAACCGCTTTCGCTTGAGACACGGACCGGGGAAAGCGCCGCAGACATTCGCGCATCGTATGACGAAGTGTTGGATTATCTGACATTGCCGTGGTGCCGATTCGGCACAGGCGTATTTTCACATTCCGCCGAAGGCGCAAGCCATTTTGCCGATTGCCGCGTACTGTTTCTGCTGAACGGTGCCATATTGGTCGGCTCGCTGATTGTTACGGTTGTGCTCATCTTTTTGGCAGCCCGACACAAGTGGAAACCCTCACATCCGTTCGGTCACCATATACTGCTGACGATCGGTGTGGCTGTGCTGGCCATCGTTTTGCTGTTGGCAATTCTGATCTCCCTTGATTTTGAACGCGCATTCAATCTGTTCCATCGATTGTTCTTTCCCGGCAAAGACAACTGGACCTTTAACCCTTACACCGATGAAATCATTCTCGCCTTGCCTTGGGTATTCTTTCGCAACTGCGCCATTCTCATCGGAAGTTCGATTGTAATTTTATCCGTTGTTTGCATCATCATCGGATGGAAACAGGGAAAAAACAAATCGATTTGAATTCGTTAAACCAATGAAAAGATGGTATAACAATTCAGGCGTATGTCAAAAACTCCATCACAGACTTTCGTCTATGGTGGAGTTTTCTTGTCTTAGCCGCTATTTGCTATTCGGTTCTTTGTGATTTTCCCGATATCATTCACACTCATATCCTGCGGCTCGAACGGCAGATACCATTTCTTCTCTATCGGCCGAACCGACAACGGTGGCATTGGCCTCGTCGAGCGAAACGGTGACCTCACGAACTCCCTCAACAGACTCCAATGCTTTTTTCACGTGTGCGACACAATGCGCGCACATCATCCCTTTGATTGACAAAACAACCGTTTGATTTTGCATACTTTTTTCCTCCAATGCTTGATTTTTTTGTTTATTTGGGATTTTTTTGGGGTGGATCACCTGACGCGGTGCCGATTCCAACCGAACACGACGCAGACGCAACGAATTAAGAACGACGCAAACAGATGATAAACTCATGGCAGCCGAAGCGATCATGGGATTGAGCACGATACCTACCCCTGCCAATACGCCCGCCGCAATGGGAATACAAATGGAATTATAAAGCAACGCCCAAAACAGATTTTGAACGATTACTCTCATCGTGTGGCGGCTCAGTGACACCGCATCGGCAACGCCCGTTAGGTTATTTTGAGTTAAAACGATGTCGGCGCAATCGATGGCAACATCGGTTCCCGCTCCAATCGCGATTCCCACATCGGCACGTGACAATGCAGGCGCATCGTTGATTCCGTCACCCACCATAGCCACCGACCTTTGTTCGGTCATGATGCGGATTTCTTTTTCCTTATCACCGGGCAACAACGACGCACGATAAGATTCCACTCCCGCCCGTGCGGCAATCGCCGCTGCGACGGTCTCATTATCACCCGTCAACATTACGCTTTTCACACCCATATCCGCCAGCCTTTGAATAGCCGAGGGAGTGTCTTTTCTCATGCGATCGGCCAACGCAATCAACCCGATCACATGATCGTCAAGGCCGACAAAAACTACGGTTTTTCCCTGCTTTTCCATCCGTTCCGCCTCTGCGCGAGCACGATCGATTTCAAGGGAACAAACACCGTTTTTTTCTAAAAGTATCGGCTTTCCGACCATACAGATATTGTCATTGATTTTTGCACAAACACCCTCGCCTATCACCGATGCATACTCGCGCGTTTCGGGCATAGGCAACTTTTTTTGTTGTGCGTAATAGGTGATGGCCGTTGATAACGGGTGGGTCGAATGTCGTTCGACCGCGGCGGCAAAAGACAGCAAGGTTTGCTCGTCTTGATTTTCCAATATCACGGCATCGGTCACTTCGGGAAGCCCCTCTGTCATTGTTCCCGTTTTATCCAGTGCCACAACTTCAACTGCATATAGTTTTTCCAATGTTTCGGCACTTTTAAACAAAATACCGTGTTCCGCTCCGCGTCCCGTAGCCACGAGAATGGCTGTCGGTGTGGCAAGACCGAGCGCGCAGGGACACGAGATCACCATAATGCTGATAGCAAAACTTAAAGCAACCGTAAGATCTCTGCCTATCACCATCCAAACCGCAAAGGTCAAAAGAGAAATGGCAAGCACAGCCGGAACAAAGTATAGGCTGATGCGGTCTGCCAAACGGGCTACGGGCGCTCGACTGGCGGCAGCATCTTCCAATAATCTCAAAATGTGAGAGAGCGTTGTCCCCTCGCCTACCTGCTCGGCTCGCACCGTGATACTTCCTTCGACCAACGTACAAGCCGCATGGACATCATCTCCCGCCTTTTTATCGACGGGAATACTTTCCCCTGTCAATGCCGCTTCGTTGACGCTTCCCGCTCCCTCAACGACCATACCGTCCACGGGAATGAGCGCGCCCTCGCGGCATCGGATCATATCTCCCTTATTCAATGTGGATACAGGGACCTCTTGTTCCTGTCCGTCACGGATAAGAAGCGCTGTTTCGGGTAAAAGAGACGCCAAGCGTTGAATGGCCGATGAAGCACGAACACGCGCTCCCTTTTCCATATTTTTGCCGAGGCTGACCAACGTAACGATCATGGCTGCCGATTCAAAATACAATTGATGAGACAGCCCGGATACCATCGCCGTCTCGCCGAGAGAAGAATAATATATCATCTGTCCCAATATAAACAACCCATAGACAACAGATGCACCGGATCCAATGGCAATCAACGAATCCATATTGGGAGACAGATGAATCAATGCTTTCCATCCGCCGATGAAATATTTACGGTTGATGATGAGTACCGGAAGTGTGAATGCCAATTGAACAAGAGCCAATACAATGGGCTGTGTTATAAGGTGCAGGCCGAACATAGGTCCCATGGAAAAGACCATCAACAACAAAGTCAGCACGGCAGAGGCTGTAAAATTGAGCCATGATTTTTTTAACTGTTCTTTTTCCTTTTTGCTTTTATCGGCCGTGATTTGCGCAGTGTCCGTTCCTTTTTCATCGGCGGACGACGCACCGTATCCCGCATGACAGATCTCATCGATCAATGCGCGATCCATAACTTCTCTCTCTACGTTTTTCTCGGTTTCCACGCTCATGGACGATGTCAAAAGGCTAACGGTCACCTGTGCTTTTATACTTTTCTTTTTCAAGGCCTCTTGAGCCGCACGTTCCACATGCGCAACACACGCGGCGCAACTCATTCCCGTAATATCATACCGATATTTCATAAAATATTCGTTTCCTTTCTCTTTTTCATTTATCGGAAAAACAAAAAATATTTTGCAGTTACCATACGCTAACCATATTATACCTCAGTTTCTTTTTTTTGTCAAGTTACAAATATTTTTTCCGACATCTACGATTTTTAAAAGCAAAAATAATTTTCAATACAGTGAAAATTCATAATTATATACTTGAATTTTTGCCGATAATATGTTATAATATATTATATTAACTATACATATTGATTCTTTTCATTTTTGAAATCTATTTTTTACATAAAGGACGGTTTATTTCATGTCTCAAACCTATTTGGAAGACATCTCGTCCATCTGGGAACAGGTGCGCGATAAATTTCATGAAGTCATGAGTTCGGAAGCCATTGAATTATGGTTCGGCGACATGCATGTCATTGCCTTTGAAGATGACACCATCACGCTTTGCAATACGACGGAATTTCGTTGCAAGATTGTGCGTCATCGTTTCCAAGACATGATCCGTCAATATTTCTGCGAGTTGTTGGGCTTTGACGTTGAAATCAAGATCACTTTTCGAGGCGAAAGCATTTACTCCAAAGCGGTTGATCTCTATTTGAGAGAGGAAGACAAAAAACAACCTCCCACTCCTACATTTGAAGATATTATCGGCGCGGACGTTTCCGAAAACGAACAACCTCAACAAGGAAATGAAGCCGAATCTCCCGCTCAAAATTATCGCTTTGAATACACGTTTGACAATTTTATCATCGGAGAATCCAACAAATTCGCACATGCTGCCTGCGTGGCCGTAGCCAAGGCTCCCTCTACCAAATACAATCCTCTTTTTATTTACGGTCAAAGCGGTTTGGGGAAAACTCATTTGCTTTATGCCATCATCAATGAGTTGAAACTCAACAATCCCTCCATTCGTATCGCTTACGTCAAAGGCGATGATTTTACCAATCAACTGATCGATTCAATCAGAAGCAATACTCCTCAACAATTTCGCGACAAATATCGCAAATGCGATGTTTTGCTGATCGATGATATCCAATTTATTGCCGGCAAGGAAGCCACTCAAGACGAATTTTTTCACACGTTTAATTCCCTTTTTGAAGACAATAAACAAATCATTTTGGCATCTGACCGCCCCGCTCGTGACATCAATCCGCTTGAAGACCGTTTGCGCAGCCGCTTTGAATGGGGACTTATGGCCGATATTCAACCTCCGGACCTTGAATTGCGCATTGCCATCATTCAAAAAAAGGCAGAACAGGTCAATATCACGTTGCCCGATGATGTGCTGATGTATTTGGCTGAAAACTTGCGCTCCAATATTCGTCAAATTGAAGGGGCCATTCGCAAATTGGGAGCGCTTACTTTCCTATCCGGCCGCAAAATCAACATGGAACTGGCTCATTCCTGTATTTCCGAGTTGCTGGGCGTTGCCGAACCTACCAACGTAACGGTGGACAAGATCTTTGCCGCCATTTTCAAAAAGTATAATGTCCATCGCGAAGATATCGTCGGCTCTCGCCGCACCAAAGAGGTCGCATGGGCTCGCCATGTTTCCATTTATCTGATCCGCTCCATCACGGAGATGTCTCTTCCCAATATCGGAAAAATATTCAATCGCGACCATTCCACCGTAATGTCTTCGATTGATGCGGTCGAAAAAAGATTGAAAACCGACGCCGTCTTTCCGTTAGAATTGGCTGAAATGAAAAAGGAAATCACAGGACGTTAAAAATCTTCTTTTTTCCCGAAAATAAGATATACACACAATATTCCCACAGTTTCCACAGAGTTTTCCACAATTTTCTTTTTTGACGTTTTACATGATGAAAAGTCTGTTCAAAACATTCTTTTTTTCATCTCATATGTTTCTTTTTTCAGCCCAAGTAAAGCATGTCCGATGTGTGTTTTCATTTTCCACAGGCTTTTGAAAAATCGGATAAAAGATAAAACAAAACGACCGGCCATCGAATTTTCAACAGAACGGAATTTCATTTTTTTACACACCGCAAGCAAAAAGAAAGAAAATTTTGATTTTTTTCATTTGCGGTGAAAAATAAATTTATTTTCCACATTTCTGCCACATGAAATCCACCTCTTTTCAACGACAAACGGAAAGAACTTGACAAAAAATTTCCTTATGTGGCAAGGGATAGCGGGATTTCCACAAAATACACACCCTCTACTACTTCTACTACGAAATCATTCATTAAATCATTCATTCTTTCACTCATTCGCACGAAAAAATAAAAGATCATACAAAAGGAGACCAATGCCATGAAAATCGTATTTAACCGTCAAAGCATCAGTGAGGCTATCAATCCATTGATGTGTGCCGTTTCGGGCAAATCTACCATGCAGAGCATAGAAGGAATACTGATCGATGCCGTTGAACCGGACAGTTGCACATTGACCACCTTTGATCTGGAAAAAGGAGTCCAAATTACCATACACACGGAAGTGATTGAGGGCGGCAGTTATATTATCAACGCGCAAAAATTTAATCAGATTGTCAAAGTCATGGAAGGAGAAGAATTGATTTTGACGGTGGATGATAAAATGATTGCCACTTTTGAGGCGGGTAAATCAACTCACAAAATGAATGCACTGCGCGGATCGGATTTTCCCGAAATTCCTCGTCTGTCGGGAGACCACGGTTTTGTCGTTTCTCAGGGAGTTATCAAAAAAATGCTGGCCAAAACGGCACATGCGATGGGCGTCAACGATCAGCGTCCCGTACTCAACGGATGCTATTTCAAAGTAGTGAATAACAATTTGATGACAGTAACCTGTGACAGTTTTCGTTTGGCAAAATGTGCGGTTTCAACCGAATTGAAAAATGTCGGAAATGAAGAAAACGAGATCAATTTCTCATTTATCATGCCTGTGAAGACGGTCAACGAACTTTCTCGCATGTTGTTGGACAGCGATGAGGAAGATGCTCGCATCTTCGTCAGTCGCAAGAATATTTTACTCAAATTGGGAGATCTGACTTTCTTTTCCCGTCTGATTGACGGAGAATATATCGATTACGACCGTGTGATATTGAATAATCACCGCATATTGGTCGAAGTTGATCGTGATGCACTGATATCGGCTCTTGATCGCGCGGCATTGATTACCGAGGAACGAATTGCCGGCAGTGTCCGTTCACACGTCAAGTTGGAATTGTGCGGAAATCTGCTTAAAATTTATGCAACCAGTACGGCGGGAAGCACCTATGATGAGATTGTCATTGATCATGAGGGCGATGATATGATTATTGCTTTCAACAACCGTTATTTGATCGATTCGTTACGCGCGTGTTCGGCCGATCGTGTAAAAATCAGTTTGACATCGCCTTTGACTTCCATCAACATAGAACCCGCCGACGGTGAAGAAGAAGCAAACAGCGAAGAACTGTTTATGCTGTTGCCTGTTCGCATGAAAGAATAAGGTAGAATCATTTTATGCAATGCAAACGCATTGAAATAGAAAATTTTCGCAATATCGAACAGGCATGTGTGGAATTTTCGCCTTGTGTCAACCTTCTTATCGGAGACAATGCGCAGGGAAAAACGAATTTGCTTGAGGCAATTTCTTTGATGGCAATTGGAAAAAGTTTCAGAGGTGCACGTGATTCCGATATGATTCGTTTCGGAAATACAAATGCGAAGATAGCGCTGGATTATGCCGATGAATTGCGAAATATGAAAATATCGACCGTATTGAGTGAGGGGAAAAAAAGAAAAACCGAGCAAAACGGCTTGCCTGTGGCGCGGATGTCCGAACTTGTGGGAGGATTACGCGTGGTTCTCTTTTGTCCCGAGCACCTTTCGCTGATCAAGAGCGGGCCGGAATTGAGGCGCAATTTTTTGGATGTTGCCATATCGCAACTCAAACCGGTCTACATGTCCGCGTTGCAGCGTTACAATAAAATTCTGAAAGAACGAAATCGATTACTCAAAAACGCAGCCGATGATCTCGGTGTGTTAAAAACGTTGAGAGACACCATTGATATTTGGTCGGCTCAACTGGCTCATGAGGGGGCTACGATCGCTCGTTATCGAGTTCGCTATGTTCAAATGATGAATAAGGCGGCCGCGGAAATTTTCGAAGATATGACGGGCGGGGATGAACTTCCCTCTTTCACCTATGAAGGAAGTTGTCACATGGAAAGTGACGAGAGTTATTTGAATACGGCATTGGTCGAAAAAAGCATGTATGAACTTTTAAGCAATTCTCACGCCCGCGAGATTGGGGCAGGATACACGCTTTGGGGACCTCACAGGGATGATATCAATATTACGCTCAACGGAGCATGTGCCCGCCTTTTTGCCTCACAGGGACAGCAAAGGTCATTGGCATTGGCTATGAAACTGGCCGAGGGAGAAATCAGCAAATCATCCTGCGGAGATTATCCCGTGTTTTTATTTGATGATGTGCAGAGCGAATTGGACAGTCATCGAAGAGATTATTTGGTGAATCGCATTCGCGACAAGCAAGTAATATTGACAACATGTGAACCGAACGAGAAGGAGAGAATCACGGATGCGCATGTGATCAGAGTAAGCAAGGGAAAATTTTATTTTTGATATCAAGAAAGGAATGATCTTTTGTGTATCTTCATGTCGGAAATAAAAAGTACATACGTCTGTCTGCTGTGATCGGTATTTTCGATACCGACAATGCAACACGTTCCAAAACTTCGCGAGTTTATCTTTCCGCCGCTCAGAAAAAAGGAGAGGTGGAAGCTGCGAGCGAAGAAATTCCAAAATCCTTTATTCTATATTGCGAAAAGGGTAAAAGAAAAATATGTTTTTCACAACTTTCCTCCGCCGCGTTGCTCGGCCGATGTGAGTAATTTCAAATACGGAATATAAAGAAAATCCATCCACTAATGCAAGAAAAAGAGAGGTTCATCCGAACATGACCGAACAAAACATCAATTTGAATGAAATGCCGCATGAAGCCAATTACGACGAAAATCAAATACAGGTATTGGAGGGGCTTGACGCAGTAAGGAAACGT
>CAZOHP010000081.1:0-8214 GCA_964579815.1 uncultured Lachnospiraceae bacterium
TAACTCTCGCGGCAGGCGCTTCCCTGTCCATAATGCTTGCCGTCAGCGCACGATCGGTCGCATTTCCGCCGATGACTGTTCGCACCGTATGCTCCGTGTGCGCGGTTTCGTGATGTGCCCCGTCCCGCCGCTGCCGAGAACGCTCGGTTTGTCGTTGTCCCACCGTAGCCTCACTTCCCCAATGGCAAGCGAGCAAATAAGAGAAATATCGTTCTTCGCCCGCTCGTTGAAACGCATCCACATTCTCGTAGTCTCCCTCAACCGCAAGAATGCGCCCGACACTAAGCTTCCCGTAGGTCAGTGTACCCGTTTTGTCGGTAAACAGCAGATCCATGCTTCCTGCCGCTTCAATACCTGCCGGTTTGCGCACCAAAACATGATCACGAACCATGCGGCGGATATTGGCCGAAAGTACCACGGCAATCATCATGGGCAGCCCCTCCGGTACGGCAACAACCACGACGGTCAGCGCCAGCATGAGCGCCTCCAGCAATGTACCGGCCAAATAAGGCAAATCGGTCAGTTTCATGAGAATAATCTCCCGTTGCATACCGCTGTCAATGGCAAAGGAATGAAACAAAAACGCCGCGGCAACCAGCACAGCGGCCACATACCCCAGCACGCTGATCTGCTTTGCCAATTTGCCGAGGCGCAACTGCAGCGGACTGGGACGCGTCTCCTCCTGCACCTCGCGCGAAATCCCGCCCAACAGTGTCGCATCACCGACCGTTTGAACCAACATGCGCCCTTGCCCCGAAAGCACGGCACAGCCGCGAAAGATCGAGCAACCGTCCCCTGGCGTCCCCGTATTCTCGCCGTTCGGTCGCTTGAGCACCTCACGGCTCTCCCCCGTCATGGCGGCTTGATCCAGACGCACCTCACCCGCAATCAGAACACCGTCGGCGGGAACATGATCCCCCGCACCGAGCAACACCACATCACCCACAACAACATTTTCCGTCTCGATCTCGCACACCTCACCATCCCGCACAACACGGCAAACGCCTCCCGCGTGTTGCGATTGCAGACGCGCAAATGCGGTTTCGGAACCGACTTGAGAAGCGGTCGAAACGGTCGTGGCCAGTAAAATCGACACGGCAATGCCCAAAGTCTCCACCCAATCCGCCTCTCGAAACATCAACACCAGATTCAAAGCCAGCGCAATGAGCAGCACGCGAATCACGGGATCATTTAAGTTGGAGATAAAATACTGCCAAAATCCGCGACGACGACGCTCGGTCAGACGGTTATCACCATGCTGTCGCCGCGATGCCTGCGCTTGGGCGGCAGTCAACCCGCGATACCGGCAAGCCGCCTCGCTCTGCCGCGATGCATCGGTTCGGGCGGGCGTTGAATATTCTTTTTGAATGCGTATCATACTTTACTCTCCGCTTCTTGGTCTTTTTTTCTACTATATGAGCGAAGAGGGACAAACATGACACGTCCGCAGCCATCCTTTTCTGCCGAAAATATCCCGTTGAAAAAGCAAAAAAGAATTTGAAATTTTTTCAAAAAACTATTGACAAAATCGAAGTCTCATGATAAACTATTAATAAGCATAATTGTTTCCACGCCAGCAATGGCAACATAAGAGAGTGAAAGGCCGCCGTTTTCCGGGTGGCCTTTTATTCTGCCGTTTTTCCCCTTGGCAAGGATTGTTTTCGCTTCTTCCGTTTGTAAATTTTCACGCAAGGCTTGCCTTTTGGGACGCTATGTATTATAATAAATATATTACCCGAAGGAGAACTGCCATGAAACAAAAATTTCGTATCGCCATCCTGGCCGTCTGTTTGCTGATCCTCCCCCTAAGCGCTTGCCGCCGCTCTACGCCCCCCGCGCTTGAAACGATCTACGACGAAGCCGTTTCTCTGATCGAAGCATCCTATGCCGTCAACGACATCGTGTTCGGACATGGTCTTCCCGTGTACCGCATCGGCTCGGAATACGCCGAACGATATCACTTGTATGATGATAATGACTACGCCGATTACGAATATGTAACCGAAAAATCGCCCTACCGCAGCATCGCCGAAATTCAAGACGCGCTGGAGCGCGTTTATTCAACCGACTATCTCAATTCCCTGTACACCGGCCTGTTTTCCGGCTTCACCACGGAAACCGGCATCGTGCGTGCGCAATATTACGAGAAAAATAATCAACTCTATCAAAGCGTCGGATGCGAGCCGTTGGTTACATGGCAACGTATTTACGACTATTCCACCCTGCGCATCGTCGAGCCAAGCGAAGCCACCCGCGTCACATTGGAACTGGAAAGTCATACGGAGCAAGAGCAAAATCCGCTGACCGTTCGCTTGGTTCTGGTGCTCGAAGAAAACGGCTGGCGCTTGGACACACCAACCTATTAAAAATACGGGTCGTCTGCACCGAATCAATCGTGCAGACGACCCTTTTCTATACGGTATGATATCACCGGTTGCGGTGCAACAAATGATGGAGGCAAATGTACACCGCTCCGCGCGATCCCCCCAACCGCATCAAGTATACCGTCATAAAATCATCTTAAGCAAAAAATTTCAACAAAAATCAGCAATAGTCCCAAAGCGATGCCGCCACCGATCGAAACAAGCCCTTGCTCCATACCGCCGATCAAACCGACAAAGCAGAAAAAGCAGATCGTCACAGCGCTGTACCGAATCACCGTGCGAACTTTGCGGTCACGCAGTGCGCCGATGATCAGCGCCACTAAGGCAAACAGCGCATCCAATATGCGATCGGCACGGGCACCGGCGCGCGCCGCCGCGCTTTCCTTGCGTATGTGGCATTCCTGTTCTCTCGTATAATATCCGTTCATTTTTATCCTCCCGCAGCGCATTTCATGCGTTGATCAAATATGTCTGAATTCAGCCTTTCATTTCCTGTTTTGGACTTTCTTGTTTGTATTATACCACCGTTTTCGGAATTTGTCAATATCTTTTTTCTTATTTTAGAAAAAAGTTTTTAAAACCGCTTTACAAATCGGAAAATTCGTGATATAATAATACCGTTTAAGGAACTTTTCATCATTTTCAACTGTACGGAGGCCGAATATGTCAAGTAATGTCACCTATATCGATCGGATCAAACAGATCAAAAACGAAAAAAAAATCACCAACGATCGCCTGTCCGAAATAACCGGAATCCCACTGGGTACACTGAGCAAAATTTTGGCCGGCATCAGCGACTCCCCCAAATTGGTCAATATCGTTGCCATTGCCGACGCGCTGGATTGCTCTCTCGATTATTTGATCAGCGGCAATCCCGAAAACACCAACAACTACACGCTCTCCGCGCGGGAAATTCGCTTGGTGGAGGATTTTCGCGCGCTGGATGCGCACGGCCGTGAGTTGACATTGCTTGTTTTGGATAAAGAAAAGGAGCGTGTGCTTAGGTCCCCCGTTTCCATCGGCGAGGTCGAGCCGAGTGCACGCGTGCTGACCCATGCTCCCGCCCGCGTCAACACCGTTGCCGCCGCAGGACTGGCCAAGCGCTCCATTCGACTGTTTGATATGCCCGTATCGGCCGGTGTCGGTATCGATTTGGATGATGAGACCGCCACCGAATTGCGCATTCCCGACAATGCCAAAACGCAGGATGCCGATTACGCATTGCGCATCAGCGGCAACAGCATGGAGCCGAAGTTTCACAACGGCGACATTTTGCTCGTTCAAAGTTGCGATTCCGTTGAAGTCGGCGAACTCGGCATCTTCATTCTCGACGGGGCAGGCTATTTCAAAAAATTCGACGGTGATCGATTGCTCTCGCTCAATCCCATTTATGCGCCGATTCCGCTCAGGGATTTTACCGATATTCAATGCGCGGGACGCGTGATCGGGAAAATGTACAGAAAATAAAATCGGTAGGAAAAAAACCATCCCTGCACAAAATTCCATCCCCGCATTTTTACCGAAGATCGAAGATCGAAACTCAATAGTAAAAAGCGAACCTCGTCGCACTTTCATGCGGCGAGGTTCCTGCTTTATAGTATTATTTTGAGTTAATGAGGTAGATATCGTCAATGTAATAGGTATTGTTTCCTTCAATGGGGACGACATACAATCTCATATAGTTGAAGTGAGTGAAATCGAAATCGCCATTCGTATGTCCCGCATCATTCAGCGGCAACCACACCTCATTCCAGCCATCCTCGGTCAAATAATTTTTGGCGTTCCAGTTCAGTTCGTTTTGATCATATTGACCGCCGCTCGTCATCTCAAACTGCGTGGATTTGATATTGGTATGATCACTGATCCACACCCACAAGTGCAAATAACCGTTCCGATATGCGGAAACATCAATCGCTTCGGGGAACTTGATGAAAAATACATCCACTCCGTCGGCGCGATGCCAAGCCCCTGTCCCCTCTTTCACATACGCTTTTTCACCCGTTACACCGATTCCGCCCGAGAGGCCCTCGACATTAAGCGTATCGCAGTTGGCAATCACGTACTTCTCCCCCGTCGGGATAATCGCAGAGGGCGTGTCTTTCTTCTCATCATCGGCATCCGTCGATGTATAACGGAAGAAATAAACATCGTCAATGTAATAATCTCCCCATGTGCCGTCTTGCGTAATGGTAAACATACGAATAAAGTTTGCCTTTTCGGGGTTAAAATCGGATGCAATGTGGGAAGCCTCGGCCAAAGGAAGAATAATCTCGTTCCAGCCTTGCTTCAAATTTCTGAAATGCGAGATCTGCCAGTTCATCTCTTGCTTGTCACAATTTCCAGAACTGGTAACCTCCAATTCCACCTCCTTGAAAACCTCGGCATCTGTGAAATAGACCCACAAATGCAAATAGCCGTCTTTCATATACTCCGAAATATTCCAACCGCCGCTCGTGTTGCGCAGCAGGAACAGTTCGTTGCCGTTTTTCCTCTTACTTCCCTCGGATAGATACGAACCGGTCCCCTCCTTGACAAACGCAGGATCGTATGTCATCTTAACGGAGATGCCGACATTGCCGACTTGATCGCAATTGTCAATCACCAATTTGCGCATCGATGTCTCCTCGTCTCCGGCCGATTTGGTACGATAGAAGTAGATGTCATCAATATAGTATTTACCGTATTGCTTGTCATCGGTAAAGATGTACAAGCGCATGAAGTTGAGTTTGCTCGGATCGAACTCCGAATTTTTACTTGCTTGCGCCAGCGGAAGAACAATTTCGTTCCACCCCTGCTTCAGTTCGCTGAATTGAACGGGATCCCAATGGATCTCGGCTTTATCTTGCACGCCCGAACTGCTCAATTCCATTTGGCCGCCCGTGAAATGATAGTCGCCGTCGATATACAGCCAGAAGTGCAGATAACCGTCCTGCATGTATCGAGAAATATCGGCAATCTTGTTGTCTTTCCCCACGGCAAAGCAAAAAATCTCTTCACCGTTCTTGCGGCTGCCCGCATCGGTCAAATACGAGCCGCTCCCCTCTTTGATATAGTCGGGATCGTAATTCAACTTCTGGGGAACCGAATTTATCGGATAGAGCACCGTATCGCAATTATTGATCACCGTCTTTTCATAGCGGTCATCTTGCGCAGGCTCATCTGGTATGGGAGAGACGGTCGCGGGGAGGGTATCGGAACGAGGCTTGGTCACACTCGTGACCGGCGTCTGTTCCATAGGCAATCTGATCTTGCCGGATGTCGCGGTACAGAAATAAATATCATCAATATAAAAATCACCTTGATTCAAGAAATAGTTATTGGTGTTATAAATGCGCAAGAAATTCACTTTCTCGGCATTGAAATCACCGTATGTCTTGACATCACCCAACGGGAGCCATACCTCGTTCCAGCCGTTGTGCGTCACAAACGACGTTGTGACCCAATAGATCATCTGCGAATTTTCGCGACCGGAAGAAGTCAATTCAATGCGACCACCCCAAAGTTGGGTGCTCATATCCTCGGCATAAATCCACATATGCAAATAACTGTTCGAATTCATGTAAGCGCTAATATCGATCGCGTCGAAAGAATAGGTCATAATGACTTCACTTGTGCCATCGGCGCTTGCCTCATGCTTATAAGAGTATTCGCCGTCCTTAATAAAATTCTTATCGGTGTTCAACGTGACGCAACCGACGCCCGACATATTATTCTCGGATGCGATTTCGGTCTTCTTTCTGACTTTATACGAAAAATCATCGACATTGCTGTCATACCAGTGGAAATCGCCCTCATAATAAATTTCGGTGTTGACACGGTTGTAAATATCAAACATGGATGTTTCGTCGCAGAACAGCGAGTCACCGGCCGAGCGCAGTGCATTGACCGCAACCACTTGACTGCCGTTTTGCACATGATAGACCGAGCCGAAACCGACAAAGTCAGCCGATGTGTTAATCAACGTCGCCGTCGAATTCGAAACGGAAATCAACTCATACGGAGCATACATAAAGATATTGTTGACCGCCTGATCGGTCGCATCGACGACCTTGACCATGGTGCAATAGGCGCGAAGCACTTTATCGCGCAACGTGGTAAATCCCGTTTCGGCCGTTCCGCCCTCGTTCTGCGCCGAATATGCTTTCCAACCGTCGATATCGGTTAATTTCTCATCACAATACCCAAGCGATGCGAAACTCTGACGGTTGATGAAATGCGGATTGTTCAAGCAGGATTCAACCACACCGTTCTTACCGCCGACAATCGCAAACGTGTTGTAAACACACCCGAACGCTTGCTTGATCAAATGATTGTCGCAACCGGAAAAATCAATACCGATCATCGTTGCCGTCACACCCACATTGTAGGCATAAACGCCCGACCCGAGCCCCTTGATCGCCGTGCAGGTATCAACCTCGGCAGCGCCGCTCTCCAGTGCCGTCAGTGCCGTTCCCGCATCGTAAAGCGGACAGAAAATACGCAATCCGTTCACGCCCGCATTTTCCTCAAGATTGATCGCCGCGCCGTCCTTGATATAAGTCAAAAGCACACAACCGTCGGGATGCTGACCGACACCGTCGCGAATGAAAACGGGTATAGGCCCGCGCAGTTGCACATTGGCGGGAACCGTAATCGGAGTATACAAACTGTAAACCCCCGCGGGAAGGTACACAATTCCTCCCGTCTCGGCCGCCTCGTCCAACACTTTTTGAATATCGGGCGCGGCGTCGACCGCGCGAGTCGATTTCTTCGTAATATCGACATTGTACAAGTAGGAGACCGGCTTCCGATATTCGCCGTAACGAATCTCATACGCAGACAAATCGGTTTCCTCATCGTACATAACATCGCCGCCCTCGGCATGCACGCCGCCTTTTCCCGTCAACTTGATACCGGAAAGTTTGAGCGTGCCGGCCGTCGACGAATTGACGATGGCCTTTTCGGATGCATCGATCTCGGCTTTGGCAATAATGGCGCCTATGGAAGGGCTCAATCCCTCAATCACGATACCGTAAGTGCTGTTGGTTACCGTCACATCATAAATGAGTCCCCAAAAATCCTGCTGATTGGCCTCAACGCGCGGCATATAGATCGCCGTGCGACACCAATCAAAGCGCAGCGTGGAGAGATCTTCGTCATCCAACTTTTGAATGATGAGACCAATGGTATGCTCGCGGCAATGATCGCGCAGCGCGGTTGCGTCATCGCACGCCCAACCGCGGCCGGCCTCAATCCAATATTTCGGCGAAACGGTGAGGTCAACGGTATAGCCGACCTCCGTTGAGCGATACATCTCAACTCCCGTATCAAGCGCACAGATATGAATGGATTCATTTTGGAACAACTCGTGCGCCGAGGCCAGCATCGTTCCGACGCCGATACCGCGATACGAATTGATCATGGTAATATCGCGAAGCACCGCCGTGCTGGGCTTCTCGCTGTATATCGTGTATCCGTAAGGAACCGGCTCGGCAATGTTCTGTTCGGGGTAATAGAATGTCAAGCCGACCATGCCGCTGCAACCGTCCATGACAAAGAGCGGGTTGGCGCTGCGTGTGTCTGCGGCAAGTTGCTCGGCCGTCAGCGCCGTCGGTTTGGCCAAAATGACCGTCCCGTACTCGGCCTTGCCGGCTTCAACCTCATCGGGATCTTGCCAGTCTCCCTGCAAGACACACCCCGACGGCACAAAGATCGAGTGAGTAACCAAATAGTCGCCTGCGGGCAGGAAAACAACGCCGCCTCCCTGCTCATCCATATCATAGAGCGCTGCCTGAATCGCGTTGGCGCTGGCCGTCTGCCCCGGAGGATCGGCATTGTAGGGCGCGTCGGT
>CAZOHP010000082.1:0-7686 GCA_964579815.1 uncultured Lachnospiraceae bacterium
GTGCAATCGCTGCTGAAGAAGGCTTCGGGACTGGATATTGAGGTGATTTGCCCGTTGCACGGTCCCGTGCTGACCGAAAATCTCGGCTACTATTTGAATCTTTACCATCTTTGGTCGAGTTACCAGCCCGAAGAAGAGGGCATCGTGATTGCCTATACTTCGGTTTACGGCAATACCAAAAGGGCGGTCATGCAACTGGCCGATCGGCTGAAAGCAAACGGCGCACCGAACCTTGTCGTCTACGATCTGGCGCGCTGCGATATGGCTGCGGCGGTTGCCGATGCGTTTCGTTACAGCAAACTGGTGTTGGCCACAACGACATACAATGCCGACATTTTCCCTTTTATGCGTGAGTTTATCGACCATCTGACCGCACGCAACTTCTCCAATCGTACCGTCGCGCTGGTGGAAAACGGCAGTTGGGCGCCCTTGGCCGCCAAAGTGATGCGCGGAATGTTGGACGGATGTAAAAATATTGCGTTTGCCGAAACAACGCCTAAGATTTTATCTGCGCTGAACGCGGATAGTCGGGCACAGTTGGATGCGTTGGCCGACGAGATGTGTCGTGAGTATCTGGCTATGCGCGACGATGCGCTCAACAAGAATGACCCGACAGCGTTGTTCAACATCGGCTACGGGCTGTATGTCGTGACATCCAACGATGGCAAGCGTGACAACGGCTTGATCGTCAACACGGTCACCCAAGTAACGAATTTGCCCAACCGGCTTGCGGTTACCATCAACAAGGAAAATTATTCGCACCACATCATCAAACAAACGGGCATCATGAACATCAACTGCCTGACGGTCGATGCACCTTTTCGAGTGTTTGAAAACTTCGGCTTTCGCTCGGGAAGAAATGTCGATAAATTCGAAAACGGCGAGCCGCAGCGCTCGGATAACGGATTGGCGGTGTTGCCCGCATATATCAATTCGTTTATGTCCTTGAAAGTCGAGCAATATGTCGATCTCGATACGCACGGTATGTTCATTTGTTCGATCACCGAGGCGCGCGTGCTTTCCGACCGCGAGACCATGACCTATGCCTACTATCACGCCAATGTCAAGCCGCGCCCCGAAACGCCGGGCAAAACGGGGTATGTTTGCAAAATTTGCGGGTATGTTTACGAGGGCGAGACACTGCCCGATGATTTCATTTGCCCGCTTTGCAAGCACGGCGCGGCCGATTTTGAAAAAATTCGATAAGAATACGGAAGAAAAAGAGAATACAGCGATATGCTCCGCAGAATCTCGCCGCGCGCGGGAAAATTCCGCGGGGCATATCCTTTGGGAGAGAACGACAAAAAATATACCATTCCGATGTTAAAATTTATGGTTTTTTTGTTTTTGACTTGATTTTTGCAGCAATATATGTTATAATCATCGCAAAGATGCAGAATGGGTTGTTTTATACAAAATTCTGTCATTGGAAGAAAGGAGAAACCTATGAAAACCAAACAATTGACTCGCTTTGTCTGTTGCCTGTTGGTTGCGGTCATGATGTTGTGCGCATTTGCCGCTTGCTCGAATGATACACCGAATCCGGGGCCGAGCAACAACGATCCGAAAGACCCCTCCACCGACAACAACGATCCTTCGGATCCCGGCAAAAATCCCGGTTCCGACACCCCCAACACTCCCGTCGACCCATCAAATCCCGATGACACCACCGGTGACGGCACCGATTACATCATGCAGGTGCCCGTTGAAAATTTCAACGACAACTACATCACCATTCTTTGCCGCGAGGATAAAGAATATGAGATGTGCACCGATGAAAATTCCGCGTCGTTGGTCGATCAGGCGGTTTTTGCCCGTAACAAACGCGTGGAAGAACTTTATCATGTGATCATCGAAACATACCCGGTGGCAGGTACATGGGAAGAACAAACCACATACGCTCAAGCGCTGGCGAGTTCGGTTGCCGTGGGTGATGACGCATATCAAATCGCCGCAACCCATACGGCGTACAATGCCAAGTTGACGATCAACGAGCAATATTACGATCTGCAAACGCTTGACAGCATCAATTTGGATGCACCTTGGTGGTCCTCTTCTTTCGTGGAGAACACGACGGTGCACGGCAAGTTGTATATCACGACCGGAGACCTTGCGCTGACCATGTGGGAAGGCCTTTATGCCATTTTCTTCAACAAGCAGATGGCGGAGGACTACGGCGTGGACGATCTGTACCAAATGGTGCGTGACAACGAATGGACGATCGAGGCATTGACCGAGATCACGGCAGGCACTTATACCGACAACGGTGACGATGCCATCGGCCCCGAGGACACATTCGGCCTTTTGATCAACCGCCATTCCATGCGTGTCTTTATCACCACCTGCGGTCTGCCTATTTGCGAGCGCAATTCGGAGGGTGACTACGAACTGATCCACATGGACGGCGATCACGCGGATAAGGTGACCACGGTGTATGATGCGCTGTATGATCTCATCTATGACAATGACGGTACTTACGACTCCTTGAAGCAGGATGGCGACTATACCGAGATGCAGGAAATCTTTACGGGCAACCGCGCACTGTTCATGATGGGTACGCTGGATAATGCGACCACGTTGCGTGCGTCGGATCTGCAATTCGGTATTCTTCCTTTCCCCAAGTATGACGAGGATCAAGAGGAATACTATGCACATACTTATGACGGTCTGTCTTCGTTCGGTATTCCCGCGTCCGCCAAGAATCCCGAAATGTGCGCGAGAATTCTCGATGCAATGGCTGCCGAGAACAAGACCTCGGTCATTCCCGCCTACAACGATATCGTGCTTGACAATCGTGTAGCGAGAGACCCCGATTCCAAAGAAATGCTGGGCATTATCCGCAATAATCTGTATTTTGACTTTGGCTTTGTTTACAGCGCAGGCATGCAAACATCCGGAGTATCTTCCGGCCCGTTTGCTATATTCGGCGATGAATTGCGTAAGCAGACCGCTTCGTATGTCAGCCCGTTCAAGTCGGCTGAGGAAGTGTTCAAAACCAATCTTGAATCACTGATGGAGTTTTTCCGCGATTAAGATATGTTATTCTGCGGGAACGCGCATGCGCATTCCCGCTTTTTTCTTTGCAACAAAAAGTCGGGTGGAATGAGGTGAAATCCCTTGACTTTCCGACTGCTTTTTGCTATAATGATGACAAATCGGGCGGCGACGCCCAAATCCCTGTGTGTGTAGGAATGTGAAGTAAAATAAGGAGGATGAGTGTGATGTTTCGGTCTGTTACTTTGGAAGTCAGTCTTAAGCCTTTTTGGCGAACGGAGCCGGACAGCGTTCGCGCCGTGTGCGCGCAAATATTCGATCAGTGGAGACCGCTATTGAAGGGGCGGGAAGAAATTTCCATCATGATGTGGGTGAGCGACGGCAGTGAATTGCTGGATTATGCCGGCCGCATGGAGGACGAATTTGAGTGGTGCCGCTTTATCGGTACTGCCAATCTGCCGCCTTTGGGCGAGGGAGAGCCGCGCGAGACTTCGCTGCATCGGCGCCGTCAAGACTACATGCCGAACGCACCTCGCATGACCTACGGCATTTTGAAAATGATTGTTGCCACGCTCAAGGATGAATGCCGCAAGGCGTTTCCGACGGCGCGTTGCACGGTCGGCGAAACATTTGATATCGGTCCCGAATTTGCTATTTCCGATTTCAAATACCGTCGCCACAGAGAAATATGTACGGGCACGGTGCTTGATCATTGCGGTTTTGTCGACGCTACGGCGACGCTGCATGCCGATGATCGTTGCTACGCCGCATATCCGAACGGAATTCCGGAGGGAGAGAAGTTCGGCACGTTTTTGGGCAAGCAGTCCAAATGCTTTTTGAACGATATGGGCTTTGATTATCTGTGGCCGTCCAACGGACTGGGATTCAGCGCGGATCCGTGGAACAGAACGGGCAAGATTTTCGATGGGGAGCATTATTTTCCGGAAAAATTGGCGGACACGAAGCAAAAAGTGTTCGATTTTTGGAAGTCATTCCGCGAGGCGTGCCCCGATGTGCCGCTGCGCACGCGCGGAACGAATAACTCGGTCGGCATCGACTATGCGAGCGACGGTGTGCCGCTGTATGATATTTACCATGCGGGGCTGGATATCACCGCACCGCCCAATTCTCCCTGGGCCGCCTTGGACGATAATTTCGGCTTGGAAATGATGGGACACATGACGCGAATCTGCGAATTGCCCAACGATGCATTCCCGTTCCGCTATTATTTGCATGATCCTTGGTGGGTCAATTCTCCTTGGTATGACCGATACGACGGGACTCCCTGCGATATTTATTTGCCCATGGCGATTTCGCGCGTGACGGGAGACGGCAAAGTGCACTCGGCCAATACATTGAATATTTTGTCCATCGACAATTCTTACGGCGGTATGCCGGATGCCTGCGTCAATGAGCCGTTGCCGCATTTGCTCAAAGCGGAAAAAGATGCGGCGGACGAGCCGGCACCGCTGGTTTGGGTGTATCCCATGCATGAATATACGACCTCGGACAGTGCCGCCTTGCTCAAGGAAATGAACGAGGGCGACCATTATATTTGCAGTGCGATCAACGACGGAGTGCCGCTGTGCTGTGTGGTTTCGACGGACAATTTCTTGCAGTTGAATGCGGCGGCGCTTGCGAAAAGTATTTTGATTTCGCCCGTGCCCGTGCGCGAGGAGGTGGCCGCGCAGTTGCGTGATATGGCGCGCGCCGGCATTCCCGTGATCATTTACGGTACGCCGGATGCCCTGCGCGCCGTGAACGCTTCCGACAATGCGGGAATGAGGACGCTGAACATTGCCGCGGGAGTGAGCCGCTTGCGCGAGGAGATCGGTTTGTTGGGATATGAGATCGGTTTTGAGCACAGAGGCGGATCTCCCAAGGTTCCGACGATGGCGCTGGCGCGCTCGGACGGCGCATTGTGGCTGTCGGCTTACAACTTCAACACGACAACGGAGGTGCGATTGAAATTTCCGCTTGGTGCTCCGCTCCTTTGCGGGATGGAGACCGAAATTGTCAACGGCAGTGCGATCTATCACTTTGCACGTAGCGAGCACCGCGAATGTCGCGCGTTTGTCGAGCAGGATAGCGGCGTGATCTCCTGCCGCGAGATGCCGCCCATTAACGCTCGTTTCCGCCGTAATATTCGGCTGACGGGGCTTCGGGATGCAACGATTCGTATATTTAGCGAGACGGGATGCGAGTGCGCACTGAGCACTGTGGAACCCAATGACGGTCCGAAGTTTTATACCGATGTCAGGATGGTCAACGATGAGCGTTTCGGAGCGTATCTGGAAGCCGAGCATCTGAACGGTGATATTTATATTTTGATCGGACGAGTCGGTACGGCTTGAGCTGATGGTGCACGGAACAGCATCAACGCTTCCTTGGCGGAGCGGTTGATGCTGTTCCTTTTCCGAAAATGTCATGCTTTGGCATGACCGGTTCTTGACAAAAGGCGCATTTTGGTATATAATAATACAATAAGTTTTCATCGCTCCCGGCGGGAAAAATAAGATGGTGAGAAAGGAGTGCGGGCGCATGGATGAAAAGAAAAAGGAGATACGGCGCATGGCGGAGAATGATGAGATCATGTTGCGCTTGCGTGCCGCAAACGAGACATACGCGGCGGTGAACGGTCGGCGGCGCAAGGCATTTGTCTTGACATTCGGCTGTCAGCAAAATGTGGCAGACAGTGAAAAAATATCGGGAATGTGCGAGCGCATGGGCTACGAATTGACCGAGCAAGCCGACGAGGCGGATTTGATTATGGTCAACACTTGCGCGATCCGTGAGCATGCCGAGCAAAAGGCACTGTCCGTGGTAGGGCAATATAAGCATTTCAAAGCAAAAAATCCCGAACTTTTGATCGGTGTTTGCGGTTGCATGACCGCGCAGGAACATCGGCGGGAAGAATTGAAAAAAAGTTATCCGTACGTGGATTTTGTATTCGGGACGACAGTGTTGCATCGTTTTCCCACGTTGCTTTGGGAAAAATTGTCCACCGGGAAACGGCTGTTTTGCGAAGAGGACGAGTTCGAGCACCCGCAGATGGTGGAGGGAATGCCCATTCACCGCGACAGCGATTACCGTGCGTGGGTATCTATCATGTACGGTTGCAACAATTTTTGCTCTTATTGTATTGTGCCCTATGTGCGCGGGCGGGAACGCAGCCGCGACAAGGATGAAATCATGGCCGAATTTCGTGATCTGGTCGATCGAGGATATCGCGATATTACGCTGTTGGGGCAAAATGTCAACTCCTACAACAAAGGAAGCGCGGACCGCTACGATTTTGCGGCGCTGTTGCGCGAGTTGGATGCCGTCAAGGGCGATTATGTGTTGCGTTTTATGACCAGCCATCCCAAGGATGCGACTGTGGCTTTGATGGATGCGATGGCGGAGGGACACCACATTGCCCGCCATTTTCATTTGCCCATGCAATCGGGGAGCGATGTTGTTTTGAAGCGTATGAACCGTCATTACGACACGGCGCACTATTTGTCCGTTGTGGATGGATTGCGGGCGCGGATGCCCGATATCACGCTGACCTCGGACATCATTGTCGGTTTCCCCGGTGAGACCGAGCAAGATTTTGAGGCAACGCTTGATATGCTGCGCCGGGTGCGATTTGATATGCTGTTCTCGTTCATTTATTCCCCCCGCCCCGGAACGCCTGCGGCGGCCATGGCGGAACAGGTGCCGGACAAGGTCAAAAATGAGCGATTTGACCGCTTATTGGCGCTTCAAAACGAAATTGCGCAAGAAAAGAACGCGGCGATGGTCGGTTCGACCGTTCGCGTTCTGTGCGATGGCGTGAGCAAGAACAACGCCGATGTTTACTCGGGGCGGACCGAGGGAAACAAGATCGTCTTTTTTGCAGGCGAGGCGAGCGATACGGGACGTTTTGTCCGTGTGCGTATCGATCGTGCCGAACCGTTTGCACTTTACGGAGAGAAGATTCGATGAAATCGTGAATTTCGATAGAAAACAAAATGAATCAAAAGGAGATCAATCATGGATATTTATGAACTTGCGGCAACACTGGGAGATGAACTGAAAAAGAACGAAACACTGATTGCCTTGGATGCCGCACGCAAAAATTACGAGGCGGACAAGTCATTGCAAGCACTGATGGTCGAATATGAAGTGCAACAAACGGCAATGCAAAAAGAAGCGGCGGATCCCGCATGTGACACGCACATGATCGATATGATCCAAAATCGCATCAATGAATTGTATACGGCTATTACGAAAAACGAAGTTTATCTGGCTTTGGAAAAGGCACAGAATGATGTCAATGAGTTGATGAACAAGGTCAACGGCATCATTACCGCCCATATCACGGGAGAGGAGCAGGGATGTACCCATCATTGCGCAACCTGCCGCGGTTGTCATTGATTCCGAATGACAAAAGAAGAGGAGAACGACGATTATGACTCCGATGATGGAGCAATATTTCAAGGTCAAAAATCAATACAGAGATTACTTGCTGTTTTACCGTCTCGGTGATTTTTACGAGATGTTTTTTGACGATGCGATCACGGCTTCGCGTGAGTTGGAGTTGACGCTGACGGGCAGAGATTGCGGTGAGGTTGAGCGCGCTCCTATGTGCGGTGTACCGTATCACAGTGCCGAGAGTTATATCGGTCGGCTGATCGAAAAAGGGTACAAGGTTGCGATCTGCGAACA
>CAZOHP010000083.1:0-7597 GCA_964579815.1 uncultured Lachnospiraceae bacterium
CGTTCCGTAACTGTCTACTTGCAAGGTGACGGGCACCTCGTTGGCGTTGACAAAAATCTGGGCACGGCGACCGTCCTGCGCCTCCCACGCCGTGCTGTAAACGGGCGGAAAGACGCGGCGGCAGTCGTTGTAGACGGGAGCGTCGGTTGCCGTGTAAGAGAGGGGACGAATCATACGGCCGTTGTAAAGGTAGGGCTTCGCCGCTTCACGGTAGAATTTCATTAGGTTGGCGGCAAAGTTCAGCGCCTTTTCACGATCCGGCGGATTGGACAGATCGTGGTTGCCCCAATCGGAGATCAAACCGCCGTCGGCGGGACGCATGACAAGCGTCAAACAATCTCCTGCGGCAAACGCATAGGCCATGCGGTGACGCAACGTATCGACATAGGCGGGGAACGGCGCGGCAACTTGGTTGCCCATAAAATTGCGCAGATATTCGTGGTAAATATAAGCATACATCGGGACGGGACGGCCGAGTTTCCAACTCAGTTCAAATCTGTTGTCGCTGAACAGAATATTACCGATGAACGGCTCGCCTGCCGCGCTTTCGCTGCCGAACAACATGTCGGGCGCTGCCGCGTTCCATGCGGACAGCAATTCCTGCATGTGTGTGGTCATCCATGGGCCGGGCGCGGGGGCATGGCCGTGATGCTCGTTATAGCAGAAATATTGACCGCCGCCGTGGTTTTGATCGAGAATTTGAGTGTAGTCGATACCGCTTCGGAAGAGAGGGGCATAGGCCTCGTCCAGCACTTCGCGGCCCTTTTTTGAGGCGGGGCAGATGTCGTAGGCAGACCGTTGCTCGGGGCAAATGCCGCTGAGGCTCAGTACGCCGCCGGGGCCCGTGCACATGGCCTCGTCCAACTTTCGTTCCTTATACTCTTGTTCGCAATTGTGTGTTTTGATCAGATGGCTTTGCAATGTGTAGCCGAATCCGGAGCAGTAAACACCCAGCAGATGACGGCGGCGGTGCAATGCGTCACGAAATTCGAAAAAGGATTGCTCTCCACCCAAGGGCGGCCAAACGTAAGGTGGCGCCCAAGGTGCGGTACCCTCCCAGCGGATGAGCAAAATGAGCAGGCGGGATTTTACCCGTTCGGCGATGTCGTCCAACAGGGGCAAGGCGTTGATGTATGGGATCAAGGCGTTGGGTTCCATGTCGTCCGAGCCGTCCGAGGTGTGAAAGCCGCGCACGGGGTAGGTGACGACCAAAGGGCTGTCCTCGTACCACTCCGGCAGAGCGGGATTTTCGGCGATCTTCTTGGCACCGCGCGGCAGATGCCGTTCAAACCATGTGCGATAGATCTCGGCGGCATCTTCCCAAGCACCGTCGAAAAATTTCCATACGATGGGAAAATCGCAGGTCCAATTCTCGCCGTAGTTGCGGCCGCAGTAGTAGCGAATGCGCATTTCGAAAGAATCATTTTCCTCAGGCTTGAGCGTGATGGCTTTGACGCCGCGAGTTGTGTCGTGGGCACCCATGTAGAAGCCGTGGCCGTCAAACAGATAGGCCATAAACTGCGAACACATCATATTGGGGAATATGTGGTAAGCGCCGAGCGAGGGATATTCGATCTCGCGGTATTTTCCCATATATGCCTGATAATGACGGATATCGCTGACCAGCGCGCCTTCATTGTAGGGGAACAGCACTTCGCCGATACCGCCGTTCCCCTTGAGCGGCTTGACACGAAGAGAGGGAAAATCCACCCACTCGACGAGCAGATCTGTGCCGTTTTGCACCGAAATGCCCCATAAAAAACTGTCTTGTTTGGCTTCGACCGAAACGGTGACGGTAATATCCAAGCCGAAACCGGTGTAAACGGCGCCGTTCGCACCGAGCGTCCGAATGGTTGCATCGGCGGCACTGAGTACGGTCTTGTCGCCGTTTGATGCGAGCAAACGCAAGGTAAACAGCGGCATTTCGTCGGCAAGAATATCCTGTCCCGCGTAACTGAGAGCGGTAATGCATGCACGTTCGAAATCAATGTGCAACGTACCGCCGTTTGAGGTTTGGCAGATCATGGCAATATGTCCTTTCGTATCGAATGTTGACAGTATTGTAGCATACATTCGGAGAAAAATCAAGAGGCGGGGCAAAAAATCATATAGATAAGGGAGTTTTCTCTTCGGCCGAGAAAACTCCCTTGACATTACGATTACATATGTTCGACCACGGCATCCATGGCGGGGACGGTGATGCTCTTGCCGCCCCACGTCAGGGAAACTGCGGTGTCGTTCGGATTGACGAAAATCTGAGCACGCTGCCCGTCCTGCGCTTCCCACGCCGTGCTGTAAACGGGCGGGAAGACGGCACGTTGATCGTCGTAAGCGGGAGCATCTGTGACCGTGAACTCGCGAGGTTTGATCATGCGGCCGTCATACAAGAAAGGTTTGGCGTGCTCCCAGTAGAATGCCTGCATACGAGCGGCGAACGTCAGCGTTTTGTCGTAATCGGGCGGGTTTGAAAAATCGCGACCGCCCCAGTTCGGATACAGACCGCCGTCTGGCATGAGAGCGATCGTCATGCAGTCGCCCGCGGCAAACGAATAGGCCATGCGGTGGCGCAAGGTATCCAGAGTTTCCGGGAACGGGCAGGCAACTTGGTTGCCCATGAAGTTGCGTAGGTATTCGTGATAGAGGTAGGCGTAAAGCGGCACGGGACGACCGAGCATCCAGCACAGTTCAAATCTGTTGTCGCTGAAGAGAAGATTGCCGATGAACGGTTCGGCTGCCGCGCTTTCGCACCCCAGCAGCATGCGGTCTGCCACGCCGTTCCATTCGGTCAAAAGATTTTGCATGTTTTCGGTCATCCATGGGCCGGGCGCGGGCGCGTGATTATGCTCGCGGCTGTAGCAAAAATATTGACCGCCGCCGTGATTTTGGTCCAGAATTTGAGAATAATCGACGCCGCTTTCAAACAGCGGCATATAGGCTTCTTTCAATATCGCGCGGCCGGTCTCGGATGCGGGGCAGATATCGTAACCGCGGCGCTGTCCCGTGCAGATGCGGCTAATGCCGACCTTGCCGTCCGGACCTGCGCACATTCCGGTTTCAAGGCCGCGTGCGGCATATTCCGCTTCTTTGTTGTATGCATCCAAATTGCTTTGCAGTGTGTAGCCGAAGCCCGAGCAATAAACACCCAGCAGGTGATTGCGGCGGTGTAATTCATCTTGAAACGTGTGAAATTCGTGCGCGCCGCCGTAGGGCGGCCATACATACGGCGGTGCCCAAGGCGCGGTCCCTTCCCAGTGCATGAGCAGAACGAGCAGGCGGGATTTGACGCGATTGGCGATTTCGTCGATGCGCGGCAGTGCGTTGACATAAGGAAACAGTGCGTTGGCGTTCATGGTGTCCATGTCGTGAATGCCGCGCACGGGGTAGGTGACGACCAGAGGGCTGTCTTGATACCATTCCGGCAGAGCGGGATTTTCCGCGATCTTTTTTACGCCGCGCGGTAGGTGCTTCTCAAACCATGCGCGGTAGATCTCGGCCGCATCTTGCCAACCGCCGTCGAAGAATGTCCAAACCACGGGGAAAGGACAACTCCAACTCTCGCCGTAATCGATGCCGCAATACAGGCGAAATTGCATGTGCGCATTGCCGTTGACCGGACGGTGATCGATGGCTTTGACGCCGCGAGTTGCATCATGCGTTCCCATATACAGCCCGTGACCGCCAAAGAGATAGGCTTGGAATTGAGAGCATATCATGTTGGGGAAGACGCAATAAGAGCCGAGCGAGGGGTATTCCGGATCGTGCGGGCTGAACCAAGAGGGACGTTTATTGAGGTCGTCGATGAGTGCGCCCTCGTTATAGGGGAACAGTATTTCGCCGATGCCGCCGTTCTTTTTGAGCGGCTTGAGTTCGACCGTGGGGAAATCGACCCATTCGACAAGCAGATCGGTGCGATTTTCGATGTCGATGCCGAATGTCAATGCGGCGTGATCATTTGATAAGCGAACGGTGATCGAAACGTCCGCGGCATCAAAACCGGAGTAACGGGCGCAAAGGTCGGTGACGATGACTTCGGTTGCCATGTAGGCGTCAAAGCAAACGGGGGCGCCGTCACGGGTGCGCATGCAAACAGTAAAAAGCGGGGCAGGGGCGGCGATAATTTCCTGACCGTCCAAAAGCAGTGACGTGACGGTGCCATGTCGCAGATCGAACGTTGCGTTTCCGCGACCGAGTTGAATTTGTTGTGTCATGGTGCGTTCCTTTCTTTTGAAAACGGGCTTGACAATATGCCCGCGCTTGATTATAATTATTATAACACACATTTTTGATATATTCTATGGCGAAAGTGAGCATATATCATGCAAAAACGCGTATATTGGCAGCAATATCATGTCCTCTTTGAAGCGTCGGCGCCGAACGCGCCCCTGAAAATGCGTTGTGATGATACGGCGGTGGCTCTGCCGGTCGGCGAAATCCCCTATCTCCATTACCATGACTGCCTGGAGATCGGGCTGTGTTGCGAGGGCGACGGGCTGTTTTTGAGCGACGGGCTTGTCGAGTCCGTAGGGGCGGGCGACATGATCGTGATTTTTCCCGGTTCGCGGCATTACTCGCGTAGTCTACACGCGAATGCACCGTGTTTGTGCCGTTTTGCCTATTTCGATCACAAGAGTTTGCTGGCAATGTTGATCGGGACTTCGGCTGCGGAGGAACGCCCGGATGTTGCGGTGGCGCATGGCGCCGATGTGTGCGGTATTCCGCCCATTTTGCGCGAGAGCGAATATCCCGAGGCTGTGGCGTTGCTGAGGAAAACAGTTGCCGCCTGTTTTGACCATACGCCTAATCGGGATTTGTTGTGTGCGCTGACGCTGTGCGAATTTTTTTTGCGCGCGTCGGGATGGTTTGCACATTTCCATATCAAGCGCAAGAGCGAGCATGAGCATACGCGGCTTGAAGATGATGTGATTGCATCGACGATGTCCTACATATCGCTGCACTATGCCGAAACGTTGACGACGCATGAACTGGCCGAGATGTGTCATTTGAGCGAAAGTCAATTGCGGCGACGATTTCGTCGGCGGTATCAACTCTCTCCCATGGCCTATCTTCATCAACTGCGTTGCCATATCGGTGCGGAACTTCTCCGACATACGGATATGACGGTTGCCGCCGTTTCGGACAAGGTCGGTTATGAGGACCCATCCGGCTTTTATCGGCATTTTGTCGCGCTCGTTAAACTGTCGCCGTCCGAATTTCGCAAAAAAGCAATGAAGTGACTGCCCCCCCTTGACCGATTAAAAAACAGAAAAAGCCGACTGTCGCGCGGACAGTCGGCTTTTTCTGCGGAACCATCATCCCAAAGCGTTGAGCTTTTTGGTGAACTGGCTCTTTTTGTGAGCGACTTCATTTTTGTGAATGACGCCGTATGCGGCGGCCTGGTCGAGCTTCTTGACGGCATTCTTGTAGGTAGCCTGAGCGGCGGCCAGATCACCCGCGGCCAAAGCGGCCTCGTACTTTTTGATCTCGGTTTTCAGTTGCGTTTTGACGGCCTTGTTACGCATGGTTTTTACGGCCGTGACTTTCACGCGCTTCTTCGCAGATTTGATGTTCGGCAAATCGTACACCTCCCTTTCTTTCTCGAAAATAATGATGATTTCCGCACACGACTGAGAGGGTCCGCGTGCAGATGAACTCACATACCGTGTCATTATATCACGTCTGTGAAAAAAATGCAAGAGGTTTTGCAAAAAACTTGAAAAAAATTTTTATTTGTCTCTGCATTTCTCGGGGGATTTTTTCGGCTAAACAATAAAAAGACAATAAATCTCAAAAATACAGTAAAAATTTGAAAAAAACGCTTGACAAACCGCACGACGGGTGGTATAATAGTAAACTGCATTACAATCGCCTGTTTTGGGGCAAGTTTGGTCAAAACGCGAAATTCCAACGGTCGCGGCAAGGGAAAAATCGTTGTTTTGCCCAATACGAAAATGTAAACAATTGCGGAAGATTGTTTGAATTTTTCGTAAATTTTGCTTCGATGTTCCTTGCGAAAGGGTGGGCGAAGGATTATTTGAATGGAGTGATTGAACTTAATGATCAATGTAAAAGAGCAGAAACTCGGTCAGAACGTCCGCATGAGTTTCTCCAAGTCGAATACCGCGTTGGAGTTGCCCAACCTGGTCGAGATTCAAACCAAGTCCTTTAACTGGTTTGTAAAAGAGGGTCTGGGTGAGGTGTTGCGCGACGTTTCCCCCATCACCGACTATTCCGGCAATCTTCAGATTGATTTTATCGATTATTCGCTGGACGGTAAGCCCAAGTACAGCATTGAGGAATGCAAGGAGCGTGACGCCAACTATGCGGCGCCTTTGAAAGTCAATGTTCGTTTGACCAATCGTCAGACCGGCGAAGTCAAGCAGACCGACATCTTTATGGGCGAATTTCCCATCATGACCGAAACGGGTACTTTCGTCATCAACGGTGCCGAACGCGTTATCGTTTCACAGATCATCCGCTCCCCCGGTATGTATTACGCTTCCGAGATCGACAAATCGGGCAAAAAGACGTATGCGGCGCAGATTATCCCCTACCGCGGCGCATGGCTTGAATACGAGACCGATATCAGCGGCGTGATGTACGTTCGCATTGATAAGAACCGCAAACTTCCCTTGACCATGTTTATTCGCGCGCTGGGTATTGAGTCGCGCGAAGATATCTTCCGCATGTTCGGCGAGGGAGACCATATCCTTGCTACGCTGGAAAAAGACGAGAGCGAGGCACTGGCCGACCGTGACCATTCGACGGTCGGTGTTGAGGCGCTCAAAGAAATCTACAAGAAGTTGCGTCCCGGCGAGCCGCCGCTGGTTGAGTCGGCGCAAATGTTGATTAACAACTATTTCTTTGACCCGAAGAGATATGATATCGCGCCCGTGGGGCGTTTCCGTTTTGACAAGAAAATGGCGATCGGTCCCCGTATTGCCAATCACCGCATTGCCGAGGACATTGTCAGCCCCATTACGGGCGAGGTGCTCTTTGAAGCGGGCACGGTGCTGACCGAGAAAATGGCGCAGCAAGTCCAGTATGCGGCCGTCAACGAAGTCGTATTGTCGCTGGACAACGGAGACACACTTCGCGTGCTCTCCAACAACACCATTGAGCCTGAACATCTGCTGGGCTTTGATCTCAAGGACTGCGGTGTGAACGAGAAAGTTCGCACGGCCGTGATGCTGGAGATCATGCAGGAGTGCGGCGGCGACGTGGATGCGATTAAGGCGGCGGCTAAGGCTCGCATTGCCGAATTGTGCCCCAAACACATTACAAAAGACGATATTTTCGCATCGATCAACTACATGATCAACTTGATGCATGATGTCGGCCAGTTTGACGATATCGATCACTTGGGCAATCGTCGCATTCGCTCGGTCGGCGAGCAGTTGCAAAATGCGTTGCGCATCGGTTTTGCGCGCATGGACAAGATTGTGAAAGAGCGCATGACCACGCAGGATAACGAAAAGTTGACTCCTCAGGCGCTGATCAATATTCGTCCCGTGACGACGGCGATCCGCGAGTTCTTCGGTTCGTCGCAGTTGTCGCAGTTCATGGATCAGAACAACCCGTTGGCAGAACTGACGCACAA
>CAZOHP010000084.1:0-7299 GCA_964579815.1 uncultured Lachnospiraceae bacterium
CTTGCCCATAATGCGCTCAAACATCGCGCGCAGAACGGGATATATTTCAATATCGCGATTATAGTTGACCGTGGTTTCGCCGTAAGCGCGCAAATGGAACGGGTCGATCATATTCATGTCGTTGAGATCGGCCGTAGCGGCTTCATAGGCAATGTTGACGGGATGATCAAGCGGCAAATTCCAAATGGGAAAGGTTTCAAATTTGGCATAGCCCGCGCGAATTCCACGCTTATAGTCATGGTAGATGTTGGATAGGCATGTCGCCATTTTTCCGCTACCGGGGCCGGGAGCCGTTACGACGACGAGTGAACGGGTTGTTTCGATGTAATCGTTTTTCCCGTATCCCTCGTCACTGACGATGAAAGGAATATCGTTGGGATAGCCTTGGATGTCATAATGACGGTAGACGCGGAGCCCCAAGTCGGTTAGTTTTTTTTCAAAAGCGACGGCGCTGGGTTGCGCTTGATAGCGCGTCAATACGATGCTGCCGACATAAAGACCGAAGCCGCGGAAAGCATCCAGCAGGCGCAAGACTTCCAAATCATAGGTGATGCCGGAATCGCCGCGCACCTTGTTTTTTTCAATGTCGGAGGCATTGATTGTCATGACCACTTCGGCTTGATCTTTGAGTTGAAGCAGCATACGAATTTTGGAATCCGGAGCAAAGCCGGGCAATACGCGCGCAGCATGGAAATCGTCAAACAATTTGCCGCCGAACTCCAAGTAAAGTTTGCCGCCGAATTGCGCGATTCTTTCCCGAATCTTTTGTGATTGCGTCAGAAGATATTTGTCGTTGTCAAAGCCGATGCTATTCATGATTGCCCTTCTTTCCCTTTTTGCGTTTTGCGGTTGATTTTTTATCTTTCCGCAAACATACACTTATATCATACCACATTTGCGTCAAAAGGGCAAGAGAATTTTGAAAATTCGAAAGAGTTTTTTTCTGCGATGAGAACGATTGCAAACGATGCCTCCTCGTGCATTACAACACAATCAATTGAACCAAATCCTTTCTTTTTTTCACAATCCCTATTGACTTTTGGCGGAAATGTGGTATAATAATTACAGAATTCAAGCAGATGCCGGTAGAGATTATCGGAAATCGGCGGTGACGCCACTCGCGCTTGAATTCTTTTTTTGTGTTCATTTTCTCTTTTCGTACTTTTTATTGAACTTCTTGATGGCAATTTTATCCTGCTTATCAAGTTTCCAATATCCTTTCTCCGGCTGAACCAAATAATGATCTTTCTCCCAACGGGGAACACTAAACCGCGATTTCCTGCTTGACGGATTCGCGCGATCGGGATTTCTCTTCATCTCGGTCGTCGGTTCGCCGTAAAAGGTTTTTGAATGTGTGATGATATTGATTTTGCTTTTGTGTCCTCGTTTGGCGGAAACATATGCCATATGCCCCTCGCCGCGAGGATTTCTCACGTTCGGATTTGTGTTGTATCGAAATTCATCTTTGGTAAGATATTTCTTTTGACGTTGATATTCAAAAAAGAGCGAAAAAAAGAGAAAAAGTATTGACAAATGGCGTATTTTGTGTCATAATAAACTGTGCTCGCGATCATGGATCGGAGCAGAAAACAATATGAGGAGGAACATGACGATGTTCAAAAAAATTCTTTCCCTGTGTTTGGCAGTGCTCATGGTTGCCGCTCTCGGCGTATCCATGATCTCCTGCAAGAGCGATGACGATGATGAGTTTAAGTTGGGTGTCATTTTGCTTCACGACGAGGCGTCCACCTACGATCTGAACTTTATCGAAGCCGTGAACAGAGCCGCACAAGAGTTGGGGCTTTCCGAGGATCAAGTGATCTTTAAGAGAAATATCGGCGAGTCTAACAAGTGCTATGAAGCAGCTGCCGACCTTGTCGATGAGGGCTGTGACGTGATCTTCGCGGATAGTTTCGGCCACGAGACCTACTTGATTAAGGCTGCCAAGGAATTTACCGACGTGCAGTTCTGCCATGCAACGGGCACCAGAGCTCATACCGAGGGCCTTGACAACTTCCACAACGCATTCGCCTCTATCTACGAGGGCAGATATTTGGCCGGCGTTGCCGCAGGCTTGAAACTCAACGAAATGATCGAAAACGGTACCATTACCGCCGATCAAGCAAAGATGGGTTATGTCGGCGCGTTCACTTACGCAGAGGTTATCTCCGGTTACACCTCTTTCTACTTGGGCGCAAAGTCCGTTTGCCCCAGTGTTACGATGGAGGTTCAGTTCACCGGTGAATGGTATGATGAGATCAAGGAAAAGGATGCCGCTACCGCTTTGATCAACAACAATTGCGTTTTGATCAGCCAGCATGCCGACTCGATGGGCGCACCTTCTGTTTGTGAAGAGAAGAACGTTCCCAATATTTCTTATAACGGCAGCACCGTTGCATCTTGCCCCAACACGTTCATCGTGTCCTCCAAGATCGACTGGACGCCCTATTTTGTCTACATCTGCCAGGCTGTCCAAAACGGCAAAAAGATCGACACTGACTGGACAGGTACCATTGCAACCGGTTCCGTTGTCCTGTCCGATGTGAATACCACTGCCGCGGCCGACGGTACCGTTGCTAAACTGGAGGAAGTCAAGGCAAAGTTGGTGTCCGGTGAAATCCATGTGTTTGACGCTGCTAACTTTACGGTCGACGGTCAGAACTTGACCTCTTATTTGGCCGACGTTGATACTGATGATGCGTACGAAAAGGAAACCGAGGTTATCGCTGACGGTTATTTCCATGAATCGGAAAAGCGCAGCGCTCCTTACTTCGATATTCTGATCGACGGCATTGAATTGCTCAACAGAAACTACGGTGGCTAAAACCCGCAAAACAGACAGGCGGAGCATATCATTGCTCCGCTTGTCTCGATTTTTACAAGTTCCGAGCAAAACGTTCTCGTGTGAGCGAGAGTGATTTGCTGAGAATTTGTCAGATCATTTTTCTTTTGGAGGAATTTATGAATCAACCGATAGCATTGGAATTGAAACAGGTTTCCAAGTATTTTGGCACGTTGGCAGCCAATAGAAACGTTGACTTGACAGTATATCGCGGTGAAATCTTGGCGATTTTGGGAGAAAACGGCTGTGGCAAAACGACGCTGATGAATATGATCGCGGGTATTTATTATCCCGATCACGGAACTATCGTGATCAACGGGGAAGAGGTTGTCATTCGTTCACCCAAGGATGCTTTCCACTATGGAATCGGCATGATCCACCAGCATTTTAAGTTGGTCGATCTGTTTACCGCCGCCGAAAATATCGTGCTCGGCGTGAATGACGGTACACCTTATAACATCAAAGAGGTCAACCGTCGGGTACGCGAAATTGCCGATAAGTACGGATTCCATATCGACCCGAAAAAGAAGATATACGAAATGTCGGTTTCCGAAAAGCAGACGGTTGAGATTTTGAAAGTGCTGTATCGTGGCGCGGATATTTTGATTCTGGACGAGCCGTCTGCGGTCCTGACTCCGCAAGAAACGGAAAAACTGTTTGACGTTCTTCGCCGCATGCGTGAGGACGGAAAGGCAATTCTCATCATCACGCACAAATTGCATGAGGTTTTGTCTATTTCCGACCGCGTGGCGGTTCTTCGCAAGGGGGAACACGTTGCAACGGTGGAAACCGCGCGAACGAATGAGGCGGCGCTAACCGAGATGATGGTCGGGAAAAAGGTGGAGTTGAATATTCACCGCCCGATGCCCCAAAATGTATGCGATCGCTTGGAAGTCAAGCACCTTTGCATGACCGATGCCGATGGCGTGACCGTGCTTGACGATGTGTCTTTTACCGCACGCGCGGGAGAAATTCTCGGTATTGCGGGTATTGCGGGCAGTGGGCAAAAGGAATTGCTGGAATCCATTGCGGGGCTGTGCCATCCCGTGACGGGCGAGATCGTATACCATAATCCAAAGACAGGGACAAGTGAAAATTTGCGCGACAAGGATCCTGTGGCCATTCGAGAACTCGGCGTCCGTCTTTCGTTCGTTCCCGAGGACCGTCTCGGCATGGGGCTTGTCGGAAATATGGATATTGTCGATAACATGATGCTTCGCAGTTATCGAAAAGGGCATTCCATGTTTGTCGATCGTAAAAAACCGGGTGATTTGGCGCAAAAAATTGTCGATGAATTGGAAGTCATGACGCCCAGTACGCATACGCCTGTCCGTCGGTTGTCGGGAGGAAACGTGCAAAAAGTGCTGGTTGGTCGCGAAATCGCGGCGTCGCCGACTGTTTTGATGGCCGCCTATCCCGTGCGCGGCCTTGATATCAATTCATCTTATACGATCTACGGGCTCTTGACCGAACAGAAAGAAAAGGGTGTTTCGGTTATATTCGTAGGTGAAGATTTGGATGTTTTGGTTTCACTTTGCGACAGAATTTTGGTTATCTGTGCCGGCCGGGTTACGGGTATTCTGGACGGAAGAACAACGACAAAAGAAGAGATCGGTTTGCTGATGACTCGTACGGAGCGCGCCGATACTACAACGCAGGAGGATAAAGACAGTGAAAACGCATGACAGACGAAACTTTGAACCGCCGTTTCATGTGGTCAAACGTGATGTAATGCCGCTTTGGAAGTCGATGACGATTCGCGTGATCGCTGTTGTTGCGGCGCTGATGCTCTGTTCGATCCTTGCCATTTTCATGATCAATGCCGATCCGTTTGAGTTTATCGGAACGCTGTTTGACGGCACTTTCGGTTCCGCCAGACGCTTGTGGAAGTTTGCAAAAGATACATCGGTGTTGCTGTGTATTTCGCTTGCCGTGACTCCTGCCTTTCGTATGCGTTTTTGGAATATCGGCGCGGAAGGGCAGACGCTGATCGGAGCGCTGGCAGCAGTCGGTGTGGCTTACTATTTGGGAGACGTCCTGCCTCACTATGTGTTGCTTCTTCTGATGTTGATTGCCGCCGTGCTTGCAGGTGCGATTTGGGGGGGGATTCCCGCTGTTTTCAAGGCAAAATGGCAGACCAATGAAACACTGTTTACCTTGATGATGAACTATGTAGCCTCGGGGCTTGTGGCATATTTTTTGTTGCTGTGGACACCGAGCGGCTCAAGCGTGCTCGGCGCGCTTTCGGTGGGACATTTGCCCATCATCGGGCATGAATACTTGCTGTTGATCATCGTGACGCTGGTTATGACGGTGCTGATGCATATATATTTGCATTACACGAAGCAGGGTTATGAGATCTCGGTTGTCGGCGAAAGCGAAAAAACGGCGCGCTATATCGGAATCGGCGTCGGCAAAGTGATCATTCGCACCATGCTGGTCTCGGGTGCGGTTTGCGGCTTGACGGGATTCTTGATCGTCGGCGCGCTTGACCATTCGGTGACGACAAGTACGGTTGGTGGCATGGGTTTTACGGCTATCATGGTTTCTTGGTTGGCTAAATTTAATCCGCTGGTGATGATCGGGACTTCTTCGTTCATTACGTTTCTTGAGCAGGGATCATCGCAAATCACCACAAAGTTCAATATCGATTCCGCATTTCCCGATATGGTGGTCGGTATCGTGCTTTTCTTCATCATCGGATGTGAATTTTTTATCGGATATCGTCTGAAATTCCGTGAGACACGCAAGAAAGGAGACGCCCAATGAATCAATTTTTGGATTATTTGCTCACGGCGGTTCCGCTGGGAATGACTTTTCTGTTCGGCTGTACGGGTGAGATCTTAACCGAAAAAGTGGGACACTTGAATTTAGGTATCCCGGGTATTATGTGCATGGGCGGTGCGTGTGGTTGTTTGGCATTGAAGTGGATGAATGGCACCGCTATTCCGCCGATGTTGATCGTTTTGATCTCCGTTTTGGCTGCGTTTATCGGCGGTATGGCCATGGGGGCTATTTACTGCTTTTTGACCGTTACGCTGAAAGCCAATCAAAATGTGACCGGCCTTGCTATGACTACGTTCGGCGTCGGTACGACGAAATTTATCATGTCCGGAATGGCAATCGCGCCCATGCAGTATCTTTATGCGCTTAACTATTTTCGCTTCCCGTTCGCCTCAAGTACGACAGCGTTGAAATACTGCGGTGTGATGGTGTATCTCGCGTTGATCATTGCGGTCGTTGCTTCGATTGTTTTGACGCGCACACGCGTCGGTCTTCATTTGCGTGCAGTGGGGGAAAATCCCGCTACGGCGGATGCAGTCGGTATCAACGTCACGGCTTATAAGTATCTCGCAACCTGTATAGGCAGCGGGATCGCGGCGCTCGGCGGACTGTTCTATATTATGGACTATGCCGGTTCGGTAGAGGCTTACAAGAGCATTGAGGCGCTGGGATGGTTGGCTGTTGCGTTGGTGATCTTCACTTTGTGGAGGCCGCACATCAGTATCATCGGTTCTGTTTTGTTCGGCATGCTCTATATTGCCGGTTCGCGCATTCCCACATTGCTCGGCATTAAATTGGATATCAGCGCAACGCCGTTGCTTCAAATGTTACCGTATGTGGTGACGGTTATTGTTTTGGTCATTATCAGTGTGCGTAAAAAGCGAGAAAATCAGCCGCCCGCTTCTTTGGGATTGCCGTATTTCCGGGAAGAACGGTAAGAAAAAGCGAGTACGATCGTCGTACTTACGGTTCGATTTCTCCGAAAAAGCCCAAGGCCCCGTCTATGACGATGCCTTGGGCTTTTTGTGCTCGGATGTTAGTGTGTGTTTTCATTTCCGTCATAAGATGACGGCGGAGCATGGTGTGAAACATACTGCGACGGTCGGTTTGAGCGATCAAAGTCAAATTCAACGCGGCCGTTTTCCAATTTGAGCGCCGCATCAAAACTCTTGCCCGTTCGCGAAGAACGAAAATGACGGATGACGGGCGTTTTTCCGTCATGGAGTAATGCCTTGACATGTGCCGTGCTGATCGTGTGCCCGGCGATGATGAGACCGATGCTGAATTTGCATCCTTTTTCTTTGTAGCCCGTGCACCCGTAGAAATTGCGCATGCGGCGAATATTTTCACCACACAGCGGACATTGCCCGATGATATCGCCGAAAAAACCGATATCATCATCTGCCTGCCCGCTTTGTTCAAACATTGCGGCGATTTCGCGTGTTGCCAATGCCACGCTGTCGGTCACGCTCATTTGTCCGCGAAACACTTGCTTGAGCGCGCGGCCCATGTCGGATGTTTTATACTTGTCCATATTGATGTGTAACCGATCAAGCGATTCAATCAGAAAGATGCCGTCGGGAAGAATGGTATACACATCTTTTTTCAATGCAATGTAGTTGCTGTTTTTGGCGTTGTCGATAATTCCCGTGCGAGTTGCCTCGGTGCCGAGT
>CAZOHP010000085.1:0-7201 GCA_964579815.1 uncultured Lachnospiraceae bacterium
ATTCCGGATGTGCCGGTCAAAGGCAATATATTGTTTGACGAGACATTCGAAGAAGCGCACGCGGCAGAATTGGAAACAGCCTGCGCATTGCTCGCCGACGAGCGTTCTCGCGCGGTGTTTCGCGGAGTGGTGGAATTTCGTCGCACGGGGTGTTTGAATGTATTGCGGGCGACCGAGGATGATCGCATGACGGTTATGCGCGAGTTGTTGCATCTTGATGATTACCGTGTGGCTATCGACGCGGGGGCTTACGACGGTGATACCGCGCGGGAACTGTTGGAGTTGTGTCCGCATATGGAGCGTGTTGTCGCACTTGAACCGGATCGCCGTAATTTTCGCAAACTGGCGGCATATGCCGAGAGCGAGGAAAGAGTGTTGCCCGTCAATGCCGCCGCGTGGAACGAGCGGACGACGATCACTTTTGATGACAGCGGAAATCGCAATGCGAGTGTGTGCGGCGACAACGAATCGAGGCGCACGACGGAAGTGAACGCACTGTCCTTGGACGAAGTGGCGGCCGGTGAACGTATTGATTATATTAAGTACGATGTTGAGGGCAGCGAAAAACAAGCTTTGGAGGGGAGCACGGGCATCATTCGCGAGCAACGGCCCGATCTTCTTGTTTCGCTTTATCACCGCACAGACGATTTGTACGCACTGATCTTGCAACTCCACGCTCTTTGTCCCGACTATCGATTATATGTGAGACGATATCCTTACATTCCCGCATGGGACTTGAACTTATATGCTACCGTGAAGTAAAAAGAGTATCGAAAAACTTTTTGAAGAAACAGAATGGTTCTTCAAAAAGTTTTTTCGTTTTCGGGGAAATATCTTCACTTGACATATTTTTCACCTCGTATACCATATAATTGTTGTTGGAAAGCGGGGTGGTGCGATGCAGGACGAAGTTTATGCCGATCTGCTGTTTTTGGTGAATTTCAGCATGGATTTTTTGTGCTTGTATCTATGCGCGCGGCTACTTCACCGACCGCTGTCGCTTTGGCGAGGCATGCTTGCTTCGGCGCTCGGCGGCATTTATGCTGTCACAGTGCTGTTTCTGACAATCAATAAATTTCCGGCATTTTTGATTGATGCGGCAGTTTGTGTGGCACTTTGTGCCGTAGCCATGGCGGGACGACGTGAACGATGGCGGTCACTGTTCAAGTTATCGGCGCTGTACCTTCTGGTTTCCATGGTATTGGGCGGCGTCATGACGGCATTGTTCTCGCAACTCAATCGTATTCCCGGAGTACTCGATCGTGTCGAAAATGAGGGAATGTCGGCTTGGCTGTTTTTCGGTATGGCATTGTTATCCGCGTTATTGACTGCTTTGTGGGGCAGATGTTTTCGCCGGACAACGGGCAAAGTGCCGATCACGGTCATTGTAGAGGAGACCGGGCAACGAATTGAATTGAACGGAATTGTCGATTCCGGAAACCTTTTGCGCGATCCTTTGGGCGGCCGAGCGGTTATCCCGGTTGAAATCGCGCGATTGCAGGGAGTGGCGCCGTCGTGGCTGTTGCGTATGGCCGCGACGGATCGGGTCGGCGACATGGCAATCGATCCGAATGAGACAACTGCGCGGCGGATACGGCTGATTCCCGCCCGCGGCGCGACAGGAGAACGCTTAATGGTCGGGTGGTGTCCCGAGCACATTTACATAAGAGAACAAAACAGCCGAGAAGAACGTGAGGTCAGCGCACTGATCGCGCCGACAAAACTCAGCGAGCGGCAAGACGGCGTCGCGGCGCTTGTGCCGTCGGAACTGATATGAGGGAGATGTATGGAATATGTTTAAGGAAATCGGGCGTCTTTGGCGCCGTTTTGTGATGTGGGTACGGGGATGCGAAAACGAAAATGACGGTATTTTTTATATCAATGGCCCCGATATTTTACCGTCACCTCTGTCGCACGAAGAAGAAGCGGCGGCCATAGAACGATTGTCGTATGATGAGTCGGCGCGTACACTGCTGGTTGAGCATAATTTACGGTTGGTGGTCTATATTGCCAAGCGATTTGAGAGCACAGGCATCGGACTTGAAGATCTGATTTCAATTGGCACGATCGGGCTTATTAAATCGGTCAATACCTTTCGCGCCGATAAAAATATCAAGCTGGCGACCTATGCCTCGCGGTGCATCGAGAACGAAATATTGATGTACATAGGAAAAAACAGCGGTCAACGGCTGGCGATCAGCATTGATGTGCCGCTTAACACGGATTGGGATGGCAATGAACTCTTGCTCTCGGACGTTTTGGGAAGCGACGAGGTAGATGTGGTAACCGAGATCACCGAACGGGAAGAACGCGAGGCAATTCGCGCTTGTGTGGCGAGACTTGACGAGCGAGAACGTGTAATCATTGAGTTGCGCTATGGTTTGGGTGGCGGCGAGGAGATGACGCAAAAGGATGTTGCCGACATGCTCGGCATCTCGCAATCGTATATTTCCCGCTTGGAAAAAAAGATCATTGCCAGGTTGCGGGAAGAACTGAAGCAAACATTGTAGAATTACGGAAGATTTTTTGCGAATATTGTTTCGAAATCAATGTAATTGCAATAAAAATCAATGATTTACACACCGAATGAAGAGGTAAAACAAAAGGCATAAAAAATTTTCGAAAAACTCTTGCAATTTGAAAAATTATATGTTATAATAGCCATATCCGTGAGCAATTCGTGAATATTGCGAACTGAGTGCGATGTACGGGCAAGGACAATCCCCATCCGAGTTTGTTCACTGTCCAGCCATCAAGCGTTGCGGCCGAGGCCTAGGCGCAGCACGGGCAAAATTCAGAAAGGAGAATATGAAAATGCAAGAAGGAATCCATCCGAACTACGAAGAGGTTGTTATTAAGTGCGCATGCGGCGAAACCGTTACCACCCGCTCCACCAAGGGCGGTGATATTCGTGTTGAAATCTGCTCCAAGTGCCATCCTTTCTTTACCGGCAAGCAGAAGTTTGTCGACGCCGGCGGTAGAGTGGATAAGTTCAAGAAGAGATTGGCCGCCAGCGGCAAATAATCTCTTTTTGCACATCACGCATGAGGGACGGAGTGTGCGCGTGACGCGTGACTCCGCCCTTTTTCTTTTGGGAAAGGGGGCAATGTTTTGAAAGAGCAAAATAAAATAACCGATGAATTCGAGAAGGCGTCGCGTGCCGTTCTTGTCGGGGTGAGCACGCGCGAAATCTCGCTTGAGGAGGTTGAGCGAGGCTTGACGGAATTGTCACGTCTCTTGGAAACGGCAGGCGGCGAGACATTTGCCTGCGTCACGCAAGCAAAACAATCGTTCGATCCGCGGACGATCATCGGCTCGGGTAAAGTTGAGGAGATCGGCGCATTGTGTGAGCAAAATGACATCAGATTGGTCGTTTTCGATATGGAATTGTCGCCGGCGCAAATTCGCAATTTGGAGGATGGAATCGGACACGGGGTTCGCGTGATCGATCGATCCATGTTAATCCTTGATATCTTTGCGTTACACGCTGTGACGATGGAGGGCAAGGTGCAAGTCGAATTGGCGCAACTCAAATATACCGCGCCGAGACTGGTCGGCCACGGTGCCGAGATGAGCCGTCTCGGCGGCGGTATCGGTACGCGCGGCCCCGGTGAATCGCAACTGGAAAGTGACCGTCGACACATGCAACGTCGTATCCGTTCACTGGAAGAACAATTGGAAGAAATGAATCGAAACCGTTGTACCATGCGTGCAACGCGTGTTCGCAGCGGCATCCCGACCGTGGCATTGGTCGGTTATACCAATGCGGGAAAATCGACATTGTTAAATCGTTTGACCAATGCGGGAATTTTGGCTGAGGACAAGTTGTTTGCCACGCTTGATCCAACCACAAGACAATACACATTGCCGTCGGGGGACAAAATATTGCTGACCGATACAGTCGGTTTTATTCGAAAACTACCGCATCATTTGGTCAGCGCGTTTCGTTCTACGTTGGATGAGGTGAACCTTTCGGATATTCTGCTGATCATAATTGATGCATCCGATCCCGAGTGCAAAGAGCAGTTGGCGTGCACGGAGTCTTTGCTGGAAGAATTGGGAGCTGGGAGCAAACCGAAATTATATGTTTTCAATCAATGCGACAAACCGGAAGCGCAGGCTGCTTTCGCGTTGCCGGGAAAATCGGCGAGACAGGACAACGCCGTATTTATTTCCGCCGGAACCGGTCTGGGGATCGATGAACTGCTGGAACGACTGACTTCGCTTGTGCACGGAAGCAGAATGAGGACTACCTTTGTGATTCCGAATGCCAAGCAAGGTGCACTTAACATACTGTATGCGGGAGGCGCGGCCATCGAATCGATTGATTACGATGCCGAAAACGTTACGGTAGTTGCCATCGCAGATGAGCGTACGCGCGGTGCGTTGCGGGCTTACGCGATCTGCCCTCCTCCCGAAACCGACGAAGAATGGGAGGCGTGAACGTGGCGGAAACCTACACAACACTGGAAAAGACAGTCGAAATCGAATATGTGGAACGAAAATCGGTTTTTCTCGGTTATGCCGCACCTGTCAAGAACGAAGAGCAAGCGCTGGCATTGATCAAAGAGCGCAGAGAAGCCATGCCCGATGCGACACATCATGTATTCGGCTACCACATGAAGGGGGGCGTACTTGCCCGCTATTCGGATGACGGCGAACCGCAAGGAACGGCCGGTATGCCCGTGCTTGAGACCATACGCAAGTCGGGAGCAGATGACGCACTGGTGGTTGTGACACGCTATTTCGGCGGTATTCTGCTCGGCGCCGGCGGCTTGGTTCGCGCCTATGCAGGCGCGGCTCATTCGGCACTGCAAGCGGCACATATTGTGACTTACGAAGCCTACACCGAATGGGAGGTTGTTTGCGGTTATTCGGATTATCAAAAATACATGTCACAACTTTCGCGCTTCGGCGCTTTGATCGACGATACGGATTTTGCCGAAAACGTGACGCTGCGTTTTGCTGTCAAACGGACGCTTGCCGAGGACGTGCAAACATTGGTGCGTGAGATCAGTGCGGGAAAGGAAACGGCGCGCAAACTGGGAGAACGGTTTGATTTTCGATAAAGCGGGAACGGGCATACTCGTTCCCGCTTGTGGTATGTACGTAAAAGCGCTCATGCAATTTTGGTTCCATCCGGCAAAAACACAAGATAATATCGAACAGGTTCATATGATTGAAAATAAAATATTTTTGGCGAAAAAAAGTATTTTAGGGGATAGGGACGTATCTTATATCGTAAATAAATAGCGGAGGTGCGAGAGATGGCCGATATCAACGAATTGTATATGCAAAACGAGCGGACATGGCTCTCGCCTTATGCGACATTGACGGAAAATACGCGAGGGCGGGAAAAGCCACTGAAGCCCTGCACGATGCGCACCGAATATCAGCGCGATCGCGACCGCATCATTCACAGTCAATCGTTTCGTCGCTTGATGAACAAAACGCAGGTTTTTTTAGCCCCGGCCGGCGACCATTACCGTACACGATTGACGCACACTTTGGAAGTTACGCAGATTGCGCGTATTCTTGCGCGAGCGTTGCGTCTCAACGAGGACTTGACCGAAGCCATCGCCTTGGGGCATGACTTGGGACACACGCCGTTCGGACATGCGGGTGAGCAAGCAATCAGAGAATGCTTTGATCCGGAGTTTGCCCACTACAAGCAAAGTTTGCGCGTGGTTGAACATTTGGAAAAGAACGGGGAAGGCTTGAATCTGACGTGGGAAGTGCGCGACGGTATTGTCAACCATACAGGCGAATGCCGTGCGGCCACGTTGGAAGGGATATTGGTTAAGTATGCCGATCGCATTGCCTATATCAATCACGATATTGATGATGCAATCCGAGCCGGTATTTTACAAATATCCGATATTCCCGCCGAATTGCGGGATGTGCTTGGCGAGGGACATTCGGAGCGTATCAATACCATGGTTACCTCTGTCATTCGTTGCAGTGAGGGAAAAAATGATATTACCATGAATGATGATATCTATGATGCAACCATGCGGTTGCGCTCGTTTTTGTATGAGCGTGTTTATCTCAATCCGGTGGCTAAATCGCAGGAGAACAAATCCCGTGCGCTGTTGATTCGGTTGTTTGAACATTATGTAAAGCACGCCGATCAATTGCCCGAACTCTATCGCCGATATGTTGAGGAGGAGGGAATCGGACGCTGTGTCTGTGATTTCTTATCCGGCATGACAGATCGGTATGCCATTGAAACGTATAACGAATTGTATGTGCCGCGTGTTTGGCGCGGGATCTCGGCAAATCAATTCAAGTGCTGATATTCGATTAACCTACACAAGGAGAGGGCGGTGAGGACGGGCGTGATCGCGAGAGAGATCATTGACGATATCGTTGCACGCAGCGATATCGAGCAAGTTATTTCTTCATATGTGACGCTTAAGCGCGCCGGTTCCAATCTTAAAGGTCTGTGTCCGTTTCACAGTGAGAAGACTCCGTCTTTTACCGTGTATCCCGGCAATCAAAGTTTTTATTGTTTTGGTTGCAGTGCGGGAGGCAGCGTAATTACATTTATTCAAAAGGCGGAAAATTTGGACTATATCGGTGCAGTCGAGTTTTTAGCTACGCGCGCCGGCGTTTCCATTCCGCAGGATGAAAAGCAATTGCAACCGGGGGAGATGCCGCGGCAAAGGGTATACGATATGAACCTTGCGGCGGCTAAATTTTTTCGCGAGTGTTTGTTTGATGCCTCGCTCGGCGGCGAGGGTATGCAATATTTAACCGAGACGCGTCGATTATCCATGAGTACGATCAAACATTTCGGCCTTGGATTTGCGCCGAACAATTTCAGCCTTTTGCGCAATCATATGCAACGTCTGGGATACACCGACGATGAATTGGTTCGCGGTTTTTTGTGTGGCAAAAGCGCTAAAACCGGGCGGGCCTATGATTATTTCCGCAACCGCATTATTTTTCCCATCATCGATACATCGGGGCATGTGGTAGCGTTTGGCGGACGAGTGATGGATGATTCCAAGCCCAAATATCTGAATTCTTCCGATACACCCGTTTTCAAGAAGAGCCGCCATTTGTTTGCCCTCAATTTCGCCCGCAACCATTGCGCGGATGGGCTTATTCTTTGCGAGGGCTATATGGATGTCATCGCATTGCATGCCGCCGGCTTTGAAAATGCGGTGGCAACGCTCGGTACGGCCATTACGGCTGA
>CAZOHP010000086.1:0-7083 GCA_964579815.1 uncultured Lachnospiraceae bacterium
CTTGCAAATAAAGGAAAAATCAAAGGAGAAAAGAACAAAATGAAATTAGGTATCATAGGTCTTCCCAATGTGGGAAAAAGTACACTGTTCAATGCACTGACGGGTGCCGGCGCGGAAAGTGCCAACTACCCTTTTTGCACCATTGATCCCAATGTGGGCGTGGTTTCCGTACCGGATGCGCGTTTGGACTATTTGACCAACATGCACTCGCCGAAAAAGACTACCCCCGCCGTGATTGAATTTGTCGACATTGCCGGACTTGTCCGCGGTGCCTCGCAAGGCGAGGGGCTGGGAAACAAGTTTCTTTCGCACATTCGAGAGGTGGACGCCATTCTTCATGTCGTCCGTTGCTTTGAAGATGACAACATCATCCACGTTGACGGAAAGATCGACCCCATGCGTGACCTTGAAACCATCAACATGGAACTCATCTTTTCGGACATGGAAATGCTAGAGCGCCGCATCGAGCGCGCCAACAAAGCACTCAAATCCGACAAATCGGTTGCGGCGTCCATTGAAGTTTTCCAACGTGTTTATGACGTACTGGCCGAGGGTAAATGCGCTCGCACGATTGAACTTTCCGAGGATGAGGCGGCCCTGTTCTGTGACACCCCGCTTCTGACCATGAAGCCCGTCATTTACGTTGCCAATGTCAGCGAAGCCGAAGCCTCGAGCGAACCGACCGGCAACGACGGTTATAATCGCCTCAAAGCATTTGCCGCAGAGGAAAATGCGCAGGTGATACCTGTTTGTGCGGGAATTGAAGCCGAGATCGCCGAACTGGATGCAGAAGAGAAAGCCATGTTTCTTGAGGAAATGGGCATCGCCGAAAGCGGTCTTGATCGCTTGATCCGAGCAAGCTATTCCCTTTTGGGGTTGATCTCTTTTTTGACTGCCGGACCGGATGAGGTGCGCGCATGGACGATCACGCGTGGTACCAAGGCTCCGAAAGCTGCCGGTAAGATTCATTCCGACTTTGAAAGAGGCTTTATTCGCGCCGAGGTCGTTGCGTTTGACGATTTGGAAAAATATGGCAGCATGAGTGCCGTGCGAGAAGCGGGCAGATATCGCTCCGAGGGAAAAGAATACGTCATGCAGGACGGCGACATCGTACAGTTCCTGTTCAACGTATAAGCGAGGGATCATCATGAGAATGCGCAGAAAAAAGCACAGTAGCGAGCGAATCGCCGCGTGCGCTTCGTTGCTCATACCGCTCCCCGCAACCGTACTTGAAGCCCCCGGCTCATATTTTTCCGTTGAACGCCCGCTACATTTGGAGATCGGTTGCGGCAAGGGCAGTTTCGCCTGCGGCATGGCATCCGCCAACCCGAGTGTCAATTTTATTGCCATGGAACGTGTGGCCGACGTAGCCTGTTTGGCCTTGGAAAAGGCTATGGCGTGCGCCGACGAGCGCCCCGATAATCTTCGCTTTTTGATCGGTGATGCGCGGGGACTGACGGAAATTTTTCCACCCAAAACATTTGAATGCATTTACTTGAATTTCAGCGATCCATGGCCGAAATCCGGCTATCACAAACGCCGATTGACCTACCGCTCGTTCTTAGAACAATATCGCATTTTACTCAAAGACGGCGGGTGTCTTCGCTTGAAAACAGACAACGAAATGCTGTTTGAATTTTCTTTGGAAGAATTTGCGGCGGCAGGACTCACCGTTGAATGGAAAACCGATGATCTGCACCACTCTCCCTATGTCGATGGCAATGTCATGACCGAATACGAAAGCAACTTCACCGCGCAAGGTATGCCCATTCACGCAGCGCTCGTGCGATTTTGAAAGATGGGCCGCAGAAGGCCCATCCGCCCATCCGCATACCCGTTACAAAAAACAAACAAGGAGCACGTATGGAAAATTCGAAAAACGCACCCGACGGCGTTCTTATCGTCAACAAGCATGCCGGCGTAACATCACACGACATCGTCGGCGCAGTGCGCCGCCTCTACGGCACACGTGCCGTCGGACACACGGGAACACTCGACCCCATGGCCACGGGGGTGCTTGTGGTTCTTCTCGGACGTGCCGCAAAAGCAAGCGAGTATTTGTCGGGAGAAGACAAGCGTTACGTTGCACGTTTGCGGCTCGGCATGACGACCGACACCCAAGATACAACGGGGACCGTCCTCACCACAAGCGATGCATTGCCCTCCGCCGATGCGGTCATGTCCGTTATGGACAAATTCCGAGGCGATATTTTACAAGTGCCGCCTATGGTCAGTGCGCTGAAAGTCGGCGGTCGAAAATTGGTCGATTTGGCACGAAAAGGCATTGAAATTGAACGTCATGCTCGCCCCATTACCATCCGCGCTTTGGTCTGCCGACCAACCGACACGCCATCCGATTATATTCTTGACGTCATCTGCACGGGTGGCACTTACATTCGCACGCTATGTGCCGACATCGGCGACGAACTCGGTTGCGGCGGTGTCATGGCCGCTCTTGAGCGATGCTCGGCCTGCGGCTTTTCATCGGATCAAAGCATCTTGATTTCCGATCTGGAGCAAATGAGTATGAGCGAGCGATTGGCGCGTCTCATCCCGACCGAACAGTTGTTCATGCAATCGGATGCGGTCGTTCTTCCTCCTTTTTTCGATCGTCTCATCGGCAACGGTTGCGCCGTTTCGTTAACCAAACTACATCTTGCATTTCCGCTCGGCACACGAGTCCGTCTCCGGCACTCCGACGGAACATTCTTTGCGCTCGGCATTGTGATTGAAAACGAAACCGGGCTCGCACTCAAAGCCGTCAAAACTTTCGTATTGTAAGAGGTTACTATGAATCACACAGATAAATTAACAATCGTGATCAACGGGCGCGGCGGAGTAGGTAAGGATACGCTCTGCGATTTTGCCGCCGAACATTTTCGCGTTCGCAATGTGTCTTCCGTGACGCCCATCAAAGAAATTGCCCGCGCGCACGGTTGGAACGGCGAAAAAGACCTACGTTCGCGCAAATTTCTCTCTGATCTCAAGCGCGTGTTTACCGAATATAACGATCTTCCGACTCGGTATTTGACAAAAGAATACCGCGAATTTTGCGAAAGCGATGAGCAGATCATGTTTGCTCATATTCGCGAAAGCGAACAAATCGCGGCTTTTGTGCGTGCCGTTGAGGGCAATTGCGTCACATTGCTGGTGCGTCGTAATCTCGATCAACCGATCGCAAACTACGGAAACGTCTCGGATGACGAGGTGGAAAAGTTCACCTATGATTACTACTACGACAACAGTGTGTCGCTGGAAGAAACGGCACAACGCTTTCCGGCATTTCTTAAAGCAATTGCCAATGAAAAAGGAATTATCTTAAACTAAAAGCGTGCCGATCCGCTCGGCACGCCTTATTTTTATTGTTTGATCTCAATGGCATCGAAAATACCGGACATAATATCCATCACTGCCTTTTTTTGCACCTTTTCATATGTAGTCAGGCGGCTGATATCCCCGTCAAACAACGTCACGCCTTTTTGCTGAAGCGACTGAAAGACGGATTTTTCCGGCATCAGCGGCAACAATTTGACATGCGGCACATTTTCACTGATCAATTTTTTGAGTTCCTTGAGCGCCACACCCGGCACCGCTTTGGTTTTGGAATACCCGTTCGGCAATATATAGCGAATCTTTTCGAGCGGCAAATCGTTATCTACAAAATACTGTAACGTATTGTAAAAACCGTTCACCCCCAACTTATTGAGTTCGACGATCAGCATAAGCAAATCGGTCTTCTCAAGCAAAATCTCGGTGGTACGGTTAGACGAAGGCGGCAAGTCAAAGAAAACAAAATCAAATCCCGATTGGAGTTTCATGACGGCACCGATAAAATTACGTTCAAATGAACGCTCAAGCGTCAGTTTTTTGGACAGCATATCCGTATTGAGCGTTTTGATGCCGTAAAGATTGTCGCGTAGCGGAATGAGCACATCCTCGGCCGTACAAATATCGTTGACATAGTGCTCCAAATAGTTGTCGTCACGTTCAAACACTTTGGATGAAAGACCGAACATTTCAAAAAGCGAGTTTTGATCATCAATACTAATCACCAACACCCGCTTACCGAGCCCTGTCAGATAGCAAGCGTATTCTCCCGTTACGGTCGTTTTTCCGACGCCGCCCTTTTTGCAAAAGAAACTGATCAGCATTTGATATGTCCTCCTTTTTTCTCGAGCATCACCGCCAGTGCATCAAACGCCTCACGGTTCTCCAAATATACACGAGTCAAAAGCGCATCCTCCATGATGGCGGATAAACTTTGCTCCGGGTGCATCAATTGTGCCAAGCGGCAAAGATCTTTACTGACCTTACCCATTTTTATACCGCGTGACACACGGCCGCACAGCGAAAATTTTGCGGCCATTTCGTAATCTTCAAGCGTAAACGGTGCTTCTTCGTCCACAATCGCGTCTTCCGGTACAGAGTGCTCTGTCGTCGCGTCTGTCGTCACATCTTTTTCGTCGGCACAAGCCGCTTCTTCATCGACCAAAATATCGTCTTCGTCCTCGATGGCCTCGGGTTGCTCGTATGCATCGGGCTCCGGCACAGCAGGCGCCGGTTGAGAAGGTTTCGGCACGGACCGAGGCATCTCAACGTGAGGCACCTTGGTCGCTTCGGTCGGCGCGTCAGTCACTTCATCGACAGACTGCGGTTTGTCTTTTTGCGGCATGACCATTTGCCAAGTAACATTTTGATCCACAGCGGGCGCCGCATCAATCACGCTCTCTCGCTCCGTTGCAGGCCCCCTGACAACAGGCTTGTCCTCAATCGCGAGCGTGACCGTCGCAGGCGTTTTTGCCGTTGTACGCTTGGCAACGACAGGCCTGCTTACGGGTTCCTTTTTCTCTGATGGGGGCGTTTTTGTCGATTCGGGCACGGATGTCTCTCTCTTTGGAGTGGCGGGCACAACCTCCGCCGCCGCAAATTCCGCCGCAGACCCTGCGACCACCGTCTCTTCCGTCTGACGTGCAGCCGTGCTATCGACTTTCAGTTCCAAAGGATTGGTTCTTTTTTGCATCATTTACCTCTTTTCACATTCGCCCGATCTCGCGTCGATTCGAGCGAAGGGGGCATTTCCTATTATCATTGTAACACAATCTGCGACACTTGGCAAGAGTCTTACGGCAAAATTCTGAATCTTTTGATCAGAAAAAGTGATATTTATAGCGGCAAAAAGCCTTTTTTCACGATTTTTGGACATTTTGAGTCAAAGCCACATACTCACGTTGCAAAATAGAAGCATAACCGATCGTTCGATAACTCCCCTTGACCAGCATTGCTTCGCGCCGATATCCCTCAAAATGCATGCCGACCTTTTCCATGACGCGTAACGAAGCGTCGTTGCCCTCCATAAAGCGAGCTTCAATACGGTGTAAGGCCAATTTGCCAAAACCAAAAGCCAACACTGCGCGAACCGCCTCGGGAGCGATCCCCTGCCCTCGGTAATTCGGATTGAGGACGTAACCGATCTCGGCGGCATCGTGAGCACAGTCAAATGAGGTAAAGCCGCAAGTGCCGATCATGCGCTCCGTTTCTTTGAGCACAATCGCCCAATCGTAAAAATTCCCCGCAGCATAGCGAGTAGACAGATAGCGCAAATAATCACGCGTATAATAAATGTCGGGATGGGGAGACCAAAGCAAATAGCGAGTAACCTCGCTTTGCCTTGCATAGGCATACATGTCTTCTTCATCCCCCACATGCATACGGCGCAAAACCAGCCGTTCGGTTTCAAGTTCCGGCATACGGGAAAAGATGCGACAAATCAGTTCTTTTTTCACGCGGTCCCATCTCCTTATCATGCTCGGTGCGTCAAGCACACAATAATATTTCGGGATAAACATGTACCGTTCGCTTCCCTATCGGATGCCAAATGCGCGCAGCCTTACTCTCCGCGCAAATTCATGCATCATTTACACCTTATATATTATATCATACTCTTCCGTAAGTTCGCAAGATACTTTATTCATTTTTGCCGAATATTTTGCATGATTTTTTAATAAAAATCTTTAATTTTCGTTTACCCCCTTGCATCTGACCCGATTTTCATATATAATAATATGGTGTATGCGCGTTTTTTGTAAAAATGCGAACCGATTCCATTTCAACGGAGGACTTATGGAACAAATTTACACCATACCGGTCAACGAAGCCTTTGAGGCATCACGCGACGACCACAGTTGCGGTTGCCCCATGTGTGCTTTATACAATAAATTGGAAAGCGATGAACTCGACCTCATTCTCGGCGCATCGATGATGGAACCGGACATTCGCGTCAAAACAAATGAAACCGGCTTTTGTCGGACACACTATGACATGATGTTGCTGATGCAAAATCGTTTGGGTATGGCGCTGACACTGGAGAGTCATTTGGCCGAGTTGCGCCGCGACATCACCGAAACGTCACTGCCGCTTGTTCCCGCGCGCGGTGAAAAAGCGATGCGCCGCATCGGTACTTTGGAAAGCGATTGTTATGTGTGCTCGCGCATCGAATACAATTTTTCCCGCATGGCCGAGACGGTCGTGCTGTTATGGAACACCGACGAAGATTTCCCTGCGAAACTCAAAGCGCAGCCCTATTTTTGTCTGCCGCACTATCGGCAGTTGCTGGAAGTGGCCCGGCACCGCCTGACAAAGAAGAAACAACCGGAATTCGCAGCCGATCTGGCAGGCGTGGTATTGCCCTACTTTGACAAATTGCAGAACGATGTCAGTTGGTTCTGCAAAAAATTCGATTACCGTTACGAGGAAGAACCATGGTATGACTCCAAGGATGCCATTGAGCGCGCCGTTCGCTTTTTGCGCGCCGATCTGCATCACTCGCCTCGAAAAAAGCGCTGACAGCGCGGAAAGGTCACAATACTATGATCGATTTGCTGGATCTGCACAAAAAATTTATTCTCACCCATTTGCACCAAGGGGACGTTGCCGTGGATTTCACCATGGGCAACGGTCATGACACCGCATTTCTATCCAAAAGCGTGGGAGAACACGGACGCGTTTACGCCTTTGATATTCAGCAACAAGCACTGGACTCGACCGCCCGATTGCTCCGCGCGGAGGGATGCCCCGACAATGTGA
>CAZOHP010000087.1:0-6865 GCA_964579815.1 uncultured Lachnospiraceae bacterium
TTGCCCTCGGCATCCGTTTCCAAGTTGTCTCGACAAAGCCTCCTCATACCGCGCATAGCGCGAATGATCGTTTCCAGCGCTTCGTTCAGCACGCGGTCACGACGATCAACACGCGCGTACAGACGTTCAAAATCGCGACGGGAAAGCACCGCCGAATACATATCCGCGGCGCGGTCGGTAAGATTATGAGCCTCGTCGACAAGGAAAACATTTTTCCGCTTTGTCGGCACCCCCGGTGCAAAGTAGCGCCGCAAATAAACAAGCGGGTCGAAAACATAATTATAGTCGGCGATAATCACGTCGCAATACTCCGACACATCAAGCGACAATTCGTACGGACATACCCGATACTTTTCGGCCATCTCGGCAATGCGGCGACGGTCGTAACAACGTTCGGTGCTCAGTAATTCGCAAACCGCTTCGCCGACACGATCGTAATACCCGTTTGCCCTCTCGCATTCAACGCCGTTACAATGTGATGACAGAGCACATCCGTCATGCGATGCAAGCGGATGACAGCAGATTTGTTCCCGTGCTGTCAGCACAACAGCATACAGCAAAGCACCGCATGTAACCAGTCTTTCACAAGCGGCAAGCGCCTCGCGGCGAGTGCTGGCTTTGGCCGTCAAATAAAAAATGCGATCACAAAGCCCTTCGCCACGTGAACGCAGCGCCGGATACAGAGTCGACATCGTCTTACCGATTCCCGTCGGTGCCTGCACCAATAGGCGTTTATGCCCTCTCACTGCACGATGGACGGCGCGAACAAGTTCTTCCTGCCCCAACCGCATACCGGTATACGGGAATTTCAACGCGGCCAATTGCGGCAAATCCACGCGCGTATGACGTTCGATCAAACGCGCTCGGCATTCAACGCGACGAAGCAGCGCCAAATATCGTTCGCGCAACGCCTCAACGGATATATATTCGGTGGTTTGCTTTATTTTTTCATTGTCGATATTAACGCAAATCATACGCAACCGGACACCGTCAAGTTCGCGTGACGCGCAAAGAAGGTATCCGTAGCAACACAATTGTGCGATAAATATTTCCGGCACAGGAAGATGATACGCGCGGCTATGCATCATTTTGATCACCTCGACGGTGTAGCCATTCTCATCTTCCTCTACACCATCGGCACACCCGCTGACGGTATAGGTCAATTCATTGAAACGGCAAGAACCAGACAGCGTTACCTCGGCATAATATTTTCCCGTCCGCTCCGCTTGCAGTCTCCGACGAATCTCCGCACCGATGCGTCCCCCCTCGGTCAAAGCGGTTCCGCCGCCGTATTCAAGGTCACCGCCGCTCCATGCTTTCGTACACAACTCACACACGGACAACTCAATGGCGGCGGTATTGACATTATATTCCATGTGTGCCCCCTGTCGAAAAGCATTCATCAATCGTTATCTGCCGTCGGTGTCACTCCGGCATCATTGTTTCATTTTCAGTTCGGCCGCCGTGAGAGTATTTCGCATGAGCATCGCAATGGTCATGGGGCCGACGCCGCCGGGAACGGGGGTAATATACGATGCTTTCGGCTCAACCGTGGCAAAGTCCACATCTCCCGTTAATTTCCCCTCGGCGTTACGATTCATGCCGACATCAATAACAACCGCTCCCTCTTTAACCATATCCCCCGTAAAGAAATCGGCCTTGCCGATAGCGGCAATGAGAATATCCGCACGGCGAGTCTCCTCGGCCAAATTTTGAGTGCGGCTATGACAAACGGTAACCGTGCCGTTCGCTTGCAACAAAAGATGCGCCATAGGCTTGCCCACAATATTAGAACGACCGACAACGACACACTGCTTGCCCGCAACCTCAATACCCGAGCGCTCAATCAACTGCATAATCCCCGCCGGTGTACAAGGCAAAAAGGCCGCTCGTCCGGCAACCAGGAGGCCGACATTATAAGGATGAAACGCATCAACATCCTTGGACGGATCAATGCGCAGCAAAACACGCTCTTCGCAAAGGCCTTTGGGAAGCGGCAATTGCACAAGAATGCCATGCACCGTCTCGTCCGCATTCAGACGATCGATCAATGCATCCAGTTCCTCTTGGGTGGTCTCAGCCGGCAAATTGATTTGCTCCGCCGCAAACCCCACTTCCTCGCATGCGCGTCCTTTGTTTCTCACATAAACTTGCGAGGCGGGATCCTCGCCCACCAACACAACCGCCAACTTGGGCACAATCCCCGTTTTTTTGATAAACTCAACCGTTTCCGCTTTAATCTCGGCGCGAATTTCCGCCGAAATTTTTTTACCGTCAATCAAATTTGCCATTGTTCTCCTCCGTGGAAATATCTTCGTTTTCATGTTCCGTAGTCTCAAATTTGTCTGTCCGAGTCGTTTCTGTTTCCGCAGTATCCGCCGCAGACACTTCCAGGCCCTCGGAAAGTTGCTCGGCCGCAAACACGGGCACATACACTCCCGCCTTTTTCTGACGATGCACGCGAATGAGCATCCAAATGATAACCGTCGTACACACGGCAAAACAAAGAAATCCGACCAATTGTGACACACGAATGCCGTGGTCACCGCCGCCGAGATACAAACTGTCGGTACGCAGACTTTCAATTAACATGCGCCCGAAGCCATACCAAGCAAGATATGTCAGTGCAATTTGACCGTTGAATTTTTTTCGCCGATACAACAGCGCGTTGATCAAAACAAACCCAACAACGTTCCACATTGATTCATAAAGAAATGTCGGGTGAACATAGGCCATACCGCTTTGCAAGTCGTTGGGAGAAAGCCCCATACGTAGAAAATAGAGCGGGTGCCCCTCCTCCACGATACCGCCATACGCCTCACCGTTGAAAAAGTTTCCCCAGCGCCCCATGGCTTGAGCAAACATCACCCCGGGGGCAACCATATCCAATACGCGCCGCCAATCTTTTTTACGGATACGGCAATATACCAGAATCGTTATGGCACCCGCGATAATGCCGCCGTAAATGGCCAAGCCGCCGCCGCGAATATTGACGATCTCGCCGAGATTTTCCCAAAGTGTACGGTCTGCGCGAAAATAGATATCCGGCTTCATCAACACATAATAAAGTCGCGCGCCGATGACACCGAACACCACGATATAAAGTCCTATATCCAGCACATCATCATGCGTCAGCCCTTCTTGCTTGGAGCGGAACATCGAATAGCCGAAAGCAAAAATAATGCCGAGCATAATGAAAATACCGTACCAACGCACCTCCAGCCCAAACACCTCAAAGGCCACCTTATTCAGCGTAAACGGCTCGATTCCAAGCCCGGGAAACGCCACTTGAATCTGTTTCCACATTACTATAATCCTCCTTTAATTTTCTTTTCCTCGCGCGGATAAAGCACCGATAAGGTAGTCACGCACTCGTCAAAATGATCGTGCAAAAGCCCGCACACCTCATCGTAGGTAATCTCATCGATAGCGTGGAGCGTATCAAACAGACCGACGCCGTTTCCCTCGGCCTCGCAGATCAGATCGGCGACGTCCTCGGGAAAATCAAATTCGGAAACAAAACTCGCGTACATCACACGGCGATACCGTTCCACTTCCGCGTTGTCAAGTCCCTCGCGCCGCGCACGCTCTATGGTTTCACAATAGGCTTGCCACACCGCTTCGACATCATCGGTTTCTCCCGCCAATGCGTGATAGGCCGCACCGAGCGTAGTCGAATAGCCGTAGGAATAGCCCGGGGCGATCAATCCTCGCTCAAACAATCCGTTATGGAAAGCACTTGCGCGGGAAAAAAGGACTTCACTGAGCAAATTCATCGCCGTTTCACGCCGCAAACGATCATAAGGATCGGCCGGTATCGCGATGTCCTTAACGGCGATTTGAAACAGAGATCGGGAAAGATCAGCGTCGGAACTCACACGCCGATGTGCCACGCCGAACGATTCCGCATCTATACGCCGCCCGATTTGTCGGCGCACCGTGTCAGCGGGACGGTCGGCCAGTGCCGTATCGACGGCCGCCATAATTTCGGCCATATCAAATCGGCCGCATGTAACCAAATACATATTATCCGGGCGATAGAAATTTCGGTGACATTCATACAGCATCTCGGCATCAATGCGTTCAATGGATGCCGCCGTACCGCAAATGCGGTGACGAAGAGGATGATGACGATACATGGCTCGCATGGTCTGCTCGTTCAACCGCTGCCACGGGTCATCTTCGCCCATGGCAATTTCCTCGCGAATGATCCCGCGTTCGCGCGCAACATTCTCCGGGGTAAAATAAGGGTGAAAAACGAAATCCAACAACACCGACAGCGCCGCACGCGTCTGCTCGACCGTACTGAACAGATACGCCGTCTTATCGTACGTCGTCCAAGCGTTGGCCTCGGCACCGACAGCCGAAAAAAGTTCATTGGCATCGCTGCCATCGGGGCGAGCAAACAGTTTGTGTTCAAGGAAATGCGCCAAGCCATCCGGAGTACGCACACCTTTTCCGTTGATATCAAAAGCAACATCCTGTGCGCCGAAACGAACGGTCAGCAATGCATAACTCTGCACCATATCCTTGGGAAAGTGCAACACCACAAGGCCACTCGGATGCACAACTCGCTCATATTGCTCTTTCAATCGTGAAGAGACGAACTGCTTATCGCGAGAATAAAGTTCAGCCATCTTCGTTCTCCTCATCTTCATCATATTCGCCTGTTCCTTGTCCGAAATACACCGCATCAAGGCGTATTTTTCGAGCCACCGCAATCACCTGCTCGCGCGTTACGGCGGCAAAATTTCGACAGCAGTCCTCAATCGTTTGATGAACCCCGAGTATGGCCCGCAATTCGTAAAAATTGGCGATCGCCTCTGTCGAATCGGCCACTTGGCGGTAACTGCTCTCCAACGATCGACGTGCCGCATTCCATTCCGCCTCGGAAAACTCGCCGAGCCGCATCACATGCAATTGCTCCAAAATAGCGGCTTCGGCCGTCTCGCGATTCTCGGCGGACAGCCCGCAACGAATGATCAAATCACCCCGATCGATACGGTATTCGGATGCACAGGAATAACACAGCCCGTACTTTTCGCGCACATGGACAAACAAGCGAGACACGGGGGATACCCCCAAGATCTCATGACACAACATCATGGCATAAAAATCGGGAGAAACGAGCGTAACATCGGTGCGAAAGCCCAAGATCAAGTGGCTTTGCCCGCCGTTCAGTTTTTCTTCCATGCGCATGGGACTGCTCGGAACGGCCAGCGGCTGCGAACAGCGTTGCGGCAGCATGGCCGAACCTTGATATGAACGTCCCATGCGTATCAATTCGTCCCCAAGCAGTTTGCGCGCGTGATCGGCCGGTACATCGGCAGACAGATTGCCGATATAAAAGCAACGAATCGGGGCATTTCGCACAAGAGACTGCCACTCGGCATAAAGACGGGCAGGTGTAATACCCTCTACCTGTGTTTCATTCCCCGTAAGCGGATGTCCCCACAACTCATCGCGGTAGAACATCTCGGAAAAGCGTATCATGGCATGATCCGCCGGAAAATTGTGGACAGAGCGGAGATAATCGATAGTATTTTTTTTCTCCGCATCCGTGTAGCGGACGGTCAACATACCGTCCTGCTCTGTCAACGGATGAAACAGCATTTGCTTCATCAGTGACAAAACATGAGCCGTCAAATCGATACCGTCGGGCAAATAATCCTCGCCGAGCAACTCTACCGTAAATCCGAAGTGTTGGTAAGCACCGCAGGACGCATTGCTCACGTGATACGGTGTCGCGTACAATTCATCCAGCCGACGGTTGATGTGTGTCAATGTCGGATATGCTTCGCAACCACGGCGCAGTACCGAAAACAGCAAGGTGCGAACAGGCGTTGCTTCAATATCCAAAGGCAACAGGAAAGACAGCGAAAAGCGACCGACCTTAAACTTGTCTGTCGAGCAAACTCCCAGCGTTACACCGGGCAACAATTCGGAATAAACAGGTAACGCGATTTCGGACATTGCTCGCCTCTCCTTTCATTTGCCAATAGCATCTTACGGTATATTGTACACTATTTTTTCCCCGATTGCAAGTATTCTTTGCGAATTATCCCCGATATTTGATAAAATCGTACGTTTGGCCGAGTTTTTCAAGTAAAAAGCAAGCGCCGTTGACACATGAGCGTCAGCGGCACTTGCAACTATATCGGTAAATTATCTGGTTTTATCAATAAAATCGTTTATCACGGTCATTTGCTCCATCACCGTATCTTCCCAAGAACTCCAAATGCTGGCAATATTGGCATTGCCCGTGCGGCTGAGGCGGAAGAAGTCGCCGTGCAGTTTGTATTCGCTGTCCCAATACTGGCCGGGATCGTAAGTACGCGTGGAAAAAATAATCTCCAAACTTCTCTTGGATTCCGGGCTCTTGGCCAAACGATTGAGCATCATGGTTTCGTACAGCACCGGTGTAACACTGTAATAGCCCTCGTAACTGAGCATTTCCAGCACCATGGCCGCCATTTCGGTGTCATGTGCCCCCGCAACAATTCCGACAACGCTATCGTGATGGCAAGAAACCATGGAATAATAACTGTCTTGATTATCATAGTATTTCGGCACGGGCAAAATTCCGTATTCCGTTTTCATATGGCGGTAATCGAGATATCCGTTCTTAATCAGCACATTGGAAAACAATGCCAAATCGTTGGCAAACATGCCTGTCTCGGGTTCACCGTCAAGCGGCGTATGCGACAGATAATTCCAATCGGCATACATATATTGCTCATAAATATCCTGCATGGCAAGAATGGTATCCTTGGAACCGAAATCATACGCAATATAGCCGTCCTCATCAATGTGCGCAAATTTGTATCCCGCACCGACATAGAGCGCGTAAGACACTTCCCCGCCT
>CAZOHP010000088.1:0-6824 GCA_964579815.1 uncultured Lachnospiraceae bacterium
TGACAGTGACCGAAAGTATGCTGCAGTAACCGTTACGGTAGAGGGCAAACGGCTGACGATGATCAAAGGAGCGCCCGAACGGTTATTGCCGCACGTGCGAACTGCGCTTGCGGGCAACGGGCGAACTGTCGCCTTTTCCGGCGACGCGTTTTCCTTGCGAATGCGGCAATATGCGTCGGCGGGCGCTCGGGTACTGTTGCTTGCTCTGTGTGACGGGGAAACCGATCTATCGGCCGTGTCTCGCGGTAACATTCCGCCGCTGACATTGTTGTGTGCGCTGACATTGGCGGATCATATTCGCCCCGAAGCGAAACATGCGGTGCATACGTTGCACGGCGCAGGTGTGCAGGTGGTCATGATCACGGGAGACGGCCCCGAAACGGCACGGGAAATTGCCCGTGAGTGCGGACTTTTGACAGAGACGACCGACTGCGTCTTGACAGGGGATGAACTTGGGCGGTTGTCCGATTTGCAACTCGGGGAACTGTTGCCGCGTTTGGCAGTGGTGGCCAGAGCGTTGCCGACCGATAAGAGCCGTTTGGTGCGAGTGGCGCAGGAAAAAGAACGTGTGGTCGGCATGACGGGCGACGGAATCAACGATGCCCCCGCTTTGCGCCGTGCCGATATCGGGTTTGCCATGGGGAGCGGGGTGCCGGTTGCGCAGGATGCGGGAGATATTTTGATTTTGGATGATAACCTTGCTTCCATTGTGCGGGCGGTGCTGTATGGCCGCAATATTTTCAAAAGCATTCGCAAATTTATCACGTTGCAATTGACTATGAATTTTTGCGCGGTGGGAATCTCCATGATCGGGCCGTTTATCGGTGTGAGCGCGCCTGTGACGGTGGTGCAGATGCTGTGGGTCAATCTCATTATGGATACGCTGGGCGGATTGGCTTTCGCGGGTGAGGCGGCGCTTCCGTCTTGTCTTGCGGAACGTCCCAAGCGGCGCAACGAGCCGATTCTCAATCGCTATATGGTCAACGAGATTGCGTTGCTCGGTGGTTATACGGTCGGGCTGTGCGTGCTGTTTTTGAAAAGCCCGACCATCTGCGCCGCTTATCGTACCGCCCCAAACGACCTTTGCCATTTGACCGCGTTTTTTGCCTTGTTCATTTTTGCTTCGGTATTCAATTGCTTTAATGCACGTTCCGACCGTCTCAAACCATGGGCGGGATTGGGGCGCAATCCGCTTTTTCTGGCCATTATGTGCGCGATTTTGGCGGTGCAGATCTTGTTTGTTTATCTCGGCGGCAGTGTGTTGCGGACTATGCCGCTGACGGCGAAAGAACTGTTACTGACGGGAGCGTTGGCCGCGAGCGTGTTTCCTGCCGAATTGTTGCGTAAATTGCTATGGCGCCTTCGCGGTAAAGGCAGATGGTACGGGAAATATTGAGGGGCATTTGCGTGCCGCTTACGGGATTGCGAAAGAAAACACAGTGTTTTTGACGGTTGGAAGCAAATGGCATGTATAAATGTCGAAAATATTGCCGATAAAACCCTTGCTTTTTGCATTTGGGTGTGTTATAATATACCCGGAGTATTGTCTGTGCCCCCTTTTCTTGGATATCGGGGCGGACGAAGCATCTGCTGTCTGCGGTATGATTCAGACGGTGTGTGCGTAAAAAAGGAGGAAAACATGAAAAACACATTCAAAAGAGCAATGTCGTGGGTGCTGATCCTCACCATGCTGCTTTCGCTGGGCGCTGCCATGGCGGTCGGTGTGGGGGCCGATTCAACCTATATTGGCAAAGAGATCGGCTCGGCGGGGGAACACATCACTGCGTACTATAACGATGTCAATTCTACATTGACTTTGAGGGGCTGGGGGCCCATGAAAAATTATTTGGATGACGGTAAACTTATCATCCAAGGTAGCCGTGAAAATGCGCCATGGCACGCATCGAATTATATCAACAAGATAAATAGGGTTGTTGTAGAGTCGGGTATTACAACAATCGGCAATGCCGCTTTTGATCATTTGGCAAACTGTACGAAGTATGAGTTACCATCGACGTTGATCGAGATCGGCGAGTGGGCATTTGCAAATAACACGAAACTTCTGTCCATCACGATTCCCGCTTCGGTGAAAACAATCAAAATGTTTTCGTTCCATGGTTCGGGATTGACTTCGGATGGTATACGTAATTCTGTTTGTTTGGGTTCTCAAACCGAGATTCTCGCACCCGGTACCGATGCCAACAAAGAATTGGTCAATGACTTGACTCTTGACTCATTGACCCATGTGCAGATTACGGCGAGTGGTACTCTGTCAAACGGTATTACTTGGATGTATTCTCACAGCACGAAGACGCTGACGATTTCTTATACGGGAACGACACCCGTTACGATGACTGATTTCCAAAATTATAAGCAACCGTGGGTGGATTATTTACCGTTTATCCAAACGCTTGTAGTAGAGGGTAATATTATCAATATCGGTGCATATGCGCTCTGTGCTGCCGGGCAGCTTAGTAATGTGGTGCTGAGTTCGGCGATTACTTCCATTGATAAACACGCCTTTGCGGGTTGTACCTCGCTGTCGAGTTTGAATTTGCCTGCTGCGACCAAAACGATTGCCGTCGGTGCTTTTGGCAGTAGAGATTCCGGTAATATCATTTGGCTCATAACGCCCAACGCAGAATCCGACATGACGCCGGGCTTTACGACAACGGAAAATGAGAACGTGAGATGGAATTACGGTACGCAGACCAACACACCGTCGGTGCCGTCAACAACCACCACTTCGGGATCCATCGCCGGCGGTGCCATCCAGTGGTCATATTCTTCGGGAACTTTGATGTTGTCGTTGGCATCCGGATATACAACGGCCGTCATTCCCGATTATACGGCGGGCAATGCTCCGTGGGCGTCGCTTTCTTCGTATATCACGCGTGTGGTTATCGGGAGCGGTATCACTGCCATCGGTGACTATGCATTCTATAATCTGCCCTCGTTGCAGAGCGTGAATTTGGGATCGGTGCAGACGATCAGTTATGCCGCTTTCGCTTATGACACGGCGTTGCAAATCATCGCGTTCCCCTCATCGGTCAGTACGGTAGAGGCCTATGCTTTCACGGGCTGCTCCGCATTGAAATATGCGACTCAAGCCAATGCCAACATGTCGGTTTTAACGCCAAATGAAGAATTGCTCCGAGCCTTGAATTACAACGGTTCCGGTTCTTCCGGTTCCGTAACACCTTCTACGCCGAGCGGCAATGAGATTTCCGGTGTGATTTCCGGAACAAGTTTGGTTTGGTCGTATAACACCAGCACCTACGCGCTCAATATTCGCGGACAGGGTGCCATCCCCGATTTCTCAACGACTTCGGCGGCTCCTTGGGCGGCTTATGCTTCTTCGATCAGTGCGATTACGTTGCATACGGGTATCACGTCCATTGGCAATAACGCGTTTTCGAATATTGTGAATGTCAAGGATATTTATATTCCCGATACGGTAAAGACCATCGGTGAAAACGCGTTCTACGGTTGTACTTCGTTACAGACCATCCGTTTGCCCGATGGGTTGTCGAGCATGGGAGAGGGCGTATTCCGCGGTTGCTCTTCGTTGATTACCGTGGATATTCCCGATGGCGTGACCGTGATTCCCGCTTATGCGTTCTATAATTGCTCTTCGCTTGAGAGCATTACGCTGCCGGAGAATTTGGTCAGCATCGGCAAGATGGCATTCTACGGTTGCAAAAAATTGTCTCACATTGATTTGCCCGCATCGCTGACCTCCATTGGGGAGGAGGCTTTCTACGGTTGCACGGGTTTGACGAGCGTGGTCATTCGCTCGTATGTGCTGAATATCGGCAAGAATGCGTTCTCCGGTTGTAACAACATCATCAAAGTGGTTTATCTGTACAACCGTCCCACGGCCGAGACCGGCAATGAATCTTTAACGAACAAATATGTCGAGCGCATCGGCAGTGGCACGAACGGAACGATCAGTTGGGTAGTCGACCGTGCCGATGGTACGCTGACACTGACCGGTACCGGTATCGTTTCGAGCAAGGTCGGTTGGGAGACTGAGTTGCCTTACGTTCAAACGGTTATCTTCGGCGGCGAAATTACGGGAATCGGCGCGGGATTGCTGAAAGGCGATCAGAATGTTCGACACATGATCATCGGCGATTCTGTCAAGAGTATCGGTGATGGTGCTTTTGAGCAGTGTACCGGCCTGGAGACCGTGACGCTTCCGAGCGGCCTTGAAAGTTTGGGCGCACGCGTATTCTATGATTGCTCGAGTTTGAGGACGATCGGTCTGCCCGATACGATCAAGCAGATTCCCGCCGATGCGTTCGGAAACTGTTCGGCGCTGACTTCGGTCGATATGAGCGACAATTTGGTGATCATCGGCGAGGGTGCTTTCCGTAACTGCATCGCGTTGGTCTCCGTTGAAATTCCCGCGTCGGTGACTACGATTGAGGCCGGGGCATTCAGTTACTGCACCTCGCTCAAAAAAGTCAAAATGTACAGCGGAAAACTGTTGCCGTTGTCGACGGGGCGCTTTGATAACTGCCGTTCGCTCAGCACGGTGGAATATGTCGGCTCGGCTTCCGATTGGACAACGCTGACCGTAAATGCCGACAGCACGATCAAAAATGCTTCTGTTATCTATCTGATTACCATGACCATCCATCATGTTTACAAGGATGGCCCGTATGCCGGTCAAGTGGCCGCTCCGACCGAGACGATCTCCGCTGCGGCGGGTACGACTGTAACGGTTGAGACCGTTGTTCCTTACCATTCTATTGTGGGGGCGCAGAGTTTTGTGATGCCCGCGCAGAATTCGTCACAGACGATTGAATATTCGCCTACCAAATATACGCTGACGGTGAAATTTGTGGATTCCGAAACGGGAAGCGATGTGGCGTATGCGAAGACTTATCAGTTGACGTATTATGAAGCAAAAACCATTTCCTATAATGCGACGACTTTGAGTGGTTATACGCCGGAGACGACCGAGGTCAGCATCAAGGCCGGCGAGATGACGGGCGACAAGACGATCACCATTCGGTGCGACAAGAACAGTTACCAATACACGATCGAATATGTCGATTCGCGCACGAAAACCGTATTCAAGACGGAGACCGGAACGGTGAAATATGGCGGCAGTGTTTCGATGACTGCCCCTGCGGTGGAAGGCTATACGGCCAAAGAGCCGACAAAGACCTACAAACTGGAGAATGTAACGGCCGACGGCGGAAAAATCTCCATCTCTTATGATCCGAAGTTGGCCAAGTTGACCATCCGTTATGTGGATATGGATGGCAAGCAGGTAGCCGCAGATTATTCTGCTGACCACTACTATGGCGAGAAGATCAGTATTGCGTCTCCCGATGTGACGGGTTTGACACCCGATTCGGCAACTGTTTCGATGGATGCTTTCAACGGTGAGCAAACTGTGACAGTCAAGTACGATTGGAAATACTATACGGTGACCATTCACTTCCTTGAGGCCGATTCGATCGGCTATGCCATCCATGATGATTACACGACGACAGTTAAACATGGCAGTTCTTTCAACTTCACGCTGCTGGGAAATGAAGATTATCCTACGCCGGATGCGTACGTTGCGGTGAACAACACTGTCAAGTATGAAACGGTGACGAGCGATGTGGAAGAGACTATCCTCTATAATCGCAAGAACTTTTCGCTGACTGTCCGCTATTTGGATCAAGAGGGTAATTTGCTGGGATCCACCACGATGGAAGTTCCTGCGGGAAAGGTGTATACGGTTCCGGAAAAGACGATAGCCGGCTACTTGCCTGCCGATTCTCTTACCGGTACGATGGGTGTCAAGGATACCTCGATTGACGTAACGATGGAACTTGATCCCGAAGCCGATTCCACTCCGCAAGATGAAACGAGTGGCGGTGTCGGCAGAGTGATTGCCGTCATTGCTATTATCGTTCTTGTTCTCGGTGCAGGCGGTGCTCTGTTCTACTTCCTGTATATGAAGAGAACGTAAGTATGATTCGCAAGGGGAAATTTCTTTTGAGAAATTTCCCCTTGATTTTATGTCGTTTCGATGTGGGGTCGCGTGAGCGCGAATGTGTTTGTCCAAGGCAATAAAAAAGAAGAAAGCAAACCTTGAACGGTTTGCTTTCTTCTTTTTTATCCGGAGTTTATTACTTGATCAAAACCTTTTTGAATGCTTTTTTACCGCGACGAACGATCACGCCGTCGGCAAAGTCGGTAACGGAATAGACGGTTTTGATATCGCTTACTTTTACATCGCCGACCGTCACTCCGCCTTGCTCGACCGCGCGGCGTGCTTCGGAACGAGAGGCAACCAGTTCGGCCTTGACGAGAACGGTCAGTAGATCGACGGTACCGTCTGCGTAATCGGCGGCGGATAATTCAACGGTGGGCATGCCGGTGCCGTCTGCTCCGGCGCCGAACAGCGCTTTGGCGGCATTCTGTGCCTTGACGGCTTCTTCTTCGCCATGCACCAATTTGGTCAATTCATATGCTAAAATTTCCTTGGCTGTATTGAGTTGCGAGCCTTCCCAAGAGGACATTTTGTCGATCTCTTCCAGTGGCAGGAACGTCAGCATGCGGATGCATTTGAGCACATCGGCATCTTCGACATTTCTCCAATATTGATAGAAATTGTAAGGACTGGTTTTGTTGGGGTCGAGCCAAACCGCGCCGTTGGCTGTTTTCCCCATTTTTTTGCCTTCCGAATTAAGCAGCAGTGTGATGGTCATGGCGTGAGCGTCTTTGCCCAATTTCCGGCGGATCAGTTCGGTGCCGCCCAGCATGTTGGACCATTGGTCGTTGCCGCCGAACTGCAAATTGCAACCGTGCGTTTG
>CAZOHP010000089.1:0-6671 GCA_964579815.1 uncultured Lachnospiraceae bacterium
AGGGTTACGAGGTTGTCCTCTGTAATTCCAATCCCGCCACCATCATGACCGACACCGCCATCGCGGACAAGGTCTACATGGAGCCTCTGACCCTGGAATATATTGCCAAGATCCTGCGCTACGAGCGCCCCGACGCCATTGTTCCCGGCATCGGCGGACAGACGGGGTTGAACTTGGCCATGCAACTTGAGAAAAAAGGCGTACTGAAAGAATGCGGCGTCGAATTGCTCGGCACCGATTCGGACTCCATCGAACGCGCCGAGGACCGAGAACTGTTCAAAGAATTGTGCCAATCCATCGGCGAGCCGACCATTCCCTCCGAGATCACCTATTCAATCGATGAGGCTCGCGTTGCCGCGCAAAAGATCGGCTACCCCGTGGTTCTTCGCCCCGCTTTCACACTGGGCGGCACAGGCGGCGGCTTTGCCAACGACGAGGAAGAACTGATTGAAATTGGCCTCAATGCGTTCAAACTTTCCCCCGTCCATCAAGTGTTGGTCGAAAAATCCGTCAAAGGCTACAAAGAGATCGAATTTGAAGTTATGCGCGATTCAAACGATCACGCCATCACCATCTGCGGTATGGAGAATATCGATCCCGTCGGCGTCCACACGGGCGATTCGCTCGTGGTTGCTCCCATCATGACGCTTTCCGACCACGATCTCAAAATGCTCAACGACAGCGCCATCAGACTCATCAAAGCGCTCAAAATTGAGGGCGGTTGCAATGTTCAGTTCGCTCTCCATCCGCAAACCTCCGAATATTACCTGATTGAGGTCAACCCCCGCGTTTCCCGTTCGTCGGCATTGGCTTCCAAAGCCTCGGGGTACCCCATTGCACGCGTGACCGCCAAGATCGCGCTCGGCATGGCGCTCGAAGACATCAGGATCGCAAACACAACGGCCGCTTTTGAGCCGACGCTGGATTACGTCATCGCCAAACTGCCGAGATTCCCGTTCGACAAATTCACCACCGCTTCCAATATTCTCAGCACCCAAATGAAAGCGACGGGCGAGGTCATGGGAATCGGCTCCAACCTTGAGGAATGTTTGCTCAAGGGCATCCGTTCGCTTGAAATCGGCGTACACCATATCTATCTGGCCAAATTCGACAATATGTCAAACGACGAACTGCTGGAATACATCTCGCAATTCCGCGATGACAACATTTACGCCATCGCCGAACTGCTCGCCCGCGGCGTCGGTATTGACAAAATCCACGAAATCACCCTGATCACGCCCTATTTCCTCGAAGCGATCAAACGCATCGTCGACATGGAAGAAACGCTCAAGGCAAATGCAAACAGCATCGAAGTGCTCAAAGCGGCCAAGAAAATGGGATTCGGCGATAAATACATTGCCAAGTTGTGGAAATGCGCCGAGTCGGATGTATACGCTCTGCGCAAGCAGGCAGGCCTATTCCCGGTTTTCCGCATGGTCGACACCTGCCACACGGGCGCGTATATTCCCTACTTCTACTCGTCCTACACGGGTGAAAACGCATCTCGCCTCACCGACAAGAAAAAAATCGTCGTGCTGGGGGCCGGCCCCATCCGTATCGGCCAGGGCGTGGAATTCGACTACTCAACCGTTCACGCCGTCCAAACCATCAAAAAAGCGGGATACGAGGCTATTATTATCAACAACAACCCCGAAACCGTCTCGACCGACTACACCACCGCCGACAAGCTCTATTTCGAGCCGCTGACACCGGAAGATGTCATGAACATCATTGAATTTGAGAAACCAGAGGGCGTCGTGGCGTCTCTCGGCGGTCAGACCGCCATCAACTTGGCTCAGCCGTTGAGCGACCGCGGCGTTAAGATCATCGGCACCGACTGTGCCGCCATCGATCGCGCCGAGGATCGCAACGCATTTGAGCATCTGCTTGAAGAATTGAATATCCCCCGTGCACGCGGGCAGGCTGTCACGCGCATTGAAGACGGCATCGCCGCCGCTGCCGAAATCGGCTACCCCGTGCTCGTTCGCCCCTCTTTCGTGCTGGGCGGCCGCGCCATGCAAATCGTCGCAAACGAGGAGCAGTTGCGCCACTATCTCAAGACCGCCGTGGAGATCGACGAGGACAAGCCCGTCCTCGTTGACAAGTATATTCTCGGCAAGGAGGTCGAAGTCGACGCCATCTGCGACGGCCACGACGTATTCGTCCCCGGCATCATGGAGTTGGTGGAACGCACGGGCATCCATTCGGGCGACTCCATCAGTGTCTACCCCTCTTTCAGCATTTCCGACCGCGTCAAGGGCATCATTCTTCAGTATGCCAAAAAGTTGGGACTCGGCATCGGCATCATCGGATTGTTTAACATCCAATTCATCGTTGACAAAGATGACAACGTATTCATCATCGAGGTCAATCCCCGCTCGTCGCGCACCGTACCGTTCCTCTCCAAGGCAACGGGCTACAGTCTTGCCGACATCGCCACCGAGGTGATCTTGGGCAAAACACTCAAAGAACTCGGCATCTTCAATATCTATCCCGAAGAAAAGAAACGTTATTATGTCAAGGTTCCCGTGTTCTCGTTTAACAAATTGCGCGGGCTGGACGCATACCTCTCGCCCGAGATGAAGTCAACCGGTGAGGCAATCGGCTATGATGACAAACTCGGCCGCGCTTTCCACAAGGCACTCCAAGCCTCGGGGATGCATCTGCAAAACTACGGAACCGTTTTCGCGACCATCGCCGACAAGGACAAGGAAGAGGCGCTGCCGCTGATTCGTCGTTTCTACAATCTGGGCTTTAACATCCAGGCAACCGAAGGAACGGCGTCTTTCCTGAAAGCCAATGGCATTCGCACCCATGTGCTGAGCAAGATCAGCGAGGGCAGCGATGAGATCCCCGATGCCATTCGTCAAGGTCATATCGCCTACATGATCAACACCCGCGACATCGGCGCCGACGATCAAGCCAGCGACGGACAGCAGTTGCGCCGTTGCGCAACCGAGAACAATGTCAATATTTTCACATCTTTGGATACCGTAAGAGTGTTGCTCGACGTTCTTGAAGAAACAACTTTGACCATTTCGACCATTGATGCATAATGGGGGACCGTCTCCCCGAATGTGGCTTTCTTTCATCGTTTCCCTGCCGCAAGGCAGGGAAACGACATTACCTCTCGGCGGCATACCGTACAGCCGCCCGGCAAAGGAGCTCTTATGAAACAAGGACTTTTTGAAATTAAGCAAAATATTCCCTTAACCGCAACCGTCTTCAAAATGACTCTTGCGGGTGACACCTCGGCCATCACCGCGCCGGGGCAATTTATCAATATCAAGTTGAACGGCCTTTATTTGCGTCGCCCGATTTCGGTCTATGACATCGATGAGACCGCTGTTACCATCATCTACAAGGTCGTCGGTCACGGCACCGAGCGAATGAGCAAAATGGCAGTCGGCGAAGTGTTGGACATTCTCACCGGTCTCGGCAACGGTTACGATACATCCGTCACAGGCGACCGCCCGCTGTTGCTTGGCGGCGGCGTCGGCGTCCCGCCTCTCTATCTGCTCGCCAAACGCCTGCGTGCCGAGGGCAAGCAAGTCCGTGTTGTGCTGGGCTTTAACACCAAGGACGAAATATTCTGCGAGGATGATTTCAAGGCCCTCGGCTGTGCCGTTACCGTCACCACGGCCGACGGCTCTTACGGCGTCAAGGGCTTTGTCACAAACGCTATGGATGTCGATTATACCCACGTTTGCACATGTGGCCCCGAGCCGATGTTGAAAGCCGTTTTCAAAGCATGCAAGACGGACGGACAATTCAGTTTCGAAGAACGAATGGGTTGCGGCTTCGGTGCTTGCATGGGCTGCTCATGCAAAACCATCACGGGCTATAAGCGCATCTGCAAAGAGGGCCCGATCATGAGAAAGGGGGATATTTTATGGGAAGATTAAATGTAAATTTGTGCGGCATTGAATTGGACAATCCCATCATCCCCGCCAGCGGCACGTTCGGCTTCGGTTACGAGTTTGCCGAATTGTATGACATCAACTGCTTGGGCACATTTTCGTTCAAGGGCACGACGCGCGAACCTCGGTTCGGCAACCCGACGCCTCGCATCGCCGAATGCGGCATGGGCTTGATCAACGCTGTCGGATTGCAAAATCCCGGCGTGGAAAAGGTCATCTCGGAAGAATTGCCCAAACTCAAAAAATGCTTTCACAAAAAAGTTATGGCCAATGTCTCCGGATTTTCGATTGAGGACTACGCCTATACTTGCGAAAAGTTGGACAAAGAGGAGCAGATCGGTTGGCTGGAAGTCAACATTTCCTGTCCCAACGTTCACGGCGGCGGCATGAGTTTCGGGACTTCCCCCGCAGCCGCAGCCGAGGTCACTCGCGCCGTCAAGGCGGTCACGACCAAACCTGTAATCGTTAAACTCTCCCCCAACGTCACCGACATCGTCGCGATTGCAAAAGCGTGCGAGGCGGCCGGCGCAGACGGCATCAGCCTCATCAACACAGTGCTGGGTATGCGCATCGATCTGCGCACCAAAAAGCCCGTCATCGCCAACAAAATGGGCGGTTTTTCCGGTCCCGCCATTCTGCCCGTGGCCGTTCGAATGGTTTATCAGGTCTCGCATGCCGTTTCCGTTCCCGTTATCGGCATGGGCGGTGTGTCCTCAGCCGAAGATGTCATCGAAATGATGCTCGCGGGAGCAACGGCGGTGGAAATCGGCGCGGCAAATTTGGTTGACCCTTATGCCTGCCGCAACATCATCGCGGAACTGCCCCGCGTCATGGACCGATATTCCGTCGACTGTCTTGCCGACATCATCGGCAAGGCTTGAGGAGGTGCCACCATGCTTTATGAAAGAATTTCATTGAAAGAAAACGATCCCAATGTCTATTTGGACACCTATATTGCCGATCCGGTCGGCTCCGGCAAGCGAAAAGCGATGCTGGTCCTCCCCGGAGGCGGCTACGGTTGCGTGTGCTCCGATCGAGAGGGCGAGCCGATCGCGCTGGCCTTTTTGCCATATGGCTACAACGCCTTCGTGCTTCATTATACGGTAGCAAGGAGGGCCCCCTACCCCGCTCAACTTCGCGAGGTCGCCATGGCCATCAAACACATCAAAGACAATGCCGAACGTTACGGCATCAATCCCGATGAATTGTTTTGCGTCGGGTTTTCGGCCGGCGGACATTTGGCCGCATCCGCAGGTGTCTTTTGGAAGCGCCCCGAGGTGACCGAGGGGCTGGACATGCCGAAAGGATACAACCGCCCGACCGGTGTGCTCCCCATTTATCCCGTCGTCAACAGCCGCGGGCACCGTCCGTCGTTCTGCAATCTGCTGTGCGACGATAACCCCTCCGACGAAGTGCTGGCTTACGTAGAGGTGGACCGCCACGTAGACGCGGACAGCGTCCCCGCCTTTCTGTTGCACACGGCCGATGATCAAGTGGTGGATGTCCGCAATACGCTGTCCTTGGCACTTGCTTATACCAACGCGGGCGTGCCGTATGAACTTTACGTTTATCCGCACGGGCCGCACGGCATCGCCTTGGCCAATCACGCAACCGATCTCGATAATCCCGCGTTGAACCAACCCGCCATCGCCGAATGGGTGAAGCACGCCGCATATTGGGCAGACAATATCTGCAAAGAAAACCGCAAACAGCAAGCACAAGAATAAAAAGCAAGGAGAGATAAACATGGGAAAAGATGTTATCATCGCACTCGATTTTGACAGCAAGGCAAAGACACTTGCATTTCTCGATCGATTCCGGGATCGCAAACCGTTCGTCAAGATCGGCATGGAATTATACTACGCCGAGGGGCCGTCCATTGTACGCGAGATCAAATCTCGCGGCCACAAGATTTTCCTCGACCTTAAACTGCACGACATCCCCAACACGGTCAAAAAAACCATGGCCGTTTTGTTAGACCTTGATGTGGATATGACAAACTTACACGCCGCGGGCACCATCCGCATGATGCAGGCCGCGCTGGAAGGGCTGACGCGTCCCGATGGCAGTCACCCGCTACTCATCGCGGTCACTCAACTGACCTCGACCGATCAGGAAAGCATGGAGAACGATCTGCTCATCAAAGAGCCGATGGCCGATGTCGTCATGCACTACGCCGAAAACGCGGCAAAAGCGGGACTTGACGGCGTGGTCTGCTCTCCCTTGGAAGCGGGACTGGTTCACGACAGATGCGGCAAACAATTCATCACCGTCACGCCCGGCGTTCGCTTCGCCGACAGTGACATCGGCGACCAAAAGCGCGTAATGACACCCGCCGCGGCTCGCGAGATCGGCTCCGATTATATCGTTGTCGGTCGACCCATCACCGCAGCCGAGGATCCCGTAGCCGCTTATGAGCGCTGCGTGGCAGAATTTTGCGATTGAAGAGAACCCTGCCGGCGATCACGATTGATTCGACGCGGCACGACAATTCCAACATCACATAAAGGAGATCAACAACCATGCAAGCCTACAAAAAAGAATTTATCCGATTTCTTGAACAAGCCGGCGTGCTCAAATTCGGTGATTTTACCGCCAAGAGCGGCCGCAAAATTCCCTATTTTATCAATGCCGGTATGATTAAAACGGGAGACGACATTGCCAAACTCGGCGAATTTTACGCCCACGCTTATTTTGAAAAACTCGGCAAAAAACCAACTGTACTCTACGGCCCCGCCTACAAGGGGATCC
>CAZOHP010000090.1:0-6548 GCA_964579815.1 uncultured Lachnospiraceae bacterium
CCGCGGCTTGGTTGCCGCAATCGAGGCTGCGGATGCTATGTGCCAGGCAGCGAACGTTGTTCTGATCGGTTCCGAAAAGATCGGTTCCGGTTTGGTCAGCGTGATGGTCCGCGGCGATGTCGGTGCCGTGAAAGCTGCCGTTGAGGCAGGCGGCGCAGCTGCCGCAAACCTGGGCGAGGTCGTGGCTACTCACGTGATCCCCAGACCCCATGGCGACGTCGAGAAAGTTCTGCCCAAGATCGGCTGATCTCTCGTTCGCACACGCATGCGCGCGTTTACGTGAAACTCACGTAAACGCGCCCGCGCGGCGTGATGGAATTTTTAACATTTGTTGTTATCGTATCGATTATCGTTTACGTTTATCATTTATGGTTTATTGCTACAATCGCTATTGCTTTTCGTGACGGAGTTGTGTCCGTCGTCCGCTGTTTGTGTCGGCAGTCCGACCCGCCGCGTCGCGGTCATGACGCTTGAATTTGTGTATGGATTCCCGCCTGCCGGTGGGTAAAAATAGAGTTTATTTGATAGAAATGAGGCAATCTGATTATGGAATACAACGCATCAACTGTTGCCGAAATGGTGAAAAAAGTTCTCGCGGAACTGGACAAAACGGGCGGAAATGCTCCCGTGACCGATCATGCAACGGCCGCGGCCGCCGCTTCGAAAACGGTTACGGAGGGAGATATCCCCGTCGGCGTGTCCAACAGGCATATTCACTTGAGTTGTGAAGATGTGGAAACGTTGTTCGGCAAAGGATACGAACTTACGCCCCTCAAGGATCTGTCACAACCCGGGCAGTATGCCTGCAAGGAAACGTTGACGCTGATCGGTCCGTCCATGCGTGCCATCGAAAATGTGCGTGTGCTCGGCCCCGTTCGCTCCGCCTCGCAGGTTGAGATATCGCGCACCGATTCGTTCACGCTGAAAGTCAAACCTCCCGTTCGGGAGTCCGGATCGATTGCGGGCTCGGCGCCTGTGATTATTGTCGGTCCGAAAGGTGTTGTGGCTTTGAAAGAAGGGTGCATCATTGCCAATCGCCACATTCACATGCATACGGACGACGCCGCGAGATTCGGCGTGGCGGACGGCGATTATATCGATGTGGACGTGATGAATGGCGAGCGTCGCACGCGTTGGTTTGATGTGCAGGTGCGCGTCAGCCCCAAGTTTTCTCTTGAAATGCATGTCGATACCGATGACGCCAATGCCGTCGGAATCGGCAACGGTGCGCACGTGAGTGTCGTAAAAAAATAACGGAGGCACGTATGCTAAAAGGAGTTGTGATTTCCAATATCGTGTCTACGCGCAAGCAGTCCTCGCTGGTTGGCTCTAAATTTTTGGAGATTCGCTTAATCGAGAACGGTCGGGATACCGATAAGTATATGATTGCGGTGGACAGTGTAGGCGCGGGGATCGGCGAGACCGTGCTCATTACCACGGGAAGCGGCGCAAGACTTGCGCTGAACAATACCGAAACACCTGTCGATGCGGTTGTGGTCGGTATCGTAGATTATACAAACTGAATTTTTGATGGGTTAAAGGAGTGTTCCAATTGAACTTGAGCGATATTAAAAAAATCGTGCAGGACGCGGGGATCGTCGGTGCGGGCGGCGCGGGTTTTCCCACTTTCGCAAAACTTGCCGAGGGTGCGGATACTTTGCTCGTGAACGCGGTCGAGTGTGAACCGTTGCTCTATACCGACTATACTCTTATGCATGAGCGTATGCCGCGTGTGCTGGAGGGGTTGACGGCGTTGCTGGATGCTACGGGCGCCGAACGGTGCCTGATCGGTATTAAGCAGGCCAAGGCAAAAGATTTACATATGACCGACGGGCAGGAATTGGCCCCCCGCATTTATGTCAAATTGTTGCCCAATGTCTATCCCATGGGCGACGAGATCAATTTGATTTATGAAGCAACGGGACGCGTGGTGCCGCCGGGGCAGTTGCCTTTGACGGTCGGCGTCATCGTTATGAATTTGGAGACGGTGTATAACATCGGTAACGCGTTGGCGGATGGCTCGCCCGTCACCGAAAAGTGGCTGACCATCGGAGGGAATGTGCCTCGGGTGTTGTGTTTGCGTGTTCCCATCGGAGTTCGCGTGAGCGAGTTATTTCAACAGTTGGGCGTGAACGTACCTGCCGGGCACACGGTGCTTGACGGCGGACCCTCCATGGGCAAGATCATCGATCCGGCCACGGCATTGATCACAAAGGCGACCAAGGGCCTGCTGATTTTGCCGGACGATATTCCGGCCATTTATACGAAAAAGAGAACAACGCGCATGCAATTCTCTTTGGCGGCATCCGCTTGTTGCCAGTGCACGCGCTGTACCGATATGTGCCCCCGCAATCTGTTGGGCTATCCCATCGAGCCGCACAAGCATGTGCGCATTGAAAACCGTGTGGCGGAAGCGTGCCCCGAGGATGTGTTGAGCGCGACGATGTGTTGTTCCTGCGGCATCTGCGAGATCGCAGCCTGTTGCCAGTCCATTTCGCCTCGCGCGGTGATTGCCGAGCACAAGGGCATATTGGGCAAAAACCGCATGCGCTATACCGCACGTGAGGGTGTCAAGTATGAGGCGAGCGCCGATCGCGCCGCCCGTCAGATGCCTACGACACGCTGGATGCGCATGTTGGGTGTGGAAAAATACGATAAGCACCCCGAATTTATTTCGGAAAAATTGGTCTTTACTCGCACGGAGCAGCGGACCTCCCAGCATATCGGTGCGCCGAGCGTGCCCTGTGTGGCTGTGGGAGATACGGTGACCGAGGGGCGTGTGATCGCAACGGCGGCACAAGGATTTTCGGTGCCGCAACATGCATCGATCTCGGGAAAGGTGACCTATGTTGATCCCACCAAGATCGTGATTGAACAATGAATTTGATCCGCTGCAAAGCAGTATGAAAGGAGATAGCCAAGGGTATGTATCAGGCTATTGGAGTTGTTGAATTGAAGAGCCTTGCCAAAGGCGTGGAGGCATGTGATCTGGCGCTCAAGAGCGCGGGGATTCGCCTTGTTACCTCTCATCCGACTTGCCCCGGCAAGTACGAGATTATCGTTACCGGTGCCATTGCCGATGTGACGGCTGCGATGGATGTGGTTCGTTCCCGTTTTGGGGCGGCCATCATCGACCTTTCGGTCATGGGACGTATTGATCCCGCTGTCATCACGGCGTTGTTCGGTACCCAAGCGGGTGAGCGCGTGGGAAGTGTCGGTATCATCGAGACGTTCTCGGGAGCGTCTGCCATTAAAGCGGCTGATATTGCTGTTAAAACGGCGCGCGTCGCAATTTACGATTTGCGTATCTCGCGCGGTATGGGCGGCAAGGGTATGGTCATTATCACGGGGGATGTCGGAGATGTAACGGCTGCCGTTGAGGCGGGAGCCGCCCATGCGACGAGCGAGGGATTGCTCAACACCACCGCGGTGATTCCGTCGCCGCATCCCGAACTGTGGGAGCAACTGTAAGTGTCGCCGCAGTTTTAGGAGCGAACAAGGAAGATTTAGTATGGAACAGAAATTGAATTTTGACGGAATGGGCGACAAAATGCGCATTGTGCAGGAACTGGTGCCCGGTCGCCAAATTACATTGGCGCACATCATCGCCAATCCCGGTGAGATTCTGTATCGCAAGTTGGGGCTTGATCCCGCAGTGGAATATTCCAAATCGGCGATCGGCGTGCTGACTATCAGCCCTGCCGAAACAGCCATCATCGCGGCGGATATTGCCATCAAATCGTCCGATGCGGATCTCGGTTTTGTGGATCGCTTCAGCGGCACGCTCATTTTGACGGGCAGCGTTTCGGCGGTTGAGTCGTCGTTTACGGCGATTGCCGATTACACGCGCGAAAAATTGGGCTATACCGTTTGCCCTGTCACTCGCACCTGATCGCTGTGAAAAAGTTAATTCTCATCGGCCGTGTGGCTGCGGGCAAGACCACTTTGATGCAAAAACTCAAAGGCGAGCAATTGCGATATTGCAAGACACAGTATGTTTACTATACCGATACCATCATCGATACTCCCGGCGAATATACCGAGGAGCGGCATTTGGGCGCGGCGCTGTCGCTGTACACCTACGAGGCCGATGTGGTGGGATTGATTATCACTTCCGACTATCCTTATAATCCGTTTCCGCCCTGTTGCGCGACCATGTGCAATCGCGAGGTGATCGGTTTGGTTTCGGGGATCGACAAACCCGACGGCAATCCGGATCGTGTGGAAAACTGGTTGCGTTTGGCGGGGTGCAAGACGGTGTTTCGTATCAGTTCCTACACGGGCGAGGGCATTCGGGATGTCATCGAATATTTGGATGACGGCAAGAATGACAGAAAGAAAAACAAAAGCGATGATCAAACAACAAGGGGGGAACGGCATGAGTTTGACCAAGACCATATGCTTTGCCAACAACAAGGGCGGTAGCGGTAAGTCGACGACCTGTGCTAATGTGGCCTACAACATGGCGTTGGAGGGCAAACGGGTGTTGCTTGTCGACGGTGATATGCAACTCAATTTGACCCTATCCTTTTTCCCCGAGGACGAAGCGCTGAAGTTTGTCGAAAGCGGCGAAAATCTTTACACGGCTGTCAAAGAGCAACGCTCGCCGGCCGATTATATTGTCAAAACGCCGTACGACGGTGTGGATATCGTGCCCTCTTCGACATTGATGAGCGGCATAGAATACGAATTGTTTACCAAGTGGCAGCGTGAATTTATCTTGCGCAAATGCTTGGAACCGGTGAGGGCGACGGGGGTGTATGATTACATTCTCATTGACTCTCCTCCCACGCTGGGCGGTTGGGTTATGAACATTATGTGTGCGTCCGATTTTGTGGTTGTGCCCGTGGAAGCAAGCCCGTGGGGATTGTTTGGGTTGGCCAATATGTTTGATTTCGTCGGGCAGGTCAAAAACATTCACCCGGAGTTGAAGGTGCTCGGCGTTGCCATTACCAAGGCGGATGAGCGCAAAAATTATTTTAAGCAGACCGTGGAAACGCTTCGTCAATTTGAGGATATCAAGATGTTTGAAACCTTTATCCGCATTGACAGTTCGATCGAGTGGGCGCAGGACATGAGCAAACCTGTCGGCGCCTATAAGAAAAGTTCGCGCAGTGCCAAAGAATATTCTGAACTTGCAAAGGAGATCATGAACGATGTCAGTAGGTAAGAACAGTATTTCCCGCATTTCCAAGAAAGACGCCGAGCACGGCTCGACCGTCGAAGAGGTCAAAGTCGAAACTGCGGCCGTTCCCGCGGCACCGTCTGCGGAAAAAGCGCCGGCCAAAGCGTCTGCAGCCGGATCATCCGCCCACAAGTCCGCATCTCGCAAGGCGACATCGCCTAAGTCCGTGAAGCCTGCGGCAAGCAAGCCGAAAACGCCCCAAAAAGCCGAGCAAAGCGGAATCAAGATCTACCAGGTGTCGGAGGAACTTCCGTACTATCTGCTGTGATCGCCGAACGTTGTTTATTATTTAAATTTTCATAATACATAGGAGAAAAAATCATGCTGGTAACTTTGAATGATGTTTTGCCCCGCGCGAAGGCCGAAAAGTATGCGGTCGGTTTGTTTAACACGGTTGACTTGGAAATGGCCAAAGGCGTTATTGCCGCAGCCGAAGAATTGCGTGCCCCCATCATCATCGGCACTGCCGAGGTGTTGACCCCCTTTGCTTCGCTGGAAGACTTGTCTTCTTTTCTCATTCCGCTGGCCAAGGCCGCCACGGTTCCCGTTGTTTTACACTTTGACCACGGCTTGAATTTGGACATGGTCAAAAAAGCCATTCGTTTGGGCTTTACCTCGGTGATGTACGACTGCTCGACCGATGATTATTATTCCAACATGGGCCGCGTCCGTTGCTTGACGCAGTATGCGCACGAGAGAGGCGTTACCGTTGAGGCCGAACTCGGTCATGTCGGTGCCAACGACGGCAGTGCGGAAAACCACGGCCCCGGCGACCACAGCATTTACACCGACCCTGCGCAGGCTAAGGAGTATGCCGAGGCAACCGGCGTCGATGCGCTGGCGGTTGCCATCGGTACCGCTCACGGTGCTTACAAATCCAAGCCGAAACTCGACTTTGACCGTCTTGAGGTCATTGCCGGGATGGTGAAATGCCCGCTGGTTTTGCATGGCGGCTCGGGCCTTTCGGATGACGACTTCCGTCAGTCGGTGGCTAAGGGGATCTCGAAGGTGAACATCTTTACCGATATCAATGCTGCGTTTGCGAAGACTGCGGCTGCGATGTACAAGCCCGGCATGGGCCAGACCGATTTGATGCCCGCGGTCAAGCAGGCTGTCAAGGAAGCAACGATGGAGAAGATCAAACTGTTCGGTGCGGCCGGCAGATATTGATTTTGATATATTGTATCGGTGGCGGAATATGCGCCGAAAAAGAACTGCTGTTGTGTGACGGCAGTTCTTTTTTGCTGCCTTATTCGTTTCGGTCATGTCGGTCATGTGCGGATGAAAAAACGGCCCACTGTCAAATTGACTAAAATCGCATTTGCATTTTTGTCGGAACATACAAAGCGATTTCAAAACATAC
>CAZOHP010000091.1:0-6386 GCA_964579815.1 uncultured Lachnospiraceae bacterium
TTCGTCGTTTTCCAGGCGGTATCCCACACCGCGTATCGTGGTGATCAACCGCACCCCCGTCGGTTTCTCCAACTTGCGTCGCAAATGGCATAAATAGACCTCAATCCTGTTTCCCGCAGCTTCGTCTTTGCCGAGACATTCGTCCAATTCTCGTTTTGTCACGATTTGACCGCGCTTGTCGAGTAATCGGCGCAAAAGTGCAGCCTCCTTGGGAGTCAGGTGAATGCCGGTCTCCCCCATGCGCGCCGTTGTCTCCTGTTCTATCGTGATCGTATCGCTTGTCGTCCGTTGTGTCGACATCATCTCCGCGTGAATTACCGCAGGCCGTTCGCCGCATTGTATCTGCCGAAGCAGATACCGTATCTTGACGGTGGAAAACGGCCGTTCCAACACATGCCGTACCTGTGTGCGCAACGTCGGCGGTAGCGTAGCGGCGTTGCGGCAGATGCCGATTCGGATTTTCGTTCCCCCGCGCAACGCCGCCTGTATGTTGCCTCGGGTATCCAAATCCAAAATGATCTCTCGGTTGACGAAGTCCTCGTCCGATCGCACTTCGCTTACCACGCACAACGGCATCGCCAATTCGGTCGCTTCTGTTGAAATCAACAGCGCAAGCGCCCTGTCGTCGGTCACCAGCAGAGTAGAGAGACCGCTCTTCGCGGTGTGAATCATTTCCATGTCAGCCACATTGTCCCCTCTTTCATCTCAAGCGCATATACCGCCCGCTCACCGTCTTCCCATATCACAACCAGCGTCTGTCCATTCCATGTAAAGGTTCCCGTGCGGGTAGTAGCCTCACCATCCGTTGCTGCTTCGATTTTGCCCGTCGCCGTCGAAAAAGAGAGCCTGAAACCGTCCCCCTGCCACACACCGTCCAGCATTCCGGACGCATCCGCATCCTCGTTGTCGAATATGCGTTCGAACCTATGGCATTCTTGCTCCGGTTCGTTCGTTGCGGGAACATCCGCATCATTCTCAGGATCTGCTTTCACGCCATCCGAAGCGTCCGGGAGCATGTCGGCTGTCGGTGCGTTCGGCACCGCATCCCCGTTCATCGTTTCCTGCTCAAATACATCGCCGTTTGCTAATACGGCAATAACGACAACCGCTGAAACCACGCAAAGAAATGCCGCCGCAATCGTGCCGAGCCGCCGCCATAGCGGCACGCCGAATGTCTTGGGCGAGTCCTGCGGCATGTCGCTGACCGCCTGCATCACCGATGTACGCAAGCGCGCGGGCGGTACCATGTCTTCGGCCGCTTCCGAGAGTAATTCCGTAAGCCGCGCCGAGCACGCACGCAGTTGCTCTGCCTCATGCGCGCATGACGAACAACAGCGCAAATGCTGTTCCAGCATCGCCGCCTCTCGCCGATTCAGTTCACCGTCTACGTATGCGGGCACCAACTTGCGTAGCCGCTCGCATACCCCTGTGTCCTGCTTGTTCATTCTTCATTCCTCATCTTGCGGTTTTCCCGCATTGTTTCACGGCCCGGCGATCTTTCGACGCTTGCCGTCCATTGTTTGTCGTTTTTTGCAATCATTCTTACAGACGAAAAAAGTTAAAAAATGTTCCGTGTCCTCAAAATTTCCGAAAGCTTTTTTCTTGCGCGTGACAGGCGGCTTTTGACCGTTCCGTCTTTCAATGTCAATGCCTGTCCGATTTGCTCGTAAGATAACCCTTGGATATCCTTGAGCACCAAAATTTCGCGGAGTTCTTGCGGTAATTCGTCAATGGCGCGCCTGACCTCGGCCGCCCGCTCTCGGCGCGCATACGCGTGTGCCGGGTTGATATTTTCATCCGGATCGGGCAACTCGGCCAAGATCGATCTGCCGTCCGAGTCCTCCGACATCGGTAGCATATGGAGTCGGTCTGATCGTTTGCGCCGCAAAAAATCCAGCGTCGTGTTGCGCGCAACCTGCAATGCATACGGCAAAATGGGACACTCAAAACGATAAGAGGGAAGCGATCGCCATAATTTGATCAGCGTTTCCTGCGCCGCATCTTCGGCGTCCTCTCGGCATCGCGTCATGGCAAGCGCAAGACGGTATATCGGCACTTCAATGACATCCATCAGTGCTTCAAATGCATGTTCATCGCCCGCTTGCGCCGCCCGAATAAATTGTTGCAACGCGTGGTCGTCTTGCTTTTGCTGCATATCGCCCCTCCTTTTCCGTTATTCTTTTATGTTCATCAATCCGCGTAAGATATGCTCGACTTCACTCGGCGTCGTTGCGGTCATCAAACGCCCGCGCACCTCGGCCGCGCCCTTGACGCCGTGAATATAGCAAGCCAATTGCTTTTTGCTTTCCGCCAGACCGACTCGTTCGCCTTTCTCCTCCATCATCCGGGTCATCTGTGCAAGCGCGGTTTCCATGCGCTCGCATAGATTCGGCGCAACGAACTCTCGTCCTTCCATGGCGGCAATGATCTCGGCAAACAACCAAGGATTTCCCATCGCCCCGCGCGCGATCATCAAGCCGTCACAGCCTGTCTCGCGCTTCATGCGCAGTGCGTCGGCCGCCGTGTAAATATCACCGTTGCCGATCACGGGAATGCGGAGCGCCGCCTTGACCGCCGCGATCATCGCAAGGTTGACACCGGGGCGGTACATCTGCTCGCGTGTGCGTCCGTGCACACAAACAGCCGCCGCTCCCGCCGCTTCCAACTCGCGCGCCATTTCCACTGCGCATATGCTGTCGGCATCAAAACCAATGCGGATTTTGACCGTCACCGGCAGGGTAACCGCCGCACAAACCGCACGAACGATACGCCCGGCCAGCGGGATATCACGCAAAAGCGCACTGCCCTCACCGTTGGAAACGATCTTTCGGACAGGACATCCCATGTTGATATCGATGGCCGCAGGGGGAGCCGCACTGCGACATCCCGCATAACTTCCCTCGGCCAACATGGCGGCCGCTTCGGCCATAAATTCCGGCTCGCTGCCGAAGATCTGAATTGCCATGGGCACGTCATCCGCATGAACTTCGGCCAATGACGCCGTCCCGGAACGATCTGTCGCAGGGCAACTTTTTTTCTCATAACACAGCGATTTGGCCGATACCATCTCGCTTACGGTATATTCCGCGCCCTGCATGCGGCAGACGCGGCGAAAAGGATGGTCGCTCACGCCCGCCAAAGGTGCCAGCATCAGCCCGTATTTCAATTTGACATCGCCGATGGCAAACGCAAAATCGTTCATAGATCTGCCTCCCCTTGTTCGGGGGCACAACCCAATTCTTCCAATTTGTGCCGTATTTCGTGCATGTCGCGCAACATATCCTCACGTTTGCCGGCATCGCGGAGAAGCGCCGAAGGATGATAGACCGCCATCATCCATATTCCGCTTTTATAAAACCACTTGCCGTGCTCACGTGTGATACGAAAATCCGGTTTGATCAAGCGCATCGCCGAAATGCGTCCGAGACAAACCAAAACGCGCGGCCGTATCAAGCGAAATTGCTCGCGCAAATGCCCGACACACGCCAGTTGCTCGCTCTCTTCCGGATCGCGGTTGCCGGGCGGACGGCATTTGAGGATGTTCGCAATATATACTTTGTCGCGCGGTAAATCGGCCGCCAACAGATATTTGTCGAGCAGTTGTCCCGCTCGCCCCACAAACGGAATGCCCGTGGCATCCTCGTCTGCTCCGGGCGCCTCGCCCACAAACATGAGCGCCGCCTCACGGTCGCCGACGCCGAATACAGGATTTGTCCGCGTCGCCCCAAGCGGGCACGCACGACAGTCGCGGCACTTGTCCTCAAGTGCTTGCCATTCCGCCAAAATCTGCTCGTCCAACGCGAATCTCCCCTTTCTCGGTTGATCAAAGGACATGCTGTGCATGTCCCTCGTCATTGCGTGATCGTTTTACATGCGATCTACGGGATACAGAATTTTGAGTTGATTGATTTTGGATTGGTAAGCCGCCCGTTGTTTTTCCATGGTCAATTGACGGACAATGTTCTCGCGCACATCGCCGAAATGCATGGGCTCGGCTTCTTTTTTGCCGTCCAAACGGATAATGTGATAGCCGAATTGCGTCTTAACCGGCTCGCTCAATGCCCCGACTTCCATAGAAAAACACGCGTTGTCAAACTCGGGCACCATCTGACCGCGTCCGAATTCACCGAGACTTCCGCCGTTGCGACCGGACGGACAAGAACTGTGCTCAGTCGCCGCATCTTCAAATGTAATCTCGCCGGCGCGGATCTTGCCGAGCAAATCCAATGCCTTTTCCTCGCTGTCTACAAGAATGTGGCTGGCGCTGACTTGTTCCTCTCCCGCAAATTGCTCGGGATGCTCGTTGAAATATGCCTTGGCATCATCATCGGTGACGCGAACATTCGAGACCGCTTTGCTGACGGCATAATTGACCAACAATTCGTCCTTGACACGAGCGAGTTGCTCTTTGAACTCCGGTTCCCTCTCATAAAGATTTCGTACAGCATCCAGCAGCATCAATTTTTGGTTGATCAATTCCTCCAGTATCGCCGCTCTGCCTTGCGGATTCATGTAATTCTGTCCGGCCTGTCCCATGGAGGCGATCAGCATGTCGATGTCCGCGTTCGTGATCTGCTTGCCGCCGACGACGGCCAATACTTCGTTGTTATCCATAATTTTGCTTTCCTTTCCGTATCTGAATTTGATATGCCTCTACAGTATATCACAATTTGTGCCGGGTGTCAATGACACAAAGTGACATATACTGCCATTGCAACGAATAAAATGACCTCCGCAGGCGTCAGTCGCCTGCGGAGGTCAAAATTTATTGTGCCAACAGACGATGCGTTCCCGAGCCGAGTTCAATATGATAACAGCCTTTTTCAATGGGGAAATTGGCAATTCGGTTGTTGACAAACAGGGTGTTGGTGCCGCCCGGCAGTACGGGTAAATATACCGTTGCCTTGGAGTTGGGCGGTACGATAACCTCCGCCTCATATGCCTCGCGATTTTGACCGAGGGAAACCCCGATCGTCCCCTTGACGGTCGGTACGCGAATGGCCGCATAGGGCAAACTGCCGATCTGCGGACGAACTTCAAAACGGTGGAATCCCGGGCGCGTGGGGCGGATGCCGAACATCCCCTGTACAATGAGTACGGCGGGAGATGCGCTCCACGGGTGAGACAGCGTCATATTCGGCTTTTCTTCAAAGCACCAGGCCTCGGGACCGATGGTTGCATCGGTGTTTTTCAGTGCCGCTGCAAAGGTGTGTGCACCCGGAGTGACGTCATCGCTGGCCAACAGTGCGGTCGCATAGGCGCCAAAACCGGCACGGTAAAGCCCGTCAAGCAAATAATAGGCACCGTATAGGCTTGTTTTGACGGTATTTTGACCGACGAGCGTGCGGCAGAGCGCGTCTTTCATTTGCTCGCTGTCGTAAACATTCATGCATAACGCATAGGCGGTGGCATGTTGCGAGAAATGTTCTACCGGAGAGCCGTCTGCGTGTAAACCGTCGATGTAAGCGCCTTTGTCGGGGCGGTAGAGGCGCTCGATCATGGCGCTGCGTAGGTTGTCTGCCGTTCCGCGGTATCCCATCGCGTCGTCTTCCTTGCCGAGCGCCATCGCCATGGCGGTCAAATCGCGTAGAGCAAGGTAATAAACAGCGTTGTATACGGTATTGAAATATGCTTCGTCCATGGAATAACCGTCGCGGGAAGCGATCGGCCAGTCAACGATAATGGAATCCCACGTGTTGTCGGCGGGTGCTTTGGACGGAATCAGTCCCACGTCCTCGCTCACTTTTTCGGAAAGGACCATGCGGCGCAGTGTGCCGTAGGAGCGCTCCATCAGAGCGCGGTTGCCCGAATATTGGTAATCCAAGCGCACCAAATGAACAGCCAGAAGGGCATAATCGGCAGGCCAGGTGCGATGCGAAATGAGGTAATCAACGGTGTTGCGCGCAGTTGAAAGATCGCCGGTATAGGTGCAAGCGGCCAGCATGTTAATCACCGCATCACCCTCGTAAGGGGCGCGTTCCCGCGTTTGAGAATCGACGTACAGTTGCTGGGTCGTGGTGCAAACAGCGTACTTAAACGTGTCGTACAAACGACAAAGTATCTCGTTGGAGCAGGTGAAAGAAGACTCCTCCGGGTCAAAGGCTTGACGGATGGCAACGCCACGAACGTCCTGCTCTTCCGGCATAACGGGACAATCGAAGATCTCAATATAGCGAAATCCTTTCATGCCGAAATTTTCCAGTGTTTGCTTGCCCTCGCGCAACGTCCATGTCTCGCGGTAGGTGTTGGTCGTTCGCATGGCATAGCGGACCGAGCCGTCCGCGTTCAGTTCCTCGCCGAAATGGAGCCGGATGCTGTGTACGGCGGGGGAAGTCAGCGTCAAGCGCACCCCTCCGATGATCTCGTGTCCCATGTCGATGAATATG
>CAZOHP010000092.1:0-6308 GCA_964579815.1 uncultured Lachnospiraceae bacterium
CGGAATAACGGACAAAACAACGGCTATACGAACACCAAAAAAGAAAAACGGTTGCATTACCACAACCGAAAAACGTAGATATATCCTTGATTTTTGCAAACAAAAAACCTAAACCAAACTTTATGGGTTCGATTTAGGTTTTGATTGGCGGAGAGGGCGGGATTCGAACCCGCGTGCGATTGCTCGCAAACTGATTTCGAGTCAGCCCCGTTATGACCACTTCGATACCTCTCCGTATGCTTGAAATCCTCAACGCTCAATATTATACCACATATGATCGGAAATTGCAAGACGTTTTTCAAAAAATATGAAAGATTTCAAGATTTTTTTGTTTTCAGCGGCGATGAAACGGCAGATCCGACAAAATCCGTCTCGACAAGCACCAAATATGCGGCGTAGTAAATTTGAAAATTAAAGCAGAAAAAGAAATTGTCGGCCAGTGAGGTCACAAGAATGGTGATCGGCAACATTAAAAGCAGTGCTCGGTCAACGGAGAAACGATAAAAGAACACACGGCTGATATCCGCAAGGTGCCATATGAATGCCAGAAGCCCGACAATTCCCGTCGCTCCCATGAATTGAATGACAACATTGTGATACATGTCGTTGAATACGTTGGAATACTGATTTTTTTCCAACACGCCGCCATCACTGAACCCAACACCGAATACAGGGGAGGACAAGAAATCTTCTATTCCGTTTTTCCACAGTTTGAGACGAGTTTCGGTTTCCAAATGCTGATTATCCAGCCGGAAAAATAAGCGGAATTCACTCAAGGCCTCGGATAGCGGCATAACGGCTCGATCGATATACAGCGTGGCCGCTGCTAAAGCCAGTAGTGTGATGATTACACAAAAGCGTATGTTTCGTTTATTTTTGCCTTGAAAACAGGCGAGTAGCGCGCAGATGATCAAAACGATACTGCCGGTTAAAAATCCCGAGCGTGTACCGGTGAGCAGCGCACCGCCGAAAAACAGGAAAGACAACATGTAACCGATTGCGGGAAACCGCTGATCTTTGGCCAGATAGATAGCAGCGGGAATTCCCAAAATCAAGACGCCGGAAATGTAGGTGGCATATCCCCACGCCAGTTGGATATTGCCGCGACACAGGGCGGGAATGAGATTTTCGCTCGAATGATAGAATAACCTGTCGGCGGCATGCAGTCGCAAAACCAGCACTACGACTTGAATGAGAACCGCGCATATCGTGCAGACCGTGCAAAAAGCAACATAGGCTGCCGGAGATTTATCCCGACGCAAAATCGCGCCGAACGTACAATAACAAAATGTCAATCCGAGCGCAAACAAGACGCCGCACATGAGGTCTGCCGGTTGCCATTTCCAACAAAATAGACCGTTGAGTATTAAGGCGGCGTCAATTGCCAAAATACCGTAAAGAAACGGACCGCGATGCTTGAAAATGTCGGCAAAGACGCCGTCTCTGCCCAGGCGAAAGCAAATGGCGATAAACATGATCGCGCCGATCAAACAAACGCAAAAAAAAGCACGGGGATCGAAAACGCCTGTCAATTTTTCGCGAAGCCCGGCCAAAGAATCGCTGTCGCTGCCAAGGGAATAGTAAACGGTAAAAAAAGGAACGAGGAGCACCTTGAGATCTTTGGTGAACAATGCGGAAAAGACGACCAGCACGCCGATGACGGCAAAGATCGGCAGATATACCCGCTTGTCGAACAAGCCGGAAACGGCACATAGCAGGGCAAACAAGACGGGGTAGGCCAAGGTCTCCTGCCATGAAGCAACGGTATTGACGATGCGGCTGCGCTCGCGTATTTTTAATGCAAAATCCATCAATGTCACACGGGTGCTGTGCGCACCACCCTCCTTTTTGATAACGTTTGACAACGGCTTGTATATTATATCACGTATTCGATTAAAATGCAATAGCAATCGAATGAAAAGCATAAATGACAAAATAATTATTTATTTTTTATTTTTTTTTTGTGCAAATTTGTTGCAAATACCGAAAGAATATGCTATAATAACCACGGATCGTATTCAAAAATACGATTACTACTTAATTATTTACGGAGAAAAGCAGATGATGAAACGAGTATGGAAACAAGTGCTGTCTTTGGCGTGCGCAGCCACATGTTGTTTGACCGGAATGATTTTTCCCGGCAAAGCACAGGAGCAACCGATGGAAAAATGGGTGATTTATGATGGCGGTACGAGCGGCACAACGATATCCAGAAACACGGGGGAATATATTGAGTGGAGCCGACGGGATTTCGGCTTGAAACTTCCCAAGACACTCTCGATCGACAAATTGGGACTGTATATCCGTGTTACGCTGGATGAAGCTGCGGCGGAGGCCATGAATAAAGGCGGCAGCATAGAGTTGGCACAGGCAACCTGCGATAAATCGGAACTGAATTGTGGCACTACGGCGGTTCATTGGAAAGCGGGACTCAACGAAGTCATCGTCCCGATCGGCAGGAAAGGCGGATACACCGATGGCGGACAGGCGCGTTTCAATATGTATGAGACAATCAATTGGTTCCGCTTTTATACTACGCCCGTTACAGCGGCGGTGACCAAAAATTCCAAGATCACCGTTTGGGAGGTATCGGTCGTGGATTCTACGGTTGTCGGCATAGAATTCGGTACCGATGATGTTTACATGCAGTTGAGTGAGCCGCTTGACGGAACACCCAACACCATTGAAGTAAGCATAAAATCGGAGAAGATGTCGTCAAATACGTGGTCACTGGGAGCGACCGGTGCGGCGCGCACGGACGGTTCCTATGCAATGACCGCCAAGAGCGGAACGACCACACAAGCAGACACGGAACGTTACGGCGTACCCGCAGGGCTTACATGGAAAGGCGGTACGGTACCCGTAGGAGGTTATTTCGGTTTGGCAGGTAAAAAATTTACCGAAGTGGTCATCCCGTCGGTCTATACCGTGGACAATTTGGCACTGAGTTTTTGGCTGTACACCTCGACAGGGGCATTCCCGGGGGTTTCGTGCATTGAGTTAACCAGTTCGGGCACTTGTGATGTGGAAGAACGCGGTTGGACGAGCGACAGGCTGTCTGTATTCAAACAATTGCAGGTCGGTTGGAACCATATCGTGCTTCCTTTGGCGAGCGGCGATATCACGGGGGGCGATCTGAACCTTTTTGCTATCAACTATACCCGTATTTGGGGGTTGACCGCATCGCAGATCGAGACCGAACTGTATGTTACCGAAATGGAGATCATTCCTACGGAAAGCGCGGGCACAAGTCAAGACAATTCCGCGCCGATGTACCATATTTTCTCCAATGCCGGAGTTGACAACCGAAATACCGTTGCACTTTGGCTGACGATCGGCGGCAATGTCGCCTGGACGTGGGGCGAGAAATCGTATGTGACAGATGTGAACGCCTATACGGGACAGTGGATGGATCTGGCGCTGGTTCGCGACATGTCGCAGGGAAAATTCCTGCTTTATGCCGACGGTGCGCTTGTTGCCGAAAAAGATGCGACGGGAACGGCCGATATCAAACCGACGGAAAAACATTGCATTGCCGCAAATGCGCTCGGAGAATACCGTTTTGTCGGTTGGATCGGCGATGTTCGCGCATGGAGTGACGTTCGCAGTGCAAATGAAATCGCCGACGGACGAATTCCCAAGCAGGGTGTTGCGTCCAATCACCTGGATGCAAATACGCAGGGTTTGCTCGGAAGTTGGCTGTTGATCGGCGACACCACGAATATTTTGACTTCTCAGCAGGACACCTCGAAATATTCCAATGCCGCGATTCCTCGCGGTTCACGCGCGGATCAATGGGAAAATTACAAAATTCCGACCGACGTCATCGGCGAGGATTATTACAGTATCGTGTTTATTCCCGATATCCAAGAATTGGTGACGGGAAAGTTTACCGATGAATGGATGGCGGCTGCTCAGTGGATCGCGGACAATGTCGAAACGGAAAATATCATTCATGTGATCGGTGCGGGAGACAGCACATGGACAGCCGACCCTTCGCAGTGGCAGACCGCCAGAGACGGCTTTGATCTGTTTGCCGATAAGGTGTCATGGAGCAATATGACGGGAAACCACGATTATCCCGGCAGTTGTCTGCCTGTCAATGATACAACTCACACCTTGCGTGATTCCACGAATTATCAAGCATATTTCGGATTGGATTATATCAACCAAAATATGGGAGCAACCTATTTTGTCGACTATTTTAAGGATCCTTACGGTGTCAGCACAACCGAAAACAGTTATTATCGTTTCAACGTCAACGGTGTGCAGTGGATGATATTGCAACTGGAATATTTGCCCCGTGCTCACGTGATCGAATGGGCAGAGCAGATTTTGGAGCAATATCAGGATGATAACGTCATTTTGACCACGCATTCCTATATCACGGGGGATAATGCGACTTACACCACGCAATGGATGCCGTATTCTAAACAGGATACCGAAATCGGCGGTTATTTGGGTGAACTGATGAGCACACCCGCCAATTGGCCGAACGGCGATTCGTCTCCCATTTGGGAGCAATTGGTCTATCCGCACGAGAACGTCAAAATGCTGTTGTGCGGACATGCCGAAACGAGCGACGGCCACGTGCTGACGCGCACGGATAAAAACGCGGCAGGGTATGCCGTGCCGCAGGTCATGATCAATGCGCAGATGCAGGATGTTTCATATTTTGCTTCCGATGCGATGGGAATGCTCGGCATTCTGCGCTTCAGCGCGGACGGCACGAAATGCGAAATTCAGTATTACTCCCCTTACCATGAATCGTCTTACCATCCGTCCAATCAAGAAATGCGCTCGCTGACATTGGCAATTTCCTCCGAAACGCAGGACGAACCGTCTGACCCCGGTAAGAGCGATCTACCTACAACGGACCCGTCGGAGCAACTTCCCGATGATCCCTCGACCGATCCGGGTACAAGCGATAAGCCGGCAACCAATCCATCGGAACAACTTCCCGGCGAGCCCTCTGATGACCCTTCTGGCGAGCCTTCTGATGAGCCGACAGATGAAAAGGGAAGTAACGGCCTGCTTTTGGGCATTGCCGCCTGTTGCGCGGCGGTCGTTGTTGCGGCGGTTGCTGCTATGGCGATCATTCTGAAAAAGAAAAAGAAATAATTTCCGAAAGGAGCCCTTATGGATAGACATTTGATCGGAAAATGGTATAAAAAAGATATGGGCGAAACCATCAACATTTTCGATGAAACGCCGCTCCGTATGAAAATGTCGTTTTCGTCAAGCGGGTATTACAATTTCGAGCCAAACTGCGTCTATGAAAAGGACGGGTATTTGTGTTATGAAATCAATGATGACTATTATCGCATGGTATATCGCGTTCAATATGTCAACGGAGAACTTGAGGGCTTCTATACTCAGCACGGAAAAACAACTCCCGTCAAGTATGTGAAACTTAACGATATGCCGGAGGATGCGCCGTATCAATATCTCCCGCCGGAAATATATGTCCCGAACAGTGATCAAACAAGGATTGAAATTCTGAAGCAATATGCCGAATATGACAGAAACAAAGAATACGGCTGTGATGATCGATTTGTTTTGGGCGGCGATCTTCCTACGATATTGGGAAAATATAACTATTCCCAATACATAGACGGATTGGAAAACACCGACGATGCACTTGTTTTTCGTTTGCTTGATTTTGTGTGCGATCATTTTGGACATAATGGTTCCGGCGGCTTGAGTTCCGGGAAAAAAATAACGGACCTTATTGAGTTTTGCGAAAAAAACGAACACAAAACGAATTGTCGTGGGCTTGCCATTCTCTTGGCCTCGCTTCTTCGCTTGAACGGAATCAAGGCTCAGCATGTTATTTGCTTGCCGTATGAAGATCCGTTTGAAGATTGCCATGTTGTGGTGGATTGTCTTTTGCCGTTAGGAAAACGAATCATGCTTGATCCGACGTGGAGACTGTACTTAAAAGATCAAAACGGGGAATATGTTTCACTTCCGCGTCTTCGCGATCTGTTATTGGCGGATGAGCCGGTCTTTGAAAATCCGATCGCCGATTATAACGGAACCGGATTTGCCAAAGAATATCACCGAAATTATATGATCAAAAATACGGTCCGCTTTGCCCGTTGCACATTGAACAAAGAGGGTGTTGACGGGCAAACGGAAACCTCAAGGTATATTGAATTGATTCCGAGGGATTATCCGACGGAAAAATTCTCGGAGAATCGACGAAAGAACTTCGTCTGCAATGATATTGAATTTTGGAAAATGTGACATTTTATGTTAAAACTCGTATGTTTTCCTCTTCCGATAAAGGCTCCTCTCCGAAATTC
>CAZOHP010000093.1:0-6205 GCA_964579815.1 uncultured Lachnospiraceae bacterium
CGGTTGCTTGCCCCTTGGCACCTCCCAAGGGTTGGTGGATCATGATTTCACTGTTCGGCAAAGCGATTCTCTTGCCTTTGGTCCCGGAGGAGAGCAAAAATGCCCCCATGCTGGCGGCCATGCCGATACAAATGGTTGAAACATCGCATTTAATAAAATTCATGGTATCGTAAATGGCCATGCCTGCCGTCACCGAGCCACCGGGGCTGTTGATATACAGGCTGATGTCTTTGTCGGGATCCTCAGCTTCCAGGAAAAGCAACTGAGCGACAACCAGCGAGGCCGTTACGTCGTTGACCTCATCGGAAAGAAAGACGATGCGGTCGTTGAGCAGTCGAGAATAGATATCGTAAGCACGTTCGCCCTTGCCGGTCTGTTCAACGACCGTGGGGACGAGTGCTGCGTGGGGATGAATGAAATCTTGCATGACAATAGCCTCCGTGTTTTCATGTAATTGCAGACAGCCCGGCAGCATGAGCGTTGCCGGGCTGTGTCCGTTCAAATCAGTTGGAAGCTTCGGTGTCGGCCGCCTCTTCCTTTTTGGCAACGATAACAACTTTTTCTTTTACCAACTCCATTGCCTTTTTGACTTTCATATCGGCGATGATCGCATCGGCGGCAACCATGGCTTTGACTTGATCAACTTCCATATTATACGCTTTTGCGATGGTCGCATATTCCTCTTCGACTTCGGTGTCGGTGGGGATGATGTTCTCCAATTGAGCGATTTTTTCCAGCGCCAGACGGCACTTGACTTGGCTTTCGGCCTGCGGACGCAACTGCTCACGTAATTTTTCCAACGTAAGGCCGGTGTATTTGAAATAGGTGTTCATGTCCAATCCCTGCATGCGCAGACGATTGTCGTAGTCGCGAACGAAGTTTTCGGTCTCTTCGACGAACATCGGCTCGGGGATATTCGCAACCAACTTTTCTTTGAGGGCCGTCATCAACTCGTTTTCAAATTCGGCGTTGGCGCGCTCTTCATGCTGCTTTTCCAGTTTTGCCTTCCAATCGGCGCGATATTCATCCAGCGTGTTGAACTCGGAAACATCTTTGACAAATTCATCGTCCAATTCGGGCAATTCGATTTTTTGAAGTTGCTTCAACGTAACTTTGAAGACGGCTTCTTTTCCGGCCAGATCGGGAGCGTGATACTCGGTGGGGAAAGTGACGTCGACGTCAAACTGATCGCCTACATTGTGACCGACGATCTGATCCTCGAATCCGGGAATGAACGAATTCGATCCCAACTCCAAAGGATAATCGGTGCCCTTACCGCCTTCGAACGGTTTACCGTCGGAAAAGCCCTCGAAATCAATGGTGGCGGTATCGCCGTTTTCGGCGGCACGGTCGGTGATATCGGTCTCGCGCGAGTTGCGGTTGCGCACGCCGAATATTTCGTTTTCGATCTCTTCCTCGGTTACGGGGGCGACTTCCTTGGGAACTTCAATGCCGAAATAATCCTTTATTTCGACCTCGGGCTTGACATAAACAACGGCCGAAAAGACGACGCCGTTATCGTCGCAAGAGACAACATCGAATTCGGGCTGGCCGACGACATCGATGGCAGCCTCTTTCACTGCGGCCTCGTAAGCCTCGGGCAGAATCGCGTTGAATGCGCCCTCGTAAAAGACACCCTTGCCGTACATCCGTTCAATGACGGAACGAGGAGCCTTTCCCTTACGGAAACCGGGAACGGTCATCTTTTTTGCTTCTTTGCGGTATTCCTTTTCAACGGCAGCGTCGAAAACCTCTTTTTCAACGTTGAATTCCAGGACGATCTGTCCCTGTTCGTTTTTTTCGTTTTTGGTCAGTGCCATTTCTTTTTCCTCCGAATGCAGCGTTTGCTGAAAATTACATACAATAAATATTGTACAGTTTTTTGCGAGAAAAGTCAAGAGCTTTTTTCGTTTTTATCGGGATTTTTTCAATAAAATTGCCCGCAGATCACATCGAACGGATTTTTTCGATCGGAAAAACAGGCAATGGAGTGAAACGCAGATGATCTGCGGCGCACAAATAGTAGCGGATGCCGTCGATCTCAACGGGAACGTTTGATGGTACGGGAACATGGATGTGGCCGAAATAGCAACGCCGAACACCGTATTCGGCGAGCAGATCGGTGATGTCCCGACAGTGAAAATCACCGTAAACCGGCGGAAAGTGTAAAAAAGGGATGATTTCAAATGGTTCGCCATGCTCGCGTTGCAGTGCGCGGGCGGCATCCAAACTGAGGCGAAGCCGAATCAATTCACGGTTGACGATCTTGGAATAGTCTACGTCCCCCACCGTTTTTTGTTGCTTTTCATCCGGAAACCAGCCCCGTGTGCCGCAAACGATCATGTTTTCGACCAAGTAAGAGTTATTGTACAAAATGCGCAGTGTGGAAAAACCGTTTTCCTCAAAAAAACGATTCATTTTTTGGGTGGTTGTCCAAAAAAAATCGTGGTTGCCTTTGCCGATCAGTTTTCGGCCGGGCAAGCGGTTGAGAAACGCAAAATCCTCGCGCGCGTCGGAGAGCGTCATTGCCCAGGAAATATCGCCGGGTAAAACGACCGTGTCTTCGTCGCTGATCACGGCACGCCATCCTTTTTCCAAGCGGAACATATAGTTTTGCCAGCGCGGGCCGAAAACGTCCATGGATTTTTCCGCATGAGCGATGGCCAAATGCGGGTCAGACAAAACAAACAGTGCCATGGTGTCTCCTTTCTTTCGGAAAATGATGCACCTTGCGGATAAAACGGCGAGGCGCGGGAAAAATAAATTTGTCCGTCGACCCGTGCCGGGAACGGAACAAAGAAAAAACAGGAGCGAGAAAATGATGGATCAGAAAAACAAAGGCGGCTGCGGCTGCGAGATCACAGATGCCGAATGCGGCAACAAAAAACACATCAGCGGTATTGTTTGTAATGTGACAAACTGTGTGCATCATGATTGCGAAACACATTGTACCGCCAAGGAAATCGCTGTCGGTCCGAGTTATGCAGCCACTCCGCAGGACACGGTTTGCGCGACTTTCCGTCAAAAAGAAAACTGAGATTTCCCGACCCGATCAAGGGGGCGGCTGTCGTTTGGCGACAGCCGCTTTTTCCTTTGCAACTTTACAGCCCCAGTGTTTCGTAGACGGAATCGGTCATGTCGGCGGCATCAATGACATCCCGGAAACGGACGGCGCGCGTAGCCAAACCGGCCAGCGGATAGGTGATCTCGGTTTCCGTCAGTGCGGACAACTCATCCAAGGCGGAGAGTTCATCGGTCGGTTCGTTGCCCGTGATGGCGCGGTAGACGTTGTTGGCAAATTTATAAGGACTTGCCGTTGAGGCTACGACCATAGGAGCGGTATCCCCGGTTTCGGTGCGATATTTTTCGGCGCACGAGAGAGCAACGGCGGTATGCGTGTCGGACAGATAACGGTTCTTTTTCCACACGTTTTCAATGGTGGTTGCCGTGTCGTGCTCATCAGCATAATAGCCGACGAATACCTTGTCGATCTCGGCCTTAACGGCGGCGCTGACCGTGTAGCGGCCGGTTGTATTCAATTGAGCCATATAATCTGCGGTTGCCGCACTGCCCGCCGTGAAATAGAGAAGCCGTTCAAGATTGCTTGAAATTAAGATGTCCATGGAAGGCGACATGGTCAAATGGAACGCGCGGTTACGGTCGTATGTACCCGTTTGCAAAAAATCGGTCAGAACGTGGTTTTGATTGGACGCGCAGATCAATTTTCCGATGGGCAGTCCCATACGGCGCGCAAGATAGGCGGCGAAGATATTGCCGAAATTGCCTGTGGGCACACAAACATTGAACGTCTCGCCCGCTTTGAGATTGTCTTCGTTGATCAAGTCACACCAAGCGGAAATATAGTAAACGATCTGCGGGAGCAGACGTCCCCAGTTGATGGAGTTGGCGCTGGAGAGCAGATACCCGCCCGCGTTGAGGCGATCGGCGACAACGGCATCACCGAAGATCTTTTTGACGCCTGTTTGCGCATCATCGAAATTGCCGCGGATGGCCAGCACGCGAACATTGTCACCCTCTTGTGTTGCCATTTGCAATTTTTGCACACGGCTGACGCCGTCAACGGGGTAGAACACGATCATTTTGATTTGATCAATGTCGCGATAGCCCTCCAACGCGGCTTTGCCGGTGTCTCCCGAGGTGGCAACGAGAATGAGCGCCGTGCGATCTTCGCCCGTTTTTCTGAGAGCGCGGGAGAGAAGCCGGGGCATGATTTGCAGCGCCATATCCTTGAATGCCGCTGTCGGGCCGTGCCACAACTCAAGAGAATACAAATTTTGCTCAACCTTGCGCAAAGGTGCGGCGCCGCCGCGGAAAGCAGTGGGCGCGTAGGCCGCTTGGCAATCATTCAACAGTTCCTCGTAGGTATAATCTTCAAGAAACAGTTTCATGATTTTAGCGGCGCGTGTAGCGTAGTCGTCTGCGCACAATTCGTGCAGAAATTCATCCGACAGTGCGGGGAGCGATTCGGGAACGAACAGGCCGCCGTCACCGGCAAGACCTTGCTTGATGGCCTGTGCGGCCGAGACGCCGAGTTCGCGGCGTGTGTCGCGTGTGCTGAAGTAGTTCATGTTTTTATATCCTTTCTCTGTGAATCGTTTGATCCGACGGATGACCGACGGTCAGCCGAAACTTTTTTCAATAAATTCTTGCGCATTTTGACTGAATATGCGACGGATGAGGTCGTCGTCATAGCCATGGGAAGCCATGGCGTCGGCCAGCAGAGTTACATCTTCTACGCGATGGATGCCCGCAGGCAACGGCGCACCGTCCAAATCGCCGCCGATGGCGATGCTATGCTCGCCGCCCAGCGCCAACCAATGATCGACGTGCCTCAATACGTCCTCGACGGTGGCTCGGGAATCGGTGCAGTCGCGCAGATGGTACTCGCATAAGTTAATTCCGACAAGACCACCCAAGGCAAACAACCGTCGGGCGTGATCGTCGCGCAAATTACGCGTGTGAGGGTATACACAGTAAGAATCGGAGTGCGTGGCAAGAACGCTTTTTCCGGCCGCTTCGGCCAGCGTTAATACCTCGTCGGTCGTCCGTGCGCCGGCATGTGAAATGTCCGGAACGATGTTGAGTTCAAAACAGCGGCGAACCACAACGCGTCCGAAATCGGTCAGCCCCTCATCCTCGTCTTCCGGTACGTCATGCGAATCGCAGATGCAACTGCGTCCCGACCACCCGAGTGTCAGATAGGTCACGCCGCGTCGGCGGAATTCGTCGAGACGCTCCGGCTTGCCGCTCAGCAGCCGCGCGTCCTCAACGGCGAGCAGCGCCGCACATTGACCGCGTTGCCATGCGTCACGCAATTCGGCAAAGGAACGCACCTGCGTCATGCGCGTGCAGAGCGCGATCTCGCGTTTCCAATGATCGGCAATGGCAAGAAAATCGGCGTAGGCAGCCTCATCGCTTTGCCGACTGTCGCTCCAAACAGCGAAAAACTGAGCGTAATGCGGATAACGGTCGGCGCCGTCAAGCGAGACGGCCAACGTGTTCGTCGTAAGGCCTTGATGTTGGTGATATAACTCGTAAGCGGTGTCGCAGTGCAGATCGATATAATCGGGTATCATAGCACTCCTTTCAACGAGTGAGAAAAGCATTGCGGATGTGGTTAATCTTGAGCGCTGTCGGTAACGTACCGACGGGCGAACGACGAAGATAAACTTCTATGACGTCCAGACGCGGTTGCAGACCGAGGTCGGCATGTTGTTGCAGATATGCCTTGGCAGCCGACAACACATTGCGCTGTTTCTGTATTCCGACTGCGCGAGCGGGACGACCGTAGGTTAGAGATTCCGGCGTTGCGCAAGAGCGCGTCTTGACTTCGACGAAAACGACAAATTCGGCGTCTTTGGCAATAATATCGATCTCTTGATGACTGTGGCGGAAATTTCGCTCCATGACAGTATATCCGTGATCCTGCAAAAATTGCACGGCAATTTGCTCGCCCGCCATGCCAATGGCATTTTTTTGCGTTTGAGGCACACTCATGAGGTAGCCTCCGCGTGTTTGTAATCTAAAATATAGGAGGGAAGTCCGATGACAGACCCCGAGAGATCCGGCTTGCGTTCGGACGGAAAATCCCACGCGGCACGTTGCTTGATACGAGCAATTTCGTCTCGGTCCGCTTCGGTTGAAGCATCGTCGGCGTTCGGCGTCAAAAGCGAATGAAGCGGGT
>CAZOHP010000094.1:0-6127 GCA_964579815.1 uncultured Lachnospiraceae bacterium
GCTTCGAACCGAACGCCGCCGTCAGTTCCGGCATTTCGCGGTCCTCACGTTTCTTCAAAACCGCCTCCACGTAAGACGCAGCCAATGCCCGTCGTTCCAGGAGCGGCTGTCGCTCCTTAGGATCGGAAAGCACCAATGCCCGCCCGATGCTACCATCGGCCAACAGCAAAATCTGCGTCTGCTCTTTCTCCGATAGCGCAGCAAAAGATGGTTCCCGGTCACACAACCAATCTTTCATCAGTTCCCGTCGCACCGGCTCCAACCGCAGTAACGGCGCCCGCGAACGGATCGTATCCAGCATCCCCGTCGCGCTCTCGCAAAGCAACAAAAACAATACATAAGGCGGCGGCTCCTCCAGCGTTAACAGCAACGCATTCTGCGCCTGGGTCGTCATTTTGTCGGCTTCTTCGATGATATAAATTTTATTTTCCAAATCATTGGGCGGCACCAGTACATCGGCTCGCAAGAAACGCACATCATCCACACCGATGCTCGTCTTTCCGCCACATGTAATACGAATCACATCGGGACTTTTGCCCTCCAGCACCTTGCGGCATGCGGCACACCGCCCGCACGGCAACGAATGTTCGGACGCTTCGCAGGCCAGCGCGGCACACAGCGCCGTTGCCAGCGTCCTGCGACCGCTTCCCTCGGCCCCCTCAATCAGATAGGCATGAGCCAGCGCATGCGCCCGTATATTGGCTTTCAGCCGTGCACGTAGCGTCTCGTTTCCCACAAGCATATCAAACGCCATGTGCACACCTCCTTTCGGCAATTGCCGATATCATACCATTTCATTATAGCAGAAAACTCACCGTGTGTCAAGCAAAATCAAACAGACGGCAACAAGAAACTCTCAAATTCCTTGCGCCGAAACCGTCCATACCGGATGAAAATTCCCGATATTCCGCGCTTATTCGAATGATTTTCAATCCCGCTCCAAGGGCAATTGTCCGTAAATCCCGTCAATGTTGCCTGCTCCCATAATAATCACCGTGTCACCCTGACGTGCCTCGGCGATCACGGCCGCCGCCACTTCGTCCATAGTTTGGCAACCGATCGCTCCGCCCCCGACCGCCGTCGCCAGCACCTCCGCGCTGACGCCGCGCGTGTCGGTTTCCCGCGCCGCATAAATGGGCGCCACAATCACTCGATCAGCCTTTCTCAGCGCATGGACATAGCGGTCAAACAGCGTCGCCGTGCGGCTGTAAGTATGCGGCTGAAACGCGCAAATCAATCGGCCGCCCCCCAGTTGCCCCGCCTCGCATAACGTTGCCTCAACCTCCGTCGGATGGTGTCCGTAATCGTCGTAAACGACCGCCCCATGCAATCGCCCTTTGTATTCCATACGCCGCGCCGCGCCGCCGAATTCTTCCAAGCCTCGCACGATATCACGCGAACACACACCGATCTCGCGCGCCGCGGCCGCCGCCGCCAACGCATTGTACACATTGTGTGTCCCCGGCACATGCAGGCACACATGCCCCATCATCTGCCCGCGATACATCAGCGTAAACGAAGCGAACCCGCGTTCCACACGCACGCCCGACGCACGGTAGTCGGCATCGATACCGTCGCGGGAGAACGTCACGCGCCGCGCCGTCACATTCGCCAACGCGCGCACCGTTTCGGCGTCATCGGCATTGTAGATCACCGTGCCGTCTCGGCCTGCCCGTTCGGCAAATGCCGCAAACGAGTCTCGCAACTGCTCCATATCGTGAAAATAATCGACATGGTCAAGTTCCGCATTGAGAATCACCGCCACCGTCGGATTGAAGTCCAAAAAAGAATCTTTGTATTCACATGCCTCAAACACCATCGTCTCGCGCCCGCCCAAGCGAAATGCCCCGCCCATGGAGCGCATCGCCGCACCCGAAAGCACCGTCGGCTCTCTCATCGCGCTCATCAATATCTGCGCACACATGCAAGTCGCCGTGCTCTTGCCGTGACTGCCCGCAATGCCGATGCGAGACGCATAATCCAGCATCAGATACCCCAGATAATCCGAGCGAGAGATCAGCGGCAACCCTCGTCGTTTCGCTTCAGTATATTCGGGATGCTCCTCGGGAATGGCCACCGTGTAGACCACCGCTCCGAAGCCGTTCAAATGAGAAAGGTCAGCCTCATCATAAACCGCAATTCCCTGCGCTTCCAACTCATCGGTCAGAGATGTCCGCGTACGGTCGTACCCCGCCACGCGCATACCGCGCCGTGCGCTCATCATCGCCAATGAAGACATGCTGATCCCGCCGATTCCGAGAAAATAGATCGCATTGACACCCGCGAGCATGCGCCCGATGACAGCGGCGCCGAAATGCGTATTCGGTGAAGACATTGATATACCACTCCCTCTTTTGCTTCGATGCCGACGGGTAAAAGAAAAATGTTCATATTTTATTTACCCGCAAAAAACAAAAAGCATCGTAATTTCACATAACGGACAAAAAACAATTGAATAAATGACACAATTGTGCTTTATAATATAAGCGTAAACAAATCATAGGCTTCAATGCATATCAACCACCAAGGAGGACAAAAAATGCAAATTACCGATGTAAAGGTCAGAAAACTGTTTGACGACGGCCCCATGAAAGCCATCGTGTCGGTCACATTCGACGCACAACTCGCCGTTCATGACATCAAAGTGATCCATGCACGCGATAAATTTTTTATCGTGATGCCCAGCCGCAAGAATCCGGATGATACCTACCGTGACATCGTCCATCCCATCAATTCTCAGTTCCGCACCTCGCTGGAGGAGGCCGTCATCGCGGCATACGAACAAGAATTGGCCGCCGAGGCAGCCCGCGCCGCCGAAACGAACGAAACCGCCACAGCGGACATCGTCGAGAATGCACCGAGCATTCCCGTCTGATTACAAGTTACAAGAGAAAAACGACCGTCGAAACAACCGCAAAAAGGTGTTCGGCGGTCATTTTTCATACATCCCGCATCTTACAACAATTCCCCGTGCGAAAACATGTATATTCCGTTCCGCACGGTCAATACGCCGAAACTCGCTCGGCCTCCGTCGCGCGGCTCCCCCAAACTACCAGGATTGGCCACGATCAGCGGCTTGCCGTTTCCCGTCTCTTCAGCACATACCGTGTGAACACAGGGCCTGTGCGTGTGCCCGTAAAGCAGAACATCCGCGTTCTGTTCCACCGCATAGCGGATGGCATCCCGTTCCCCGTATTTCACGCCGAACGTATGCCCGTGCATCATGACAATACGACAGCCCTCCGCCACCACCGTTCGTACCAAAGGCTCATCGACCGGGAAAACGGTCGAGCCGTCGCAATTGCCCGCCACGGCATAATAATCCATCCCGTCCCCAAGCAGCGGTGCAAGATCACGCACCCCATCGCCCAAAAACAGCACCATCCTCGGACGGAAATTGAGTTGCTTCAATAAAGCATCCGGCGCCGATCTTCGCCCGTGCGTATCCGATATTACCAAAATATCCATCTGTCGATCATCGTACCGCGCCGACCGTCTCGCAGTCTCGTTGCTCCTCTTGCCGATCTTCCGGGGAAATCATCGGCGCACTTCCGCGCGGAACAACCAGCCGAAGCGCACGCGGCACCACCTCAATGCAACATTCGGTCAATTGCATGATCTCGCCGTCCATACAAACATTCTGCGCCGTCGGAAATTTCATCACCACCGAGCGACAACGCCCGTACCGCAAGATGTCACGGTTGGCGGGCACCACGTGCTCCCCCTTTTTATATGCATCGACCAGGCGAATAAACTGAGCGCGGCTGACATTGTTGACCACACATATATCGAGCATTCCGTCCGACAGCGAAGCATACGGCAACGGCTTGAAACCACCGCCGTAAAATGCACCGTTGCCGATCGCACACAGGAGCAGTTCGCGTTTTTCGCTTTCCTCACCGTCGATCGACAATTCAACTTTGACTCCCGGTTTGCGAATCAATTCGATCGCCACCCCCATGCCGTAGGCCATGCCCGACGGCACCCACGGACGCCGCTTGATCTCGCTCGTTTTCACCACAACCTCGCAATCAAACCCCGTATTGATGAGATTGATACCGTACTTTCCGTTGCAACGCATCAGATCAATCTCAATCTCCTGCCCCGCCCGTTGCGCATCCACATTCAAAAAGCGCTCGGGTAAGGTAAAGCAGCGCACAAAATCATTTCCCGTACCGACAGGCAATATACCGACCGCCGCGTTTTTGTGTTCCGCCGCACCGCCGACAACCTCGTTCAATGTCCCGTCACCGCCGCAGGCGTAAAAACGCACCTGCTCACCGGGGTGTTCCTCGCACCATGTGTGCACAAAACGCGTGGCATCGCCCACCCCCGTTGTCAAATAAATGTCGGGAGTTTCCTCGGCGTCGGTATAAGCAGCGGTGATCGCCGCCTTGAGTTTCTCGCTCGAATCGCCGCGCCCTGCGGCGGGATTGATCAAATAAATATGTCTCATAAGTCGTTCCGTTTTCAAATCATCGTATTTTTCATGTACCGGTATTCGGCGTACATCGCCCATGATATCTATTATATCATCGCTTTCGACCTTTGTACACCCCTTTTGCGCATTTTCGTCAAAAATATCGTAAAAACAGCCGTTTATTCACAAGCCGGACACAAAAAGGGGGTATAATAACCGTATCGACGTATTGAAAAGGAAGGTTATCCAAATGAAACACACCGCTCTTTGCCGCATCGTTCTCTTGTTGCTGGCCCTTGTGCTGATGTGCGGCACGTTCACCGCGTGCTCCGCATCTCGTCCCATCAAATCGACCGAGCAGGAACTGAAAGTCGTCGCCACCTGCGCAGGCTACGACATTCTCTACGACGAATTGCGCTATATCACCCTGGCCTACCGCGATGAATATACGGCCAAATACGGAGCCGATACATGGACAGACGAAACAAAAATTTCAACCTATCTGCCACAGTTGACCGAGGAGATCGTCGAAGCCTTGAAGATCAACGCCGCCATCCTATCGGTGTGCGCCGAGTTCGGCATCTCCGCCGAAGATCAAGATATCCTAACCGCGGTACAAACCGAAATGGATGAAATGATCGAAATGCTCGGCGGACGCTCCGCTTACAAGCAAATGCTCAAAGACATGTATATGACCGACCGTTTTGTCCGCTACACCTTGGCCACCGACCTATGCGAGAGCGCTTTGAACAAAACGCTGAGCGAAGCCGAACTGATCATCGCCAACGAACTTGATTTTATGGATTACGCCATGCAAGATACCAACATGTGCGCCACCTACCATATATTCGTCGGTAACGATGAGGGCGACAGTATTGAGGAAAACCGAGCAACCGCCGAGGAAGTGCGCGCCATGCTCACTTCGGGAACCGACATCAAACAACTCATCGGCTCAAAATATAATGAGGATGTCACCGCCCCCTCCACCCCCTATTATTTCATGAAAACCGAGTACGATGAGCGTTACGAGAGCGCCGCTTTCGCGCTGGAAATCGGAGAGATCAGCGAAGTCGTCGAAACCGATGACGGATTTTACATCATCGTCCGTCAACCGTTGAGCGAATCTTATATCGCCGCCAATCTCACAGAACTGTTTCAACGCTATCAATATGCCCAGGTGGAATCCATCCTTGCCGATGAACGCGCCGCACTCACTGTCGAATGGACAGACTACGGCCGCTCGCTTGATCTTGTCTCTTTATCATAACATCGCTCCGAAAAGGGCTGTCACCGACAGCCCTTTTCATTCATCCGCAAAACAACAGCAATAACAAATAAAGCGGCAGATCGTTCCGTTCATTCTCATTGCCCGTCAGCAACAGCAGCATTCCGAGTAACAGCAATTCCTCGTTGCCGATGCCGTGCGCGAGCAGCGCCGGAACATGCGATGGCGAAATTTGCGGCTCCGACTCCTCTCGCTCCTGTTCGCTCATCTCGTTCGCTGTCCCCTCTTCCTGCTCGTCCACGTGCCGTTCTTCGGTCTCTTGCATCTCCAAAGCCTCTCGCTCGTCGACATTCGGTGTCGGCTCGGACTCCCGTTCCGGCATCGACGGCACAGCGGACGGCGCATTTTTCAGCGCTGTCGGCGGCGGATAGCGAAAAGCATTGCCGCTGTAATTGTGCGGAACATCGGCCGAGGAAAATTCT
>CAZOHP010000095.1:0-6067 GCA_964579815.1 uncultured Lachnospiraceae bacterium
GGTGATTGAAATGTCTGCGGCGCCGACGTTTTTCCGCCTCTTCTTCCGCATCGGGCGACATCAAAATCTCCGACACCGCCTCCACGTGCTCAACCGTAACCAAATAGTCGATCTTAACGCCGAACAAATCGGCAATCGCCTTTAAAACCGATATATCGGGTAACGACTCGCCGCGCTCCCATTTGGAAACCGCCTTGTCGGTATAGTTCAATTTTTCCGCCAATTCCAACTGCGTCATATTGTTCGCCCGACGCAGATCAATAATATTACGGGCAATAATCTTTTTGAGTTCTTCCATACCTGTCTCCTTTCTCTTGTTTCATGCGGGCTCCGTCTCGGGCAGTGCGCCGAATTCGCTCTCCGCGCAGGAGAAATCACCGCTTTTTTCGTCTCTACCGTGAATTTTCGGCATCGGCAACGGTCAGGTAGCGGCCATCGACCTCACACAAAATCGTCCCGCGCACCTCTCGTAATTGTCATCGCGGAACTCCGTTCCAACCATGCCGATGTCATATTGTTTCTATTATAGCACAAAAAGCGTGAACTTGCAAGAGAAAATTGTCAATTTTCGCCCTCATGCGCGGCAAGCCGCAAATATTTCTGCTTTTTTCGGCGACTCTCCTGCCGGTAGAATTGCCATTTTTCGACTCTACTGTCGGTTATTGCTCGGTATACCCGTATGCGCACACTGTGGATTGACTCAAGTAATTTTTTGTGATATCATATTACCGTAAAAACGGCAATTTACTTTTCAGGACATATTGATGACGCGTCTCAGCCGGATATAAAACCAAAACAAGGAGAACGATGATCGATGACAGAGGTGACAGAGATGAATTCATATGCGATTTCAACAGACTCCGGGTGCGATATCAGCCCGAACCTACTTGAAGAATGGGGCGTCAAATGCATTAACATGACTTTCTGCTTTCAAGATGACGGCAAAGAATATCAAAGCGATGAAATGTCCAACGAGGTGTTCTACGAACAAATGCGAAAAGGACGCATCGCCAAAACTTCCGCCATCAACGCCGAACGTTTCCGCGTTTTTTTCGAAGAATATCTCAAGCAAGGCAAAGATGTTCTTTATATCGGTTTCTCGTCGGGAGGAAGCAGCACATACAACGCAAGCCGCATGGCGGCCGAACAACTCTCGGCCGAATATCCCGACCGCAAGATTATCACCGTTGACACTCTTGCTTTCTCGGCTGGAATCGGCTTTTTGGTCTCACTGGCTGCCCGCGCCAAAAATGACGGAAAGACGATCGAAGAGGTCGCCGACCTGACACGCTCTTACGCTCCCCGTCTCTGCCACTGGTTCACGGTAGACGATTTGGTCTATCTGAAACGCGGCGGGCGCATCAGTCCCACGCTTGCTTTCGTGGGTAGTGTGCTTGGCATCAAGCCCATTCTCCATGTGGATAAAGAAGGGCATCTCGTCAGCATGGGCAAAGTGCGCGGCAGAAAGAATTCTATCGAAGCCATCGCGCAGAAATACGGCGAACTGCTTGAGAATGTCGATATGAACGAGGCCTTTATTTGCCACAGCGATTGTCCCGACGAAGCGCAAACACTCAAGGAAATCTTGGAATTGAAATACGGCGCAAACGTCACCTTGATTACCTCCATCGGAGCGGTCATCGGAGCGCATTGCGGCCCCGGGACCTTGGCGGTGTTCTTTGTCGGAACCGAACGATAAAACAATCATGCAACGATAAAATCGCACCATTCAACTTTAACGATTAACAATTATACGAGATTTGATTCAATCATCCTCGAAAGGAGTTTTCAAGCCCATGAATATCGAAAACCACGCCTCCGCCTCTGCGAGTGAAGATCAAGACACGGCAAATACCGTTGAGGAATTTTTGGACGGTCATTTGCTCGCCAAAATGGCGCAGGGCGGCGCGGTGCAACTCCGTTCCAACGCAGACGAGGTCAATAAACTCAACGTCTTCCCTGTTCCGGACGGAGATACGGGCGATAATATGCGGATGACTATTGAAAGCGGTATCGCCGCGCTGGAACATATCGATTCCGACAATTTGTCCGAGGTCATGACCACATTATCGCACGGCATGTTACTCGGTGCCCGCGGAAATTCCGGCGTCATTCTGTCGCAGTTGTTCGCCGGTATGGCTAAAAGTTTGGATCACCATGACAAAGCCGATGCCGCAACATTGGGTGAAGCGTTGCTCATGGGCGTAAAGCAGGCCTACGGATCGGTGATGACGCCCACGGAAGGAACGATATTGACCGTGGCAAGAGAAGCAACCGAATATGCTGTGGCGCGCCTCACTCCGGAAAGCACCATCCGTACGCTGTTTTCCGATCTGATGCACGAAATGTACACCTCGTTGCAACGCACACCGGAGATTTTGGCTGTGCTCAAGCAAGCAGGCGTCGTTGACAGCGGCGGTGCCGGATTGTTCTACATCATGGACGGATTTAACCGTGTGCTTAACGGCGAGGAAATCCACGAGAGCGAAAGTTCCGCGGCTCCGATCGCCAAAACCGCCTCCGTTGATTTGGATGCTTTCGGCTCCGATGACGTGATGACTTACGGCTACTGTACCGAGTTGTTGCTCCGTTTGCAAAGTTCCAAAGTCGATCTTGCAACATTTGACGAATCCGTCATTCCCGCCTTTCTCGGCACTGTCGGCGACTCGGTCGTATCGTTCCGCACGGGTAGCATCGTCAAAATTCACGTTCACACCAAAACCCCCGAAAAAGTGTTGGAATTTTGCAGACAATTCGGCGAATTTTTAACCGTAAAAATCGAAAATATGTCCCTGCAACATAACGAAAGCATCGTAGCGGAAGATGCCCCCCCTACGAACGCCGCTCCCGCAGAAAAAAAGAAATACGGTATCGTTGCTGTCTGCTCGGGCAACGGCATTGAGACGATCTTTACCGAGTTGGGAGTCGATGTGATCGTCAACGGCGGCCAAACGCAAAATCCATCCACCGCCGATTTCCTTGACGCCTTTGAAAAAATTTCGGCAGAGCATATTTTTGTTTTTCCCAATAACGGCAATATTCTCATGGCCGCCCGTCAAGCGGCGGACATCTACACGGGCGCCGAAATTCATGTCGTCGAGAGTAAAGATCTCGGCGCGGGCTATGTTGCCATTTCTTCAATGGATCTCGGCGAAGACAACGTGGAAACCATTCTTGAGCAGGCCCGCGAGGCCATGGCTCATACCACGACCGGAACCATTTCCCCTGCCATTCGCACGGCAGATCTGGATGGCGTTCATATCGAAAACGGCGATTATATCGGCTTTGTCGGCAAGCAAATGCTCGTTTCCGAAAAAGATTGCGCCGCGGCCTCCTGCGCGTTATGCAGCAAAATGCTGGCAACGGAAAAATCCATGCTGTCCGTCTTTGTCGGCAAAACCGCAACCGAAGCGGACAATGCCGCTATCGAAACTCATCTCGCCACCTCGCATCCCGATGTTGAGTGTTACTTTATCGAGGGCGGCCAAGACGTGTATCCTTACATTTTTATTGCCGAATAACGATTTTTCGGTTGACAAAATATTCATGATTATAGTATAATAAGGTATCATGCCGCGATGTGATGGCCTTGTTGCGAAAAAACAGTCATCATGACGCACATGACGACTGTTTTTTTATACCATTTGCAAAAGGAGACATGAAAATGAAAAGAATCGGTATATTTGAGCCTAAGGGGGAAAAAATCCCGTTGCAATACATGCTGACTCGTCCCGACAACAGCGATGGAGAGACAAAATTGCCCATGATCGTTGCCTTGCACGGCGCGGGTGAACGCGGCTCCAATCCGGAAAAAATCACGGTGCACGGCGTGGCCAAGGTGTTTAATATTGATCAATCTTACATGGGGACGCACGTGATCACACTTTCGCCGCAATGCCCCGAGGGCGACATCTGGAGTAATATCCCGGGTGCGCTCATGGAATTGATTCTGCACATTGCCCGGACCGAAGATGTCGACATGGACCGCATTTCCATCACAGGACTGAGCATGGGCGGTTTTGGCACTTGGACCATGCTCGCCCGCTATCCTAATTTCTTCAGCGCGGCTGCTCCCATCTGCGGCGGCGGTGTTGCGTGGTATATCAATACCAAAACACCCATCAGAACCTTTCACGGCGATGCAGACGAAACGGTGCCCATTCAGTATACCTACATGATGGCCGATGCCTTGCGCGCGCGCGGCGGCAATGTCGATATGACGATCTATCACGGTTGCGGCCATGACTGCTGGACACGAGCATACGAAAAAACCGATTTGATCCCTTGGCTGGCCAATTCCAAAAAAGCATAAAGGAGCAACTATGCAATACACAACTTTGGGACGATCCGGCCTGCGCGTTTCGCGCGTCGGTTTCGGTGGAATTCCCATCCAGCGCATCACGGAAAAAGAATGCACCGCGCTGTTTGACGAGGTTGTAGCGGCGGGTATCAACTATATTGACACCGCGCGCGGCTACACGGTCAGCGAGCAGTACATCGGGCAAGCCCTGCGCGGCCGCCGCGATAAATTCGTCATTGCGACCAAAAGCATGGCGCGCACACGTGACGCCATGCGCAAAGACATTGACATCAGTTTGGCCAACCTGCAAACCGACTACATAGATCTGTATCAAATTCATAATGCCAATGATGAGCAACTGGACGAAGTGCTCGCCCCGGGCGGCGCCATGGATGCTCTTTTGACAGCAAAAAAAGATGGCAAAATCGGCCACATCGGGCTGACAGCACACAGCCTTTCCGTTTTTGAACGTGCTTTGGATATTGAAGAAATAGAAACGATCATGTTTCCGTACAATATCGTTGAGCGCCAAGGCGAGCATCTGATCGCACGTTGTGCCGAAAAGAACATCGGCTTTATCGCCATGAAACCTTTGGCCGGCGGCGCCATTGAGGACGGCTCGCTGGCCATGAGGTTCATTGTTTCCAATCCCGCTGTGACCATCGTCATCCCCGGTATGTATTGTGCCGACGAAGTACGCGAAAATGTCACAGCGGCCGAAAATATCGCGCCGCTGGACACGAATGAACAAGCCCGCGCCGACGCCGTTGTCACGCAACTCGGTGAGCATTTTTGCCGCCGTTGTAATTACTGCGCCCCCTGCACCGTGGGCATCAATATCCCGGGGGCTTTCTTGTTTGAGGGTTATCTTTCGCGTTACGGGCTTGAAGCATGGGCACGCGATCGTTATGCGAATATGAGTGTCAAGGCCTCTGCCTGCGTCGGCTGTGGCCTGTGTGAGGAACGTTGCCCGTATCATTTGCCCATCCGCGACATGCTCAAAAATTGCGTCGATAAATTCGGAGTATAAATGCGTGCAACAAAAAAAGAGGTATGCATACCTCTTTTTTTGTTGCAGATCAATCCGCCAAAACCGTGATTCGGTCGGATACGATCTCGGTGATCAGGTCAACGATCCACGCAATTCCGTTGCCCACGCCCGTAACCAAGCAAAGAATACCCGCCACAAGCGTAACGATATTCTTTGTTTCGACAAAGCGAACGACGCGATAAATTCCGCCGATCACTCCACCGAAAAGCAGTTGAAGAAGAATTTTGACCCATTTCGGCAGTGCTTCATATGCACCGGTCATAGAACCATTCTTTGCCATAATGATGTAACTCCTTTGATCAATTTCAAGCAAGAACACCTTGCTGTTATCATTATAGCACCAATCGTAAATTATGTCAACCTTTTGACAAAAATTCAATATCAAAAGACAAAAAAGCAGGCAAATCTCACGATTTGCCTGCTTTTTTTGAACAGCATTATTTATACTTGCGCTTTCTTGCAGCCTCAGACTTTTTCTTACGTTTGACGCTGGGCTTCTCGTAGTGCTCTCTCTTGCGGAGCTCAGCGAGGACGCCGGAACGAGCACACTGACGCTTAAAGCGACGGAGAGCGCTGTCAAGATTCTCGCCTTCTTTGACTCTTACTTCTGCCATGTTCTTTTCCCTCCCTCCGCTCAGTAGCTTAAAAACTCACTTGATTATTATACACGAAATTTTTTTATTTGTCAATAGTTTTACGTATATTTGCCAAAAATT
>CAZOHP010000096.1:0-6049 GCA_964579815.1 uncultured Lachnospiraceae bacterium
CCGCACTCTCCCCCGCGTCTTCCGCCGCCACGGCGAACACCATCGAGGAGAACACCGTCAGCACGGCCAGTAATAAAGCCAGTGTTTTCTTCATTACAGAAAACCTCCTTAAAAAATAAAATAGTAATATCGTAATATCGGCTCGCGCATGCAGAGCCATTCTTACATGATTATCATAGCATGAAATACGATATTTGTCAAGCGTATTTTTCATTTTTGTGCAACAAATGCAAAATCCACCCGCCGCATTTGTCGAAAACAACAAAGAAATCGCAGAAAAAGGAGGGGCAACTCCCGCGTGGGAGTTGCCCCTCTGTGCCGATCGCGCGCCGATCAGCCGAAGATACTGGCATTCATTGTCGTTGTTTCCAACCGATCTTCCTCTGTCACCATGGGATTTCGGGGATCACTCGTCGTGATGATATCCGAGGCCGCGAACGTGATCGCTCGGAGCGACGCGCGCTCGTATGTCTTTTTGTCGTTTGTGTGTTTCATCAGACTGCCTCCTTATTACTGTCCGGAAGTGGCGTTGTCATACGCCGCAGCGGAATTGCCGTAGTTGGTGAGCGCCACCAACAAACTGCTCAAAGAGCCTGCCGTATCTGCCTCTTCGGCTTTATACATCTTGGCAACATACGCGCCGACCGAGTAGGTGAGGCAGTATCCGGTGTTGTCGTTAAACCAAATTCCATAGCCACCGTATTCACTGTTGAATTGTCTGGCGTAAACGGGGATATCTACATAGTAATAATCGCCGGATTTTTGGAACGTTTGGAACTTATATTGTACGCCCCCATTTGCCGTCAAGACCAAATTCTCCACCGAATCGGCCTCAAACTTGACGCGAATCTTCACCGTACCTCCCAGCACCAGCGACGCGGAGTAGAATTCCGGGCCGCCCTCCGAGGAGTTGCCGGTAAGCGTAGCCGTCTGGCTGGGCACTGTAAATTCGCCGACGGTCGGGTTCAACGTCACGCCCGTGACTTTGTTCGCCAAATCATCTGTACGATAAGTGCCGTACAACTGCACGGCCGCGCCGTACGTCAGCATGTCGGAGAGCAGCGCCACAAGTGCCGTGTCGTTCGAACATTTCGTGATCATATTCGTGGCATATTGCCGCACGCTGTAATCCTTGCTTTCGGCTTTCACCAGTTTGTTGTTCTCGTCCAGCGTCCACAGCGTCATGGTCAGCGTGTCGGCCATGCGGTGCGCGTGAATGTCGGTGAATTGCGCTGTATAAACGGTATATTTGTCGTTGCTTTCATCGCCATCTATCCATGCGCGGCTCATCACGCGCGTCATGTTCTTGTCCGAGCCCAGCACATATTCAAACGCGGCGGGCGACGAGGCGGGAAGTTTGGCCTTGGTGGTGAAATCGATGCTCTCGGTCAGCGAGGGCTGAGCGCTGATGATGCCGGTCTTGACGGTCTCGGTAACAAACCCGACGTTTCTCACTTTCAGCACATAGCCTGCGGGAAGAGCGCCTACCATGTTATAAATCGAAATGCGCGTGATGTTGGTCCTATCGGCGTTGTTACCACTTGGTTTAGTAAATTCGTCAAGCGAAATTCGGATCGTCGTCCATTGGCCCTCCACAGCGCCGAGGGTCTGCATGGAAACGCAATAATTGTCTTCCTTTTGATCGGTTACTTCAATGTTGTCATACGAACTGATCTCAATGTTGAACTTGGCGGTGTATTCGGCCATCTTCTCGACATAGACATCCATCTGCAAAGCAACTTTGCCGGAAGTGGCGGAAGCGTCCATCGGCCAACCTCTCGTCAAGGCCACCCGAACGCCCTCGGCGTACGATTCCGTACTGTCGTAGATCGTTATGCCCTCTTCATTGTAAATCACCTTGTCGTCGCGCGTGCCGACGGTGTCGCCGTCAAAGAACTTGATGTTGTCAATCGCGGCAACGGCATCTACGTTGATGGTGTAGTTGCCTTCTAATGTTTTATTCGTCTGCACATAACTGCGCAAATAGTTGAATTTTGCGGGGCGGAAAGAACCTTTGTAGTTTTCATCCTCAATCACATCACCTGTCTTGTGATCGCCGATGTTGCCACTGTATTTCACTTTAGAACTTACATAATCGGAAAACAACTCGTAAATGGGCAACTCAATGTGGTTCCAGCCGTCCTTGAGTGTTCCCTTGGTCCCGTCCGCGTTGACCACATGACCACCGAACATCGTCTTAATGGTCTTGCCGCTGGACGTGATCTGCTGATAGTCGCAAGTTCCGGACGAGGAAAGCCCCATCAAGAATTTGACTTTATCACCCCAAGAACTGAAATTCTCCAAATACAAATCAAAACTCATCCAGTCGCATTTGGAAATATTAATGGCTTGGCTCAACGGCATGTCGTTGACCCATGTAGGGTTGCCGCTATTGTTCGCCAACACCTCGCCTGCCTTGGCATTGATCATCGGCGCCGCATGGTTCTCGGGATTGCCGTCAACGCCCGTCAGCGAGATCAAACTGTAACCTTGCCCGGTGAAATCGCTCGCGTTCTCCATATTGAGGATGCCATCGGCGATCTCGCTCGTCTGTGTGCCGTAGTTCAGCGCATAAATGTTGCGCACCGCAACCGTCAAGCCGTTCTCAAAGGTGCAGTCGTAATTGGTGTAAAAACGCATGTAATCGAATTCGATCGGGTCAAATTCACCACCGTTTTCGCCTGTAAGTTTGCTCAGAGGAATGGTCACTGTCTGCCATTCTTCTGCCTTAAGCGTCGTGCCCGCCAGAGAATTGAGTGTATGAGCGCCCTCACGCTCCTCGTGATCGCATCCGCCGGACGAGGTAAACTCAATATTGAACTTCTTCTCGGCAAACATAGCGTCGGACATCCAAATTTCAAAGGTAACGCCGCTGAAGTTTTTGCAGTAAGGCAATTTGCCGGGGGTAAGCATCAACCATGCAAAGTCATTGCCTTTCTCAAGCGTATAACTATTACTACTATTGAACCACACCCACTCTTTGACGTTGTCATTGTCGACATCTTGGAGTGCGTCACCCGAACGATTCTTGCTTCCAAACTGCTTCACATTCCCGGTCGCCGATTCGCACGTAGTAATCAACACTTTGTTTTCGTTCTCCGTCGAGCCCGTCAGCATAACACGGCCCAAAACAACATAGCAGGATTCGTCTTCTTTGAAATTTTTTTTGTAATACCCGTCAATATTATCTGTAACTTTGTTCTCTTCTGTGGATGCTTCGTTATCTTTTTGTTCTGCTTCGTCTTTGTCTTTCGCGTTAGCACCCTCTCTACTGAATATGCGGAAGAAATTGAGTTTCTCCATCTTCAGATTACCGGCTACCGAACGGTCGTTCAACGCAACTTTCAGGTGGTTCCAGCCTTTGGCCAGCGTCACGCCGGACAACTCCGCCAATGTGCTCAACGACACATTTCCCCAGCCGTCCTCTTCTGAGTCTGCCTTTCCGGCGGAAGTCAATTCAATATCAAATCTGGTTTTGCCTGCCAAGGAGACATCGGAAATATATACATCCAGTTCAAGATATTGTTTGCCGCTTATATCTTGCGCGGTCTCCAATGTCTTGCTCTCCGTTATAACTGCCGTCCCCGAAGCGCTTGTTAATTTTGCGCTTTTTCCCGCGTCGCCGCCCTCAATCAGTATGAGCGCGTCGGTCTCCACCTTGGCCAGCGGCTCGGAGGCAAAATACACGTTGTCCAGCTTCACGGTTGTCGTTTTGCCATCGGTGCCGATAATGTTCCAAGGAGCGCCGTATAGACCGGTGGCAGTATTCTTGCCGGGGTTGCTGCTGAACATGCGGAAATAGGCGATTTTGGTCATGTCATACTTTCCCTTGGAATTCTCACCGACATTGAGAGAGGAAAGCGGAATCTCCACGGTGTTCCAGCCCTCGCGAATCTCGCCCACGATCAAATCGCAGAGGTAAAACTGCCCGTTGGCCTCGTATTCGTACCATTGATTGTCCACTTTCACTGCGTCCACGTGATCCGCGTCGCGGAGTTCCACATCAAACTTCGCGTTGGCCACCGCCGCCGCATTCTCCAAATAGAGGTCGAAATGAAGCACTTTCATGCCGGTGATATCCAGCGGCGAATTCGTGTTTTTCCACGTCCATTGGAGCGCGCCGACATCGTCGTAAATCCCCGTAAAGGACAGAGAGATCGAGCCCGTGCCCTGCGTATAAATTTCCGTATCCGATTTCAGTGCTGCATCTTTGATGTATTGCTTATCGGTATACCAATGATCCGTCGAATCGCAATCCGACACGGGAACGATCGTCGGCGCTGTCGCCGTTGTTGTGGTTTCGGTCGTTGATTCGTCGGTTGCTTCCTCTTCCGCGCCGACGCCGAACACCATGCCCGAGGTGATCATGAGCAGCGCGAGCGCAAATGCCGTTAGCCTTGCTGTTAACCTTTTCGTTTTCATATAAAAGCCCCTTTCAAAATGAATTGTGTTCTCTTTGCCGCTTGAGACAAAGTTACATTGTAATTGTAGCACAAAGCATAAAATATGTCAAGTATTTTTTTATTTTTGTACAAAATAAAGTCCGATTTTTTTCGGCGTTTGTGCATTGCGGAAATTTTGCCTCTCTCGCCCCATCGCGGCGTTTTTTGAAAAACGGTTGACAGTCCTTTCGCTTTCCTGTATAATATCTATAATGAAAGGAAAGATTTCCGAGAGGAGACCGCTTATGAACACAAAGCAAAAACTTTTTTTGCAGACAACAGCTCTTTTGCTGTGCGTTTTCATGCTTTTGTCCGCGCTGTGCGCCTGCACCCCCGCCCCCGACGTGCCCGATACGCCGCTTGACCCGGCTGACCCGGACGTCCCAAAAGAGCCGGAAGAACCGTCAGAGCCGACAGAATCGGAAAATCCGACGCCTGCGGCACAGCCTCAGCCCGAAAACACCTTTTCGCCGAACAGCCGCGAGGCGGGTACGCCGTTTTGGAAAGAGCGCGCCGTTCCCGCCGCCGAAACCGACAACGGCATCGTGCGCTTTATGCTGTTGACCGAAAATAACGCCGCCCTGCCCTTTAACGTGGCCTGCACCGTTGCCGAAGATCGCATCAGCGCCATGTTGCCCGCCGGAATCGATCTCTCGGCCGTGACGGTCAATTTCATGGCCGATTCCAAGTTGTTTCTCGACGGCAAACGGCTGACGGACGGTTGCGTTTTGGATTTGACCGAAGCGCGCGCGCTGACCGTGCAGACCACTCGGGGCGAGACGCTCACCGTCACGCTGGACGTTCAAACCTTGCGCACGGGCTTGCCCTCCGTCGCACTGACCGTGGATGAGTTTGCCACCATCGATTCCAAAGAGGACTATTTCACTTCCCGCTTTTATTGGGGCGGCGGCGACATCGCGCTGTGCGACTACGCAACCGATCTCGGGCAGATCGTCGACGCCCAAGCGCGCGGTCGCGGCAACTCCAGTTGGGGCTTTGAAAAAAAGAGTTATACCGTCAAACTCGCCGAAAAAACCGATCTGCTGGGGCTGGGTCGTTCGCGCAACTGGACGCTCGTCTCCAATTATCAAGACAAATCGCTCATGCGCAACGAGATCGCCGCGCATCTGTCCGATCTGTTCGGCCTGCCCACCATGAACACGCGCAGCGTTGACCTTTGGCTCAACGGCCGCTACCACGGCACCTATATGCTGATCGAAAAGGTAGAGATCGAAAAAGGGCGCATTGATATTCCCAAGTATGACGAGGTCAGCGACCCGCAAAAGGTCGGCTTCTTGCTGGAATGGGACGGCCACGTTCAGGAAATTTCCGACAGTCAAAAAGAAAAGTGGGAGAAAGTCGGCAACATTGTTTACGACCCCACGGCCGATACCTACTTTCTCCCGCTGAACAATTCATACGTCGTTATCAAAAAGCCGTCCCCCTCAAAAATCCTCCCCGAGCAACTCGCGCACATCGAACAATTGATTTTGCAAGTCAATGACGCAATTCTGCGCAAAGATATCACGCAGATCTGGCAATACGGCGGCCTTGATTCGTTCGGCGCTTGGTGTGTGGTGGAGGAGATCATGAAAAACATGGGCGCC
>CAZOHP010000097.1:0-6005 GCA_964579815.1 uncultured Lachnospiraceae bacterium
CAATATTATTTTGAACGACCCCGAGGTCGATGTCGTTGCCGAAATGATGGGCGGCTCACACCCCGCTTATGAATTTACCCGCTCGGCGCTGGAAGCGGGCAAACATGTCGTCACCTCCAACAAAGAGGTGGTTGCCAACTTCGGCACCGAATTGCTTGCCGTCGCCGCCGCGCACGGCGTGAGATATCTGTTTGAAGCGAGCGTGGGCGGCGGAATTCCCGTGTTGCGTCCGCTTGCGCAGGACATGGCGGCCAACCGCGTTCACTCTATCAACGGCATTCTCAACGGCACGACCAATTACATCTTGACTCGTATGGCAAACGAGGGGGTCACCTACGAGGCTACGCTGAGCGAAGCACAAAAACTCGGCTATGCCGAGCGCAATCCGTCTGCCGATGTGGACGGTCTCGACGCCGCCCGTAAGATCGTTATTCTCGCCGCCATATCAACCGGTATACGTCAAGATCCCGATAAGATCTCGATTGAAGGAATCCGTCATGTCACAACGGCCGATGTTCGGATCGCCGCTTCTTTCGGCTGTGCCATTAAATTGATCGGCCACATGGGCTATGTGGAAGATCGACTGTCCATATGGGTTGCTCCCTGCTTTGTACCGATCGACCACCCGTTGCATCACATTGATGATGTTTTCAACGGCATTTTGATTGATACCGACATGCTGGGACAGACGCTGTTCTACGGTCGCGGTGCGGGTAAACTACCGACCGCCGGCGCCGTCGTATCCGATTTGACCGATATCGCCATTCATCCCTACGATGCCGCAATCGCCACACGTTGGACCGACGCAACCGCCGACTCGATCGCTCCCGTCGGCACGGAAAAAATGGCCGTCTGCTTGATATACGATGAAAATGCCTCTCTTTCCGAAACGGAAGAGTTGCAGATCAAAGCCATGGATGGGCGCCGAGCGCTGCGCCTGCCGCCCATGACTTCAGCCGAAGTCGATGCATTTATCGCATCGCACGGCTCGGCACGCCCGCTGGCGCAATATCGCATTCTTGCTCTTTGAAAAACGACGGTGAGCGGTAAGCGGTTGTGACCACTCTCGCGCCGTCATCATACGCTGATAAAGAGAAAGGATTGAAACGGCATCATTTGTTTGTGTTGCCGACTATCAACATGTGAGGTTTGCGCTATGAACAAAATCAAAATTCAAGGTGGGAACCCGCTCATAGGAAAAATCGGCATCGGCGGCATGAAAAATGCGGCGTTGCCCATTTTGTTCGCCACCATCATAACACGCGATGTCTGCGTGATCGAAAACCTGCCGCCCGTGGGCGATATTGAAATCACACTGGATATTCTTTCCGCCATGGGTGCCGCCGTTACTCGCCACAGCCCCACCGTTGTCGAAATCGACACACGCGAGGTTCGGCAAGGGACTTCCCCAAACGCACTGGTGCGCTGTCTGCGAGGTTCCAACTATCTCATCGGCGCGGAACTTGCACGCTACGGATGTGCCAAAGTCGGCAGCACGGGCGGTTGCAATTTCGGCGCGCGCCCCATCGACCTGCACAAAAAAGGTTTTATGGCGCTGGGAGCAACGGTCGATGACGCCGACGGCTATGTATCCGCCCGCGTCCAAGGCCGCTTGACGGGCACAAAAATCGTCATGGACAATATTTCGGTCGGCGCCACGGCAAATATTTTGCTGGCCGCTTCGACAGCTAATGGACTGACCGTCATCGAAAACGCGGCACATGAACCGCACATCGTTGACTTGGCAAGTTTTCTCAACACCTGCGGCGCCAACATATCGGGCGCGGGAACATCGGTGATCAAGGTGCGCGGCGTTGAGCGATTGCACGGTTGTCGCTACACCATCATTCCCGACATGATCGAAGCGGGCACCTACATGGTTGCCGCCGCAGCCACGGGAGGCGATGTGACTTTGACAGGCGTAATTCCCCGCCATATGGATGCCGTCACGGCAAAATTGCGCGAAATGGGTATTTCCGTAACGGATGACGGCGAAAATATCACGGTCCGCTCGTCGGGGCGCTTTTTGAGCACCAATATCCAAGCAGTCCCCTACCCGGGCTTTCCAACCGACATGCAGCCGCAAATGACGGCAATGCTGTCCATCGCGGACGGTATCGGCACCGTGACGGAAAATGTTTTTAAAAAGCGGTTTCGCTATGTGGAAGAATTGCAACGCATGGGCGCCGCCATTAAAGTGGATGACCGATCCTCAACCGCTACCATCGTAGGCGTCAAGGCGCTGCACGGCGCTTCCGTCACCGCGCTTGATCTGCGTGCGGGTGCCGCCATGATCATCGCGGGATTGGCCGCCGAGGGCGAGACCGTCATCTCGGATATTGACAACATTCGTCGCGGCTACGCCGATATCGTCGGCAAATTAAAATCTCTCGGCGCCGAAATTGAGTTGGCGGAATAAACGAAAAAACTTCCCGAAAGCAATACTCAAAGCGCTTCGTTATAATCTCCCGTTACAAAAAGATCGAGCGCCCACACTTTGTGCGAGCGCCCGATCTCATTTTTTACTTTACGAGGAACTTATCGATTCTTGTCAGCAACTCATCCACACCGGCCTCGCCGTGAATGGTCATGTCGATGGGGTTGAGCAAATCCAGGCTGAAAATACCCATGATCGACTTTCCGTCAACCACATAGCGCCCCGACGCCAGATCAACGTCGCCGTCAAAAGATACCATCGTGTTGACAAAATCGCGAATGTCGGCAATGGTGGACAACTTGATTTTTACGGTTTTCATAGTTCATACCTCCGAAATTAAATTGATTCCTTTTATATTATAGCCTATCTTTGTCCCGCTGTCAAGACCTTTTGCACCATATTCTCCGCAGGATCTTAATTTATACTAAATTCGTATAAATATTTTTGCAAAACCTATTGACAAATCCGCGAAAATCATTTATAATAAGAGTGCGATGAAAACAAAGCCCCGGGAGGTGTGCCATGATCGGTCTGACCAGAGAAGCGGATGACGCGCTGCGCATCGTATACCTGCTTGGCAAGCAAGGTGAATTGATTGACACCTGCACCATCGCCGAGCAAACGGCCGTGCCGCTGCGATTCGCGCTGAAAATTCTGCGAAAATTGTCACTGGAAGGCATCGTCACCTCACAGCGAGGCAAAAGCGGCGGGTACCGTCTCGCCATGGCACCGAACGAGATCACGGTCAGGCGTATCATTGAACTGATCGACGGTCCGATCACGCTCAATCGCTGCACCGAGCACCGGTATTGCTGTTCGCGCATGGGCTACAACAAAACTTCCTGCGCCTATCATCGTTTGTTTGCCGCCGTCGGAGAGCGATTGGCGCAAGACCTTGACTGCGTAACCTTGCAGCAAATCTTGCAGGACAGCGACGCCGTCCGGGACCATAACATTGGCTAAACCATAGCACATATATAAAATATTGAATGGAGGAATTACACATGAAAAAATTCAGATGCACCGTTTGCGGCTATATCCATGAGGGAGACAGCGCCCCCGAAAAGTGCCCCCAGTGCAAGGTTCCCGCAAACAAATTCGAAGAAGTCAAAGAAGGTAAAACTGATTGGGCCGCCGAGCATGTAGTCGGTGTCGCCAAGGGCGCCCCCGCCGAGATCATCGAGGGCTTGAAAGCCAATTTCGCAGGCGAATGCACGGAAGTCGGCATGTATTTGGCCATGGCTCGCGTGGCACATCGTGAGGGCTACCCCGAGATCGGTCTGTACTGGGAAAAAGCCGCCTACGAGGAAGCGGAGCACGCCGCCAAATTTGCGGAACTGCTGGGCGAGGTCGTGACCGATTCGACCAAGAAAAACCTTGAAATGCGTGTGGAAGCCGAGAACGGCGCAACCGCAGGCAAATACGAATTGGCAAAATTGGCCAAGGAGTTGAACTTGGACGCCATCCATGACACCGTCCACGAAATGGCGCGCGACGAAGCACGCCACGGTAAAGCGTTCCAAGGCCTGCTGGAAAGATACTTCGGCTGATGCCCCAACGAAAAAAGGAAGCGATGAATCGCTTCCTTTTTCTTTTTTCTATCGCTCCTCAACGAGCGTCGTCCTGCGAATACCCCGCATCGCCTGGCTGAGCAGTTGCTTTTTTGCGCCCGCGCAACGTATTGACAATCGCAACAATCGCGACGATGGCAACAATGACAAGCAGGATGATCCCGATTCCCGACCACGCCGTGCCGCTCGCATCCCGGGGCATCACGTCCGCCATATCTTCCACAACAATCACGGCGGGGATCCCGGTCTGCTCGGTAAACTCCGCCAGCGCCCGCTCGACCGTCGCTTCATTCATCGCCAGTGCCGAGTGGTTGGTCAAATGCGACTTCACCGCCCCCGTGTGGTCCGTTGCCGTGTAGAAATTCGACTCCAATTTCAGCGCTGTGACATGCTGTGCCATCGACCTCATCACCGTCGCCAAATCGGATGAAAGCGAATACTCATGATGATCGGTGATCGTGTTCTGCATGGCGCGGCCGAACTCGGTGTACTCGTTGCCGAACATCGCCGAGACCTCATCGCGCAAATTGTCACCCACAAAAGCGATCGCATAGTAGCCATCCGCAGTCTCGTCGGTCAAAAAAGCGATCAACAAATTGTCCTCATAAGCGTCGGAAGCCGCCATGCCGCCAAACTCGCTCACATACTGCTTATAGGCGTAATCCTGCATGGCGTTCTCGTCGTAGTAAAAATCACTCTCAAACGAGCACCCGCCAAACAGCGAGCCGGCCATAGCAACCATAAAGAACGCCACAACAATCAGTATAATCACGGGAGTCATGATCATACCGATCATACCTCCCAGACAGCCGCCACCGCCGCCCCAATAGGGACGATGATACCACCCGCCGAAAAACGGCCGATGAAAATGCGGGCCGTGCGGGCCGTGCGGACCTCTCGGGCCGAATCCGCCGGGACGCGGACCGCCGCCGAAGCCGCCGCCACCGGGGCGCGGGCCTCCGCCGAAGCCGCCCCCTCCGGGGCCTCTTCCTCCTCCAAATCCTCCGCCGCGCGAACCGCCGCCGAAGCCGCCGCCGCGCGAACCGCCACCGGGTCCGGGCATAGTGCTTACCTCTCTTTCCGAAATTTTTTCCTACTATTATTTTACCGCATTTTCGCCAATTGTCAATAACAAAATGAAAAATAATAAAAAATTTCCCCGCCGCGCCGAAAAAAAGCGGCGACGCCCCGTCAAGAGCGTCGCCGACCGCGCAAAGCGGTGGAATTAAAAATCAATTAAAACACATCGGCCGGTAATACGATCTTTTTATTTTCGTACGACGTGTCCCACTCGTTGCCGCTCGTGGTAATCACATCGCGGCAATCAAACGTGATGATCTCCAAAGACGCGCGCGCGTACATTTTCAAATTTTTCTTATTCATTTCGCACTCTCCTTTGATCAATCCGCCTCGGACGAGGGCGGCGTCATTGCATTCTGATACTCGGTGACGGAAACACCGTAGTTGTAGATGGCTGCCATCAACGCCTGCAAGTCCGGTTTTTCACTGTTCTTGTCGTAATTGCTCGCAATGTAATGGTTGACCGAGTACGTCACGGTATAACTATCATTATCACCGAAATGCAACTTGTATGCCGTAGCGAAATCGCCGGCATATACAGGCAGATCGACGTAGTAACACTCCATCGGCGCACCGTCTACTGTCACCTCTTCACTTAGGAATGTTCCCTGATAAGTGTTGCCATCCGCGCACTTGATCGTCGGCTTGGTCGCATCATCGGCTACGGTGAAATAATAGCGAATGAGCATCGTGCTGTCCAGCACCAGCGTTGCGGCTTTCCATTCGTAGGAGCCCTTATCGCCATCAATAAGTTTGTCGGTCAAGCCGGTAAAGGTCACACCGGTTCGAGGCTCATTTAACACAGTACTGTTACCGACACTCGTCGCGAGATTTTCGGTGTTATAACCGGCATAGGTCTGCGCGGCCGCGCCGTAGTGCAGCACATCGGAAAGCAACTGATTCAGCGCAGTCTTTTG
>CAZOHP010000098.1:0-1786 GCA_964579815.1 uncultured Lachnospiraceae bacterium
GGTGTTGCATCTCTGATGAATTACGGTGCCATTAAATTTTGCGACATCGCAAACGGCATCGGTATTCGCACCGTGTTGTTTGTTTCGGGGTGCACACATCGGTGTCGTGGGTGTTTCCAGCCGGAAACATGGGATTTTAACTACGGACAGCCCTATACCGAGAAGACCGAGCAGATCATTCTCGAATCGCTGAAACCTGCTTATATACACGGCTTGACACTGCTTGGCGGAGAACCGATGGAGCCGGATCATCAGCGCTCGCTTTTGCCTCTTTTGCGCAAAATTAAGACCGAATATTCGACCAAAACCGTTTGGTGTTATTCGGGATACACCTACGAGGAGTTGACGGGCGTGAGCCGCGCACGGTGCGAGGTCACCGACGAGTTGCTGTCGCTCATCGACGTGCTGGTTGACGGCGAATTTGTGCTGGAACAAAAAAATATCTCGCTCCGCTTTCGCGGGAGCGAAAACCAACGGCTGATCGACCTTGTCCAAACGCGAAAGCGCGGATGCGTTGTGCTTTGGGAAGAGTGAATGATCGGGTCAAAAGGATCCCGACGAATTGTAAAATGTCCGGATCCTTTTGAGCCTATATTGCCGAGGCCGATTGAGATGCTGTAGGGGATTTTGATGCAAAATTTCTCCGTAAAACCGAAATTCTCGCATTGCGAGAGAAATTTCCGGTTGCCGGGGTTGTAAAAATTCCGTCGCAACGGTAGAATGGATGCGAAGGAACCGGAAAAGGCACCTTTGAAAGGAGAAATTTGATATGGAAAAGAAAACGATCGGCTCATTTATTTCGGCATTGCGCCGTGCGGCCGGCATGACGCAACGTGAGTTGGCCGAAAAATTATTTGTGTCCGATAAAACGGTCAGTCGGTGGGAGCGCGATGAATGCGCGCCGGAACTTTCGCTTCTTCCCGTGATTGCCGATCTGTTCGGCGTGACGGTTGATGAACTGCTGCGGGGAGAACGTAACGGTTTGTCGGGCGCGTCGAGTGGCGATATGGCGTCTTCCGAACCGACACCGCATCAAAGAGCGAAAAGTGAGCGCTCATTTCGCGTTTTGCTGGAACGTCGCATGGTGCGGTTTCGAAATTGTTCTATGATTTCTGTCGGTATCGCCCTGCTCGGGCTGATTGTAGCGGCGATTATTAACCTTGGTTTTATACGGGCTTCGATTGCCTTTTGGACGGCAACGGCGCTGTTGTCGGCGGCGATCATTTGTCAAATCTGCTTTACTACCTCTGCGCGTATGCGTGCGGATGAGGAGGAAGACCGTGGGGACACCGAAACACGAACGCGGAGTGTTGATGTGTTCAATGGCAGGTGTCTGTTGACCGCCAAGAACGTGATCACGGTAATTGCCTGTTTGTTTGCTTTCTGTTTGCCGTTGGTGACTGTCGACGATGCTTACTGTGGACTGACATTCGGCGCTTGGTTGCGTTGGGGGGGAGTGTGCGCCGCAGTGGCGTTCATTGCCGCGTACAGTTTGTGGGAATTGATCGTTCGGCGTCTGTTGATACGCCGCGGTGCGCTGGTGCAAAGTGAAGCGGAGGCAAACGGATATACCGCCGAACGACGATTGCTTGGCCGATCTCTCGGTATATTTGCCGCTGTCGGTGTGCTCGTGATGGTAGTTTCTATCGTTTTGCAGAGTATCAATGTGGCGTATTTTTCCGTTGGCCAGACTTTTCATACCAAGGAAGAGTTTATCGCCTTTGCCGAGGATCCGCACGCCGAAATATTGGTGTATCGGGGATGGTTTACAGAGGAGTATGAAGCC
>CAZOHP010000098.1:1886-5912 GCA_964579815.1 uncultured Lachnospiraceae bacterium
GATGAACCGGCGCGTACGGAGTTTTACGGACGTGACGGGGAAGTGCTGTTTACTTACATCAATCGTGTCGGCATTGCATATGTCGAATTATCCGATTCCGATGACGGATTTCCCGTCAGAGTTCATACAAGTGCGCAGATCAGAGCGGGATATCGGTTTCGCGACAACATCGGCGCGGCCGTCATTTTCGGTTACGGGATATTCGGCGCGATTGTTGTCGTGGTCTATGTGAAAAAATTGCTTGCGTTGCGAAGAAAATACCATGAATAAAGACAGGCGGCTCTCCTTCGAGAGCCGCCTGTGTTTTTTATACAACGAGTGATTCTTTTGCTATGTATTCTTCCACAATGTCTCGGTCGCGATACGGAATGTCATGACCGTTGATTCTCTGTTCCCGTTCGTCCCCCTTGCCTGCGATCAGCAAAATATCACCGGCGGATAACTCGTCCAGCGCCATTCGAATGGCGTCGGCACGATCGGGAATGATGGTATAGTTTGGCAAAAAATGCGGTTTGAAAGCCGCGGCAATGTCTTGACAAATATCGATGACCGATTCAAAATCCGGGTTGTCCGCGGTCAGATAGGTGTAATCTGCCAGTTTATCTGCGACCGCGCCGAGTTCTGCTCGGCGACATTGTGACCGCCCGCCAACCGAACCCAGCAAGCAAAACAGGCGGTTCGGTTTCATGTTACGCAATGTGGTGAGTGTGGCTTGCAATGAAGCGCCGTTGTGAGCATAATCGATGACGACCAACGCTTCCCGCACTTTCAGCGGCTCAAATCGTCCCGGGACACAGACATCGGCCAAGGTGCTTGCCGTGTCGGCAACGGGATGCCCCAGAGCACGTACAATGGCAAGGGCGAACAGGGCGTTGTAGATATTGTGCTCGCCGGGGAGCGGTAGGTCGACGGGGAATTGTTCTCCTTGCTCATCACGACAAATAAAAGCGGTCTTTGGCAGCATACCCGCGTGCCGGTCCGAAACGGCTTCGGCACGCAAATCGGCAGCGGCGCTATATATACCGCAACGAGTGACGGTACTGGAGATGCTATCAAGCAACGGGGCCGTGTTGTCATCATCGGCGTTGCCGATAATGACAGGGGCACCGTAATCGGTGAGCAATCGCCGTTTGCAAGCGGCATAGTGCTCCATGGATGGATGTTCGGGCGCGCCGATGTGATCGGGATAGAGATTGGTCAGAGCGCAGACGGCAAATGAAATGCCGTCAATTCGTCGTTGCCACAGCGCTTGCGAAGAGACTTCCAACAGCACGATCTCAGTGCCCGCGTCATACATGTCACGCAGATATTCCTGAAGTTCAAGGGCTCCCGGTGTGGTGTTAAGCGTTCGCTTGTGTATGTCGCCGTACAGCACACCGTTTGTCCCGATGTAACCGACAGCGTGTCCGCGTTTTTTTAGTATGTGGTAGCACATCATAGCCACGGTTGTCTTGCCTTTGGTACCGGTGATGCCCACCATACGCATGTGACGCGCGGGATTTCCGTAAAAAGCGGATGCCAGCAGAGCCAGATCGCGATGTGTGTCGTCGGAGCCAAAGACAAGTGCGTCGGCAGGAAGCGGTTTGTCAAGGTTGTGTTCCGTCAAAAAAACGCGGCAACCGGCCGTATAGGCGGCGTGCGCATAGGCGTGTCCGTCCTCAGTCGCTCCGTGAATGCAGACAAACAGCGAATCCTCCTGCGCGCGGTGAGAATCACAACAAATGCCGCGCACTGTCCGATCAGCCGCTTGACGGTCTCCCGCAATAAGACGAGGGGGATCGGGCAACGAGTCCAGCAGTGCGCGAAACGAAGAGGATGCGATCTGTGCGGTCATGAAACTTGTTCTCCTTTTTTGTTGCAAAAATGTGAAATTTCCTGACGATAAAGAATAAAAGCGGTTTCCAGCGTTGATATGGCCATCGGTGTGAACGGCGGTGTGCCGTTGCCCAAATAAAGCAGAGGCGTTCGGCCGCTTTCTTCGATTTCGGCGGCAAGATCAAGCAGCGCATGCACGATCAATTCCGTGGCGGAAACGGTAAGCGTATGACAGATCAGCCAGGGAGTCAGTCGACAAAAAAGGGAAATGCGAGGCGCGATCATGTGCGAGACGAGTCCGTATTGCCGAAATAAACGCAGGGCAATGCGTGCATTTTGAGGCCCCGAACCAAGGATAACGGGAGCAAATTGCGGGGACAAAGATCCGGTGACAGACATGATGATCCTCCTTGATTCGGTGAATATAACTTTATTATAGCACAAATGTGAAAAAAAGGGAAGAGGCCGGCGCATATTTCCGAAATTTTCCATCGGGGGCGCACCTTTCCGGTTTTGCTTGCGCGATCTTGTGCAAAGGGTATTGACAGAAGTTAAAAAACTGTTTATAATTAGGGCAACCGCTATTTTTGGACACAGAAGATGCGAGTACTTGAAACCGAAATCAGAAAATCACGGGACAAGAAAGGTATATAAGAACGCGCTCGAAGAAATCGAAATTGATGACAACGGTATGCGCATAACACTCAAAGGCCTTGAATATCTTTCGGAAAATACAATCATGCAACGGCTTTACGGGGCGGCAAAGGGTATTCACGATATTACTGATTGATCTAAATTCACCGAAAGTAAATTCACTTGGCTATATTTTGTATATATTCTCTTGGAATTCATCAAAATTCAGTGTTGACAAATAAAAAATATATGCTACAATAGGAATTGAAAAAAGACGGCCGAAAAGACACGAACAGAGAGAGAAAGGAGTTTTTTACATGAAAGTTGAATTGATCGGTCACACCCCCAACCCCATTGCCGCCATCGAGAAAGCGGCGAGCACTTGCTATGACAGTACGCCAACCGACGGTCGCATTATGCGCCATTGCTATAAAAGCGGACATCACAGCGTATTGGAATTTGCCGATTTTTCTTTTAAGATCGACGGTGTCAGCCGCGCGTTGACACATCAACTCGTGCGCCATCGCGTGGCCAGTTATGCTCAGCGATCTCAACGCTACTGTACCGAGGACGGTTTTGAATATGTTACGCCCAAAAGCATTGCCTCGAATGACGAATCTGCCGAGTTGTATCGCGATATGATGGAAAATATTCAAACTGCTTACGAGACATTGATCGCGCGCGGCATACCGGCCGAAGATGCGAGAATGCTGTTGCCCAATGCATGTTGCTCTCAGATTTGTGTCAAGATGAATTTGCGTGAACTCATTCATTTTTGTAACGAACGCTTATGCGCTTGCGCACAGTGGGAAATCCGCGAAATGACTCGACTGATGGTCAAGGCGGTCGTTGAGGTGGAGCCCGCATTGGCTGAATTTCTCGTGCCGAAGTGCGAAATGCATGCGCCGTACTGCTTTTGCACCGAGACCGAAAAGCGCAGTTGCGGCCGTCATCCCGTGATCAAAGATGCGATGAAAAAATGACAAGTTGGAATGTCGATGCATTTGAAACGGCATTCTACGTGAATTGCCGACGGACAGGCAAATAATGAAAAAACGCGTCATATATTGAATCAAATTTGCCGCAAGGAGGTATGAAGATGCTTGCCGCATTATTTGCATTACTGACGCGTTTTTTTCATTTGACGCTGGGGGCTGGAACCAGTTCTCATTTTCCGCCGCCGCTGTCGCAGGAGGAGGAGCGGGCATGTTTTCTGGCTGCTGCCGACGGAGACGAGGCCGCCCGCCAGAAACTTATTTTGCACAATCTCCGCTTGGTATCGCACATTGTACGGAAATATTACGGCAGTTGCCGCAACCAAGAGGATTTGGTTTCCGTTGGCTCAATCGGGCTGGTGAAAGCGGTCGATACGTTTCGCGTTGAAAACGGCACCAAATTCGCTACCTACGGAGCCAAATGTGTGCAAAATGCTATCCTATCATAACGGCTTGTTTCGGGTCGTACGGTGAAAGTCAAGTTCCCTCCGATGAAAAATGGCGCGTGTTTCGCCGCTTAGGTAGCCGTTCATACTTAATGGTACAAAACATATCGGGAGAGGTAAAATTTGCTCCCTTGTTC
>CAZOHP010000099.1:0-5863 GCA_964579815.1 uncultured Lachnospiraceae bacterium
AAGCCGGTCAGTGCGATCACGATGATCACGGGGATTGCATTCGGTCCGATGGCCGGTTTTATCACGGGCAGCATGAGTGCCGTTGTGTCTAATATTTTTTTCGGTCAGGGGCCGTGGACGCCTTTCCAAATGCTTGTTTGGGGATTGATCGGTTTCCTTTCCGGCGCGATATTTCGTCGTGGCAAGCGCCCGCATCCCGTTGCGCTCATTGCGGCGGGAGTGTTGGGAGGCGTGCTATTTTCGGTCGGTATGGATGTTTGGACAACACTGTCCATCGATGGTGATTTTCAATTTTCACGCTATTTGTTTCATGCAACTGCCGCGCTTCCGGTTACGGCCGATTATGCGATCTCCAATGTCGTTTTTCTGCTGTTGCTGACCAAACCTATGCTTGCGAAAACCGAGCGATTGCGAGTCAAGTACGGTGTCTTCGAGCACAACAATTAAAGTAAAGTCAAAACTAAAAAGGACAGGCAAAGTGCATGTTGTCTGTCCTTTTTTCATGAACGGAATTCATGTGCGGCACCGATGGTAAGATCATTCCCGCTGTTGAAAATATTATTTTCAAAAAAACTTGACGGCATGCGATTTTTGCTATATAATAAGTTGTACTTTTTATATTTGCTGCAGAGGATTGACGTATGAAACTTTACATTCGACAACACATATTCACCTGGGGAGATCGGTTTTCCGTATATGACGAGGCGGGCGAAGAGATCTTTTTTGTGGAGGGCGAAGTGCTGACTTTCGGCAAACGATTGCATGTGCTGGATGCACAGGGACGGGAACTTGCATTTATATGTCAGAAAATATTCAGTTTCTTTCCCCGTTTTTATATTAACCGCGATGGCCGCGATGTGGCCGAGATGGTGAAACATTTTACTTTTTTTCGCCATGAATATACCGTTGATGGCTTGGGATGGAGCGTGTCCGGGGATTTTTTTAACCATGAATACTCCGTCTATGACGGTTCGCATGAGATTGCTCGTGTATCGAAAGATTGGTTTACCCTGGGCGATGCCTATATGATTGATATTGGTACAGGTGAGGATGCCGTCAATGTACTGGCGGTTGTACTTGTTATTGATGCGGTGCTTTCGGAATCCTAATCGATTACGAGAGCGGTATGATTTGAAATTGATTTGAATGCCGCGCCTTTATATCGAATTTTTTGTCGTTCGGAGTGCGGCGGAAAGGAAAGGTTATTATGGCTGCTATTTATTCTTCTGTCACCGAATTGGTCGGGAAAACGCCGCTGCTTGAGTTGCGGCACATTGAAAAAGAATTTGGGCTTTGTGCGCGTTTGTTGGCTAAACTGGAATATTTGAATCCTGCCGGTTCTGTCAAAGACAGAGTGGCATTGGAAATGATTGATGAGGCCGAGCAAATGGGTCAATTACAGCCCGGGGCGACGATCATTGAGCCGACGAGCGGTAATACGGGAATCGGACTTTGCATGGTGGCGGCGGCGCGCGGTTATCGAGCGATCATTGTGATGCCCGCAACCATGTCGGTTGAGCGTATTCAACTCATGAAAGCCTACGGCGCGGAGGTCGTGCTGACCGACGGTGCGTTGGGGATGTCGGGGGCCATTGCCAAGGCAGACGAATTGTCCCGAGATATTCCCGGTAGTTTTGTGGCGGGACAGTTTGTCAATCCCGCCAATCCGCAAGCTCATATCAAAACGACAGGACCGGAGATCTGGGCAGATACCGACGGTCGGGTGGACGTTTTTGTTGCAGGCGTCGGTACGGGCGGCACGATCACGGGGACGGGGGCTTATCTGAGGGGAAAAAAGCCCGATATCAAGATTATTGCCGTTGAGCCGGCTGACAGCGCGGTGCTTTCGGGGGGGAAAGCGGGGGCACACGGGCTGCAGGGAATCGGAGCGGGATTTGTGCCAAAGGTGCTTGATACCGAAATCTACGATGAGATCACGACTGTGACGACGGAGGAAGCCTACGCCGCTGCGCGGATGCTCGGTCGGCGCGAGGGCATACTGGTCGGTATTTCGTCCGGAGCGGCGTTGCATGCCGCAATTCGGCAGGCAAAACGCCCCGAGTATGCGGGCAAAACGGTTGTTGTGTTGTTACCGGATACGGGTGACCGCTATCTTTCCACCGCGCTGTTTGCGGAGTAAGGAGTATCCATGAAATTGATCGAGTTATTCCAAAAGGACACGCTTTCGTTGTCCTTTGAAGTGTTTCCGCCCAAAACGGACAGCGCCTTTGACAGTGTTCGATATGCGACGGAGGAAATAGCCAAACTGTGTCCTTCGTTCATGAGTGTAACTTACGGTGCGGGAGGCGGTACGAGTCGTTATACGCTCGACATCGCAAAAAATATTAAGCAAAGTTACGGCGTGCCAACGTTGGCGCACTTGACCTGCGTGTCTTCCACGCGCGAGACTGTCAGACAAAGAATCGAACAGATGCGTGCGGCAGGTATTGAAAACGTGATGGCGTTGCGCGGAGATCTCACACCGGAATTGGAGCGGACCGATCGCTCGACATGGGCGTATCGTTATGCGATCGACTTGATTCGCGATATTAAGGAGAGCGGTGCGGATTTTTGTATCGGCGGTGCGTGTTATCCCGAAATTCATCCCGAAAGCGCCAACCAAAAAGAGGATATTTTTTATTTGGCGGAAAAGGTAAATGCCGGTTGTTCTTTTTTGACCACACAAATGTTTTTCGACAATAATCTGTTTTACAATTTTATGTATAAGATTCGCGAAGCGGGAATCACGGTTCCCGTGATCCCCGGTATCATGCCGATCACAAGAGCAGGTCAAGTCGAACGTGCCATCAAGTTGTCCGGTTCGTTTATGCCGCAACGATTCAAGGCGTTGGTGGATAAATTCGGCACGTCCCCCGATGCTATGAAGCAGGCCGGGATTGCTTATGCCACCGATCAGATTATCGATCTGTTTGCCAACGGCATTACCAATGTCCATGTTTATTCGATGAACAGCCCTGACGTGGCGGCCAAAATACAGAGCAATCTGTCCGCTATTTTGGGATGACGGCTGTTTGTGTGAAAACATATCCTGCCCCGGCATCGGATGTGCGAGAGATATTGCGCTACGCGGGCGTGCGGGAGAATTTGCCCGATATGGAGGCATTGGCCGATTCCTGCATAGAGGAGTTGCGTGCGGGGCTGTCGTATCGCGTGTGCTATGCGAAATTTGATATTGCTTTGATGGGGAACGACACGATTGACATGGGCTTTGCTCATGTGCGCTCATCCTCGCTTGCCCGCCATTTGGCCGGTTGCGACAGTGCCGTTGTTTTTGCGGCGACGGTGGGGCTGGCGGTGGATCGTCTCGTGGCTCGTTACGCATCCCGTATGCCTTCGCGCGCGCTGATGCTCAACGCTGTCGGCGTTGAACGCGTCGAGGCGCTGTGCGATATCTTTTGTGCCGAACTGGATGCTGTGGCGGTTACGCAGGGCCGCGTATGTCGGCCACGCTTCAGTCCGGGTTACGGTGACCTGCCGCTTGAGTTGCAATGCGATATTGTTCGTGTGCTGGATACGCCGCGCAGGATCGGCGTGTCATTAAATCAATCGATGCTTATGGTGCCGACCAAATCGGTCACGGCTCTTGTCGGCTTTTCCTAAATTTCAGAAAATAATAAGGAAACGGTATGAATATCAAGGATTTTATCAAACAAAATACATTTTATCTTGACGGCGGCATGGGAACGATGTTGCAGGAGAGGGGCCTTAGCGCGGGCGAATATCCGGAACTTTGGAACTTGACCCACGCCGAGGATATTGTCGCGATTCATAGGGCCTATTTTGAGGCCGGTTCCAACATGGTGAATGCCAATACCTTTGGCGCAAACAGTCTCAAGTTTCCGTCTGATGTGTTGGAATCTGTCATCGGTGCCGCAATGGAACATGCTCGCAATGCCAAGATGACAAGCGGCGGGAATCATCCGAAATGGATTGCGTTGGATATCGGTCCGACGGGATGTATGCTGAAGCCCTATGGCGATCTTGATTTCGAAGATGCCGTGAGGGTGTTTGCCGAGACGGTGCGCTTGGGCGTCAAGTACGGAGCCGATGCAATTTTTATCGAAACGATGAACGACAGCTACGAGACCAAAGCGGCGTTGCTGGCTGCCAAAGAAAACTGCGATCTGCCTGTATTTGTGTCCAACGCCTATGCCGAGGGCGGTAAATTGATGACAGGGGCATCGCCCGCCGCCATGGTTGCCATGTTGGAGGGACTCGGCGCCGATGTCATAGGAGTTAACTGCTCGTTCGGCCCTCGGACTCTTGCGGACGTAGTTGAGGAATATTTGCGCTGCGCGTCCGTTCCCGTGCTGTTCAAACCCAATGCGGGATTGCCACATGTCGTGGGAGGCAAAACGATCTATGATGTCGCTCCCGAGGAATTTGCCGCCGATGTGACGGCGCTTGTGGTCAAAGGAGTACGCGCGGTGGGAGGATGCTGCGGTACTACCCCGGCCTATATTTCGGCTTTGGTTAAGGATTCCGCCGATATTACGGCCGTGCCGTTGACCGAAAAGCAAATTTCTTGTGTTTCATCTTACACCCATGCCGTTACTTTTTCGCATCCCGTTCTTATCGGTGAACGCATCAATCCGACAGGCAAAAAGCAGTTTAAGCAGGCACTCCGCGAGGGAAATATCGACTATCTTCTGAAAGAGGGCATCGATCAGCAGGAGAAAGGCGTGCACATATTGGATGTTAATGTCGGACTGCCGGATATTGATGAGGCGGCCATGCTAACGTGTGCGGTCAACGAACTGCAAGCGGTCGTTGACCTGCCGCTGCAAATCGACACATCCGATCCCGTTGCCATGGAGCGGGCGTTGCGCCGTTATAACGGTAAAGCCATGATTAACTCGGTCAGCGGTAAACGCGAGAGCATGGACGCGGTGTTTCCGCTGGCTAAAAAATACGGCGGATTGATTGTTGCATTGACGCTGGATGAGCGCGGCATTCCCGCCACAGCCGAGGAACGCGTCGGCATTGCCGAAAATATTCTTGCCGAGGCGAAAAAGTACGGGCTCTCCGTGAAAGATCTGATCTTTGACCCGCTGGCATTGACGATCAGTGCCGATGCGAGAGCCGGGCGTGAGACGCTGCGTGCCGTGCGCATGATTCATGAGCAATTGGGCGCGCATACGTTGCTCGGTGTATCCAATGTTTCTTTCGGTCTCCCGGAACGTGATATCATTAACAGCACCTATTTCGCGTTGGCGCTCGGCGCGGGATTGTCTGCCGCCATTATGAATCCGTATTCCGAGGCCATGATGAAAACATGGCATGCTTATGCCGCGCTTTCGGGGATGGATGACAATTGCGGCGATTATATTGCGTTTGCCGAAGCATTGCCGAAAACCGTTTCCGTTACTGCCGCTTCGGTGAACGAAACGTGCACAACCCCAACGACGGCGGATGATCGATCGGCGTTGCAACATGCCATTGTTAAAGGCTTGCGCGAACGTGCGGCCGCGCTGACCGAGTCGGCGCTTGCCGTAACAGATCCGCTGGATATCGTTCAGCGGGAAATTATTCCGGCACTGGATATCGTCGGCGTCGGTTTTGAGAACAAAACGCTCTATCTGCCGCAGTTGTTGATGAGCGCCGAGGCGGCGGGTGCGTCTTTTGAGGTCATCAAAGCGCATATGCCCGTAGACAAAACTGCCGATCGTTGTGCGGTTGTTATCGCAACGGTCAAGGGCGATATCCATGACATCGGCAAGAACATTGTTAAGTTGCTGCTGGAAAATTACGGTTTTGCCGTCACGGATCTCGGTCGCGACGTGCCCCCGGAGGCTGTTGTTGAGGTAGCGGTGCGCCTGCACGCGCCACTGGTCGGTTTGAG
>CAZOHP010000100.1:0-5818 GCA_964579815.1 uncultured Lachnospiraceae bacterium
TCCGCTTTCAACTTTTGCAAAATCATAGCCGAGATTTCCTGCGGCGTCAAATTTTTGCCGTCGATGGTAACTTTGTAATCCGAACCCATGTGACGCTTGATGCTCATGACGGTGCGATCGGGGTTGGTGATGGCCTGACGTTTTGCGACCTGACCGACCATGCGCTCACCCGTTTTGGAAAAGCCGACAACAGACGGCGTGGTTCTTGCCCCCTCGGGGTTGGGGATCACGATGGGCTCAGAGCCCTCAAACACTGCAACGCAAGAGTTGGTCGTACCCAAATCAATACCGATAATTTTTCCCATTGTAATTTCCTCCTAAAAATAAATATCTTAAATGATCTTAAAATAACACTCAGTTTGCCACTTTGACCATCGCATAGCGGATAACGCGGTCACCCTTACGATAGCCCTTTTGAAGCACTTCGACGATCGCTCCGTCACCCAAGTTGTCATCCTCAATATGCATTACCGCATTATGGAGCGTGGGATCGAATTCACATCCCTCGGCTTCGATTTCCGTAATTCCCATTTTGCCAAGCGCTTCCTCAAAACTCTTTTGCATCATGGAAATCCCTTTGGCCACCGAAGCCGGGTCGGTAAATTGTGCCGCACGCGCCAGATTGTCGCCGATCGGGAGAATGTTCTCCACCGCATCGGCCTGTGCGTCGGCATAAATATTTTCCTTTTCCTTGGCACTGCGTTTGCGGAAATTGTCGTATTCCGCGATCATGCGCAAATATTTGTCGTTGGCCGCATCCAATTCCGCCTGCACACGCGCAAGTTCTTCACGCAGCATCGCAATCTCGTCTGTCCCGTCCGCCTCTTTTTCGGAAACGGCCTCGGACGCAACGGTCTCGCTATCTTCGGTCATTGTGTTCTTGGTTTCTTTCTGCTCCGCCATGTTTGCTCTCCTCTCTTTGTTCCGAATGGGTCTCACCCGAACTTCCGTCGCTCAACTGTGCCATACTCTCACCCAGCAGATCGGCAATGTTGCCGCTCAATCCATCCAATGTCGACAGCACACGCGCGTAGTCCATACGAAGGGGCCCGATCACGCCGATCGCGCCGATCGGCTTGCCGTCTTTCACGATGGTCTTGAACACCACCGTGGAATTGTTCATTTCTTTGACGGATGCTTCCGAGCCGATCACGACGCCATGCGGGTCGCGTTCCGCCGCGCTTGAGATCATATCCATTAGGTCGTTTTTCTGTTCCAGCGCTCCGAGCAATCCTTTCAATTGACTCGTATCGCTGTATTCGGGATACTCCAGCAACCGATCGACGCCGGTGACCTTGAGTTCGCCATGATCCGATTCGTTCATCGCTTCGTAGATCAACTTAATCACCGGCCCCACCAGCGCTCCGTCTTCCGCCATCGCTTCTTCCATGGCAACCATAGTCGGCAACGTAATTTCGTTGGCCAGATGTCCTGTCATATAGCGGTTAAGAGCCGTCGTCAGCCGTGCCACCGAGGCACTGTCGCAGGGGATATCCAACTTGACATTGCGCGTCTTGACGCTTCCGTCGTCCGCAACCATCACCAAAACGAATTGTCCCGGCGAGATATAGATTGCTTCGAATTTGCTCACCGTCAGCGCTTTCGCTCTCGGCTTGAGCGCGAATCCCGTATAATTCGTCAGATTGGAAGCCAGGCTGGAAGCCGTGGCGAGAATCTGATCCAATTCATTCATTTTGGCCTTGAGCGCTTGATTGATCTGCGCGATCTCGCGGGCAGTCATCGCGTAATGATCGACCAAAGAATCCACATAGAAACGGTAGCCGAGTTCGCTCGGCACGCGCCCGGCAGAAGTGTGCGGCTGCTCCAAATAGCCCATCTCTTCCAGTTCCGCCATCTCGTTGCGAATGGTAGCAGACGAGCAGGCAATCTGCTGCATGAGCACTTTGGAACCGATCGGCTCACCGCCAGCGATGTGCGCATCGACAATTGCTTTTAATATTTGTTTTTTTCGTTCACTTAATACACGCTCCGCATTTTCCATGCCGCGTCCTCCTCGCTTTGAGCCTTGACCGCGTCGGTGCGTCCGTCTTTGGTTTAGCACTCTCGCAAGCCAAGTGCTAACCTCAACGCTATTATTGTACCACGTTTTCCGACTTTGTCAAGAGGTTTTTCGAATTTTTTTGAATTTTTTACATTTTTTTATTTCAAGTGCTAAGATCGACGGTATCTCGCCCCTCCGCGTGCCCTTTTTCTCTTTCATCTTTCATCTTTACATCGTTCGTCGCTCGTCGCTCGCATCGGTCGCGCTGATTTTCGTTTACATTTTTTTCACAAAATTTTGATAAAAAATAAGAGAAATATGTTATAATAGGAAAGATAGGTTTTTTATCGGCAAACCGGAAAAGGAGGTATTTCATGTTCCGAAAATTTCTTAACAGCGTGCGAGAATTTAAAGTTCCCACTCTGCTCACGCTGTTGTTTATCGTTCTCGAGGCGATCATTGAGGCATTCATTCCGTTTATCACCGCTGAGTTGATCAACTACATTCAAAGCACGGAAACGCTGGAAATGGCCGTCATTCTGCGCTACGGCGCAACGCTCGTGGCCATGGCCATGCTTTCCCTTGCCTGCGGCGGCACAGCCGCTTACACCTGCGCACGTGCCTCATCCGGGTTTGCGCGCAATTTGCGTCAAGATGTATTCGACCGCGTTCAAACTTTTTCTTTCGAAAACATCGACAAATTTTCATCCACCTCGCTGGTCACCCGTCTGACCACCGACATCAGCAATGTTCAAATGTCCTACATGATGATCATTCGCACCGCTATCCGTGCGCCGCTCATGCTCGTTTTTTGCATCATTATGGCAGGTATTATGGGCGGCTGGTTGGCGCTCTCGTTCGCCGTGTTGGTTCCGTTTTTGGGAATCGGATTGTTCCTTGTCAGTCGCCGCGCCATGCCCGCGTTTCGCGCTGTTTTCCGCAAGTACGACCGCCTCAACGAATCCATTGAGGAAAATGTTCGCGGCATGCGCGTAGTCAAAGGATTCTCGCGCGAGCAATATGAAAAGAAAAAATTCGGCATCGCAGCTGAGGATATCTGCGGAGATTTCACGCGCGCCGAGCGCATTGTCGCGCTCAACTCTCCGCTCATGCAGATCTGCGTCTACGCCAACATGGTGTTCGTCATGCTGATCGGATCGATGCTGGCCACCAACAGCGGCGGCACAACCGTAAATGTCGGCCACATGTCGGCCATGCTGACTTACGGCATGCAAATTCTGATGCAATTGATGATGCTCACCATGATCTACGTGATGATCACCATGTCCTCCGAATCCATGAAGCGTATCGTCGAAGTGTTGGACGAGCAGTCCGCGCTGACCGGCCCGGTTAACGCCCTCATGACCGTCAAAGACGGATCGATCGACTTTGAAAACGTCAATTTTAAGTATTCCGTCAAAGCCGAGCGATATGCGCTGGCCGATATCAATTTGCATATATCATCGGGTATGACCGTCGGGATTTTGGGCGGTACGGGCTCCAGTAAATCAACGCTCGTTCAACTCATTCCGCGTCTGTATGACGCTACCGAGGGAGTCGTGCGCGTCGGCGGTCACGATGTGCGTGAGTATGACCTCGATACTCTGCGCAATGCCGTTGCCATGGTGTTGCAAAAAAATCTCTTGTTCTCCGGTACCATTAAAGATAATCTGCGCTGGGGCAACAAGGACGCCACCGATGAAGAAATGATCGAAGCCTGCAAACTGGCCCAAGCACATGACTTTGTCATGTCTTTCCCCGACGGCTATAACACGCACATTGAGCAAGGCGGCACCAATGTTTCCGGCGGTCAAAAGCAACGTCTGTGTATCGCCCGTGCGCTCCTCAAAAAGCCGAAGATCTTGATTCTCGACGATTCAACCAGTGCCGTCGACACGCGCACCGATGCAATGATTCGCGCGGGCTTCAAATCCTATATTCCCGAAACAACAAAAATCATTATCGCACAGCGCGTATCCTCGGTACAGGATGCCGACCTCATCCTTGTGATGGAAAACGGTACCGTTGCCGCCTCGGGTAAGCACGCCGATCTCCTTGAGAATTGTGACATTTATCGGGAAATTTATATGCAACAAACCAAAGGAGGTGAGGAGAATGAATAAAAGCAACACGAAACCAAACGCAAAGCCGGCGCCTCGCAAACTTGATTTCAAAGCCCTCGGCCGCGTGATCAAAATGCTGTTTCGCGCTTACCCGCGTCTGTTGCCGCTGGCCATGATTTGCATGATCTTCTCCGCCATCGTCTCGGCCATTCCCGCGCTCTTCACCCAACAGATCATCAACATCGTCGATGCCGCGATCAAAGAAAGCAAAGGCTGGTCGGATATATCGGGCGAGATCATTCCCCTCGTCCTCACGTTGGCAACGCTGTATGTTTTTTCCATCATCTTTATCACATTGCAAACTCAACTGATGGCATATATTACCCAAGGTTTCCTTTCGAACATGCGTCGCAATATGTTTGACGGCATGCAAAATTTGCCTATCAAATACTTTGACACACACAAGCACGGCGACATCATGAGTTATTATACCAACGACATCGACACATTACGCCAATTGGTCTCGCAATCGTTGCCCAGTTTGCTTCAATCCTGCGTCATCGTGCTGACCGTGCTGTTCATCATGCTGTGGTCCAGCGTTTGGCTGACGCTGGTGGTGCTCGTCGGTGTTGCCGTTATGATCTTCATTTCCGGCAAGATCGGCGGCGGTTCGGCTAAAAACTTCATCAAATTACAATCCGATGTCGGACGCCTTGAGGGATACGTTCAGGAAATGATGAGCGGCCAAAAAGTCGTCAAGGTATTCTCGCACGAACAAAAGGTCAAAGAAGAATTTGCCGAAATCAACGAAGAACTCTTCCAAACCAGTTACCGTGCCAACGCTTTCGCCAACATGCTCGGCCCCATCATCATGAACATCGGCAATATTCTGTATGTCATCGTTGCCACTGTCGGCGGATTATTCATTCTGTCGGGCATTTCCAACCCGAGCATCCATGCGCTGGTTGAACATTGGCAGACCGGCGCCGCCGTCGGCACGCTCTCCATCGGCGTTGCCGTCTCTTTCCTTAACATGACCAAGCAATTCACGGGCAATATCAACCAGTTTTCTCAGCAGATCAACTCAATCGTTATGGCGCTTGCGGGCGCACAGCGCATTTTCGGTTTGATGGACGAGGCCCCCGAGGCCGATGACGGCTACGTCACCTTGGTCGATGCCAAGCGACTGCCGGACGGCACACTCACCGAGGCGGAGGGCCATACGGGACTGTGGGCATGGAAACATCCCCACAGCGCAGACGGCACCGTCACTTACCAGTTGTTGCAAGGCGACGTTCAACTGACGAACGTTGACTTCGGCTACGAAGAGGGAAAAACGGTATTGCACGACGTCAGCGTTTATGCCGAGCCGGGGCAAAAGGTTGCGTTTGTGGGGGCCACGGGTGCGGGTAAAACAACCATTACCAACCTCATCAATCGCTTTTACGACATTGCCGACGGCAAGATCCGCTACGACGGCATCAATATCAATAAAATCAAGAAATCGGATCTGCGCCGCTCACTTGGCATCGTGCTTCAAGAAACCAACCTGTTCACGGGCACCGTCATGGACAACATTCGTTACGGCCGTCTTGAGGCCACCGATGACGAATGCCGCCGCGCTGCGGTTTTGGTCGGCGCAGATGATTTCATCTCCCGCCTGCCCGAGGGTTATCATACCCTCTTGGCCGGCAACGGCGCCAACCTCTCCCAAGGTCAACGTCAATTGATTGCCATTGCCCGCGCGGCCGTG
>CAZOHP010000101.1:0-5345 GCA_964579815.1 uncultured Lachnospiraceae bacterium
TGATGACCTCGTCATTACCAATGACGTGCTCTACCGACTGAGCCATACCAGCATGTCACAATCACTTCCTTGCGACTTTTCTATTATATCACAAGATTTTGCATCTGTCAAGCCTTTTCCCGAAAATTATTTGATAATTTTTTCATTTGTTGCACTGCCGATAAAAAACAAAAGTTTGTCAAAAAATTTTTCAATTAACTCTTGCAAATTAAAAAATTCGTGCTATAATTATAATGTTAAAATGCAATGATGAAGTTGCCGCATCCCATAAGTTGCGTCCAAGAGAGTCCGTCACGGCTGAGAGCGGATACGTAGCGGGGTGTGAGCGTTTCCCTTCGGAGCAGGTTCTGTGAAAGTGCGTTTGCGCTCCGTAGCAGAGCACGGGAGAGCCCGTTGCAGCTCGGCAAAGTGTTGGCTTTTGTTTTCTTGGTTGAAAAGCCGGAAATTGGGTGGTACCGCGTGTGCTTCGGCATTCGTCCCGAAAATATCGGGATGGATGCTGTTTTTGTTTTCCCAGCAAAGCCACAGATCTTAACTCATATCAATCAAAACCAAAAGAAAGGACGAACATCATGAGAGAAACACTTGCGAAAATCAAAGAGCAAGCAATGGAACAGATCGCCTCACTCAACGCCGATCTTGATGCACTGCGCATCAAGTATTTAGGCAAGAAAGGCGAGTTGACCGCCGTTCTGCGCGGCATGGGGGCACTGTCCCCCGAAGAACGCCCCATTGTCGGACAAATCGCCAATGAGGTACGCGCCACGATTGAAGCGGCTTTGGAGAAAAAGGCCGCAGAGCAAAAGGAACGGGCATTGGAGAAACAACTCCGAGATGAACAACTGGACGTCACCATACGCGGCACAGCCCCCCGTGTCGGTCACTCCCATCCTCTGACGCTGGTACAGCGCGATTTGGAGGACATCTTTATCGGCATGGGTTACGCCATTGCCGAAGGACCCGAAGTAGAATACGATTACTACAATTTTCAAGCCTTGAACATTCCGGAAAATCATCCGGCACGCGACACGCAGGATACTTTTTACATCACGGACAAGATCCTGCTCCGCTCGCAAACATCCCCTGTCCAAGCGCGCGTCATGGAAGTGCAAAAGCCACCTATCCGCATTATCTCACCCGGTCGTGTCTATCGCTCGGATGCCATGGACAGCACGCACTCACCGCTATTTCACCAATTGGAGGGGCTTGTTGTCGATAAAGGCATTACCATGGCCGACCTCCGCGCAACGCTGTCGACCTTTGCGCAAGCCATGTTCGGCGCGGAAACTAAAATTCGCTTCCGCCCTCACCACTTCCCTTTTACCGAACCGTCGGCTGAAGTCGATGTTTCCTGCTTTGCTTGCGGTGGTCAGGGCTGCCGCCTTTGCAAGGGCGAGGGCTGGATCGAAATTCTCGGCGCCGGTATGGTGCACCCCAATGTGCTGCGAAATTGCGGCATTGATCCCGAGGTGTACAGCGGCTTTGCTTTCGGTCTCGGCATCGAACGCATCGCCATGCTGAAATATCATATCGACGACATTCGCCTCCTCTACGAAAATGATATACGCTTTATTTCTCAGTTTTGATAATGATGGATACCAACAAAAAAGCAAAACTGCTTGCCGAGACGGTCGATTGGTCACTGCTCACCATCGGCACCCTATTATTGACCATAGGCGTTTACTTCTTCAAATATCCCAATCATTTTGCGATGGGCGGCGTCAGCGGTATTTCGGTGGTGCTGGGCAAGGTGATACCATTTATCACTCCTGCCGAGATCGTTTCGATATTGAATATCGTATATCTGATAGTCGGTTTCATATTTTTGGGACGCAAAATCGGTGTGCGCACCATCTATTGCAGTCTTCTCTTTTCCGCGGCGCTTTCATTGCTTGAGCGCCTGGTGCCGCTTGAAGCACCCTTGACAGATCAGCCGTTTTTGGAACTCTGCTTTGCCGTGTTGCTTCCCGGCATCGGATCGGCGCTCGTCTTCAACCGTGACGGTTCTACGGGCGGTTCGGATATATTGGCGCTGATACTTAAAAAATATTTTCACATTGAGGTGGGAATAGCTCTGCTTTTGGCAGATCTGGCGGTAGTGTTTTCCGCGTTCTTCATCTTTGATGTAAAGACAGGGTTATATTCGCTGCTTGGTCTGCTGGCAAAGGCATTTTTGGTAGACTCGGTGATAGAAAGCATTAACGTCTCCAAATTCTTTATCATAATCACATCGAATCCGAAGCCAATTGTCGCTTATATTCAATCAACGTTGCATCGCGGAGCCACCGAATGGGAAGGGGTCGGTTGTTATACCGACGAAAAGCGCACGCTGATACTGGTGGTAATGAACCGCGCTCAGGCATCAAGCATGCGCACTTTCGTGCACACGGTGGACAAGAACGCCTTTGTGCTGATATCCAACTCCAGCGACATAATCGGCAAAGGCTTCCGACAGACGATGTAGCGTGCTTTGAAAGACCGTGCGTCTTTCAAGAGGTTGGTCCGACAGATCAGTGTGAAAGAAACAGTTAAAAAAATGAAAGGAACTCCTTTATATACAGGAGCAAGGGCAAGGTCATGATATTATCTCTTGAATGGCTCTCCGAATTTGTTGACACGGCGGGCATAGATACAAAACAATTTTGTGACAGAATGACAGCCACCGGCTCAAAGGTCGAGGGCTACGAGGAACTTGGCGAGAGTATCCAAAATGTCAAGGTGGGCAGAATAGTCGGTCTGCGCCGCCACGAAAGCAGCGATCACCTGCAGATATGCGATATAGACATCGGTGAGTCCGAAACGGTGCAAATCGTTACCGGGGCGCAGAATGTTTTCGAGGGCGCCATAGTTCCGGCCGCGATAGCGCCCGCGCATCTGCCGGGCAATGTCACCATCAAACCGGGTAAACTGCGCGGCGTTTCATCCAACGGTATGCTGTGCTCATTCGGCGAGTTGGGCTTAGACAGCCACGACTGCCCCGGCGATTATGCCGATGGCATTTGGATTTTGGGCGAAGAATATGCCGACCGGGTAGGCGAAGATATCCGCGATGTCATGATGCTGAACGACACTGCGGTCGAGTTTGAGATCACTTCCAACCGCCCCGACTGCCTTTCCGTCATCGGATTGGCACGCGAGGCAAGCGTGGCTTTCGATCGCCCCATCAGCATTCCGACTCCCACCGTCAAAGGATGCGGCAACGACAGCATCGAAAATCATCTGTCCGTGCGCATTGATTGCCCGGACTTGTGTTCACGCTACACGGCTCGCGTAGTCAAAAATGTTCGTATCAAACCGTCGCCGCTGTGGTTGCGTCGCAGACTGCGCACGGCGGGCATTCGTCCCATCAATAATATCGTTGATATCACCAACTACGTCATGCTGGAATGCGGGCAACCCATGCACGCGTTTGATGACAGTTGTCTTGACGGTTCGGCTATCACGGTACGCCGCGCAATCGATGGTGAACAGTTCCGTTCGCTGGACGACCAAGATCACACACTGGATACAACCATGATGGTCATTGCCGATGACAAAAAAGCCGTGGCTCTCGCAGGCGTCATGGGCGGCGCCAACAGTGAAATCACCGAAAAAACCCAAACCGTCGTTTTTGAAAGCGCATGCTTTAACGGCGCATCCGTTCGCGTAACTGCCAAAAAGAACGGTATGAGAACCGAAGCCTCCTCGCGCTACGAGAAAGGCCTTGATCCCGAAAACACCTTGCGCGGCGTGCAACGAGCCTGCGAATTGGTCGAAATCCTTGACGCGGGAGATGTCGTCGATGGCATCATCGACATTTACCCCGGCAAAGTTTCCCCTACGGTACTTCCCCTCGAAGTTGAACGCATCAACCATTTTTTGGGCGTCGATCTGTCCGAAGACTATATGAAAGATGTACTCCGCCGACTCGAATTCACCATTGACGGCAATCAGGTGGTCGCCCCGTCTTTCCGCAGCGACATCACTTGCATGAACGACTTAGCCGAAGAAATCATTCGTATCTACGGCTACAACAAAATTCCAACAGGAACTATGTATGCCGAGTCCACGCGCGGCGGCCGCACCGAGAAACAGGCTTTTGAACTTTCTGTTGAACGCGCCATGTATGGCATGGGATATTCGCAAATCCATACCTTTTCTTTCATCAGCCCACGTTATTATGACAAAATTCGTTTGCCCGCAAACAGTCCGCTACGCCGCTCGGTGACAATTCAAAATCCGTTAGGTGAGGACACGTCGGTCATGCGTACCACTGCCGTTCCCTCCATGCTGGAGGTATTGGCTCGCAACAATAACTTCTCCAACGAATACGCGTATCTGTTTGAGATTGCCACCGTTTATCTTCCCACGGAAGACGAATCTCAACTGCCCGAGGAAAAGAAAGTGTTGACCATCGGCGCATACGGACAAAACGGCGAGGACGGATTCTATGCCCTCAAAGGAATCATCGAAAACATTCTCGCGCTGGCTCGTATAACGGGCGTCGGTTTCGTCTCTCGCGCGGATGATGCAACCTACCACCCCGGTCGTTGCGCCGATTTGGTCGCACCTGACGGAACCGAACTCGGCATCTTCGGTCAACTTCATCCATTGACGGCTGCCAACTATGGTATCGACACGCCCGCGTGCATCGCCTCGCTTGATTTCGACGCAATTTTCTCTCATCGTGTAGATACATTGGAATATAAGCCGTTGCCTAAATTCCCGGCCACCACACGCGACTTCTCGTTCGTGGTCGATGAAACTATGGAAGTAGGTACCATTGAAGCCACCATGGCCCGGGCGGGCGGCAAACTGGTCGAAAACGTTACGCTGTTCGACATCTACCGCGGCTCGCAAATCGGCGAGGGCAAAAAATCGGTCTCCATGCATGTTTCGCTTCGCGCCGCCGACCGTACACTAACCGTTGAAGAAGCCGATAAGGTTGCAACCAAAATTCTCGGTGCAATGGAACATCAATTGGGAATTACAATCAGGCAATAAACGATATATCGGATCAAAATTTGTAAGCATGGGTAATTCCCTGTTAGAGTCAGGACCGCCAACTTCATTGGCGGTCCTGACTTTCCTTTAATAAATTGTAGCAGTATCGGGGGAATATATTGAAAAATGCGAGAATATGTGGTATAATACAGCATAGGAATTGATTGTTTCACACACGAGGCAAGTATGGATTGGTTTAATTATTACGGACTTATTTTTATGGTTGTTTTGTTGATACCGAACATTGTTTTCGCCATAAAAAACAAAAACGGCTTTAACGGTAATTATCATAACAAAACGGCGGAAATTTTTGAGCAAATAGGCAGATACGCTTGTTTCATTCTAATGATTTTCAATATTCC
>CAZOHP010000102.1:0-5316 GCA_964579815.1 uncultured Lachnospiraceae bacterium
TCGGGTATCGGAAGTGACCGCAAAACTGCGTTTCAGGGTCACTCCTAAGTTGGGTGTCGGACGTTCGAATCGTCTCAGGGACGCCAAATTGAAACAAGTTTTTTCTTACTAATCACTAATCGGACAGCAAATGACGAAAGGCGGTAAAATCGTGAACGAATATGTAGTAATCGCTCCGAAAAACTATTTAGGCAAGGTCACGGCGGATTTTAACTGCACCGGAAAAAATGATGAGATTGTCATTCAAGCGGCGATTGATAGGGCCGTAGAAACAAACAGCAATGTTATGCTGCTGAACGGAATCTATCACATCGACGGTTTTAACAATTATTATCATGACGACGGACCGGATACCGCCGTTTGTTTCCCGAATGCTTGGAGAGAAATCAAATTTATCGGTGAAAATGCGGAATACGGTCTTCAAAAAAGTTTTAACAACGGTGTCGTGTTGTATGTTTCGGCCGATGCTTTGCAAGGAATCGAAAAAGAAACAGATGTCATTCGCGGAAAGTGGACCGCGGCCGGAATCCAGAACGGCTCGTCATTGCGCATGGAAAATATCGCTGTGATTTTGGCAAATAACCAACACAAAATCAGATGTATTGATTTAAGACGGACGGATCGTCCCGAATTGAAGAACATTGCCCTGATCGGTTACGGCGATTTAATCGGTGAAAATTCAGACCTTGGGCTCGGGACGCCGCCTCCCGTTCCGGAAAAGGGGTGCATCGGTCTTACCATGACAGACGGAAGCAATTACGGTTACAGTAATTATACCAATGTACATACATTCGGCTTTGACGAAGGAATTCAGGTTGGCGGCGAGCATGTCATTTGCTTCAACTGCGGCGCATTGGTCGGGCGATACGGTTTTACTTTCGGAAACTACGAAACACATTGCGGTGCAAATCATCCGATCACGCTGATTAACTGTATGGACGAGCGAAATATCAATCTTCCGCTGTTTAATATGTGCGGCGATGATGACAAGAACGGAAACCATATGCAGGGAAAACAGGAAGTCACCTTTATCAATTTTAATATGGAACGGGTGGAACGGCAAACGCCGGGCGGAAAATTCGGAGATTTAATGCGCGAGGTACACCCCGGGACATGGCGCGGAAGCATTGATTTCACACTGCAGCCGGATTGGAATGCCTTAAATTCCGTTGATTGTCAAATTTGGGAAAATGACGGTTCCGGAAGTGGCATTAAAACAAGAAACAGTTGCCATAAAGCCGTCTGCACAACAGAGGAACGACTCAGTTATTATCCAATGTTCGGACAGCAAATATTTGACACCGATTTGAATAAAATGCTGATATGCATTGATCCGAGCGCTAAAAAATGGGTTGATTTTATGGGGAACCCCGTATGAGTTCCGCTCCATGACGCAGTCAAACATCGAAAAAAGCCTTGAAATTACTAAATTTCAAGGCTTTCTCTTTTTAATGACTGTTGATACTGCGGCGATAAGCATTCGGCGTTTTCTTTACGACGGATTTGAATTGCTTGATAAATTGCATATCGGTCGAATATCCCAATATTTCGGCAATTTTCGCGACCGTGTAATCGGTGGACATCAAAAGTTGCTTGGCGTATTCCGTCCGACTGTTGATCAAATCGGAAATAGGAGATATGCCGAAATACAATTTATACAAATACTGAAAATACGAATTGCTGAGATGAATCGATTCGGACAGTTCCCTAACAGAATATTTTTTGCAAGGGTCGGAATATATATTGTCCCTAATATTGACAAGTTCGGGATAGTATTTTCGGTTCAGATGATTTCGGCTCGAATTATTGCGAAGTTTATTTAGAATGATGTTAAAAAGGTAGTACAGCGTACTGTCCTTGGTCGAACTGTCGGCGATACTTTCCGCCTGCATGATGCGAATGATTTCGGAGCACAAGAGAACGTCGGGCGAATCATAAAAGACGTTGAAACAAATGTCGGAACCGATATGATCGCTTTCGTGCTCGCTCAATTCAACGGCAACCCAATCGTTGATGAACGGAGCGCCTGCGGCGGAGAAATGATGCGGGGTGTTTTTCGATATAAATATCATCGAATCGACAGATAAACGAATCTCCTTTCCGTTGATATAAAACAAAGCGGGGGAACGTATGATGAGGAAAAGATAATCCGGCAGGCCGGTCGGGCGGTCCAATCTGAAATGATTGTCGTGCTTAAAATCATATCCTATCGATGTTATGTTCATGTCTGCCGCCTTTCAAAAAAGAGTATTTGACAGTTTTTCTTATAGTATATACCATTGTATTCCGAATGTCAACAGTATACGATTATGGCACGGATACAGAAAGCGTGCGCTTTGAAATCCGTAAACAGAAAAAACGTTTCACAGGTAAAAAACAATTGAAAAGAGGTAAACAAAATGTATCAATACGGAAAAAAATTATTTCGCGGCGCGGATGGCTTTTTACTTAAACATCACGACACCTACTATGTTTATTGCACCACCGAGAATGATCTGCCCGCATTTACGGCGGAATATCCTTTTTTCGAGACATACAAAAACGGACATGACGGAATAGAGGTGCATGTATCCAAAGATCTTCTGCACTGGGATAACAAGGGATATTGTTTGGAAAAGGGGCAAAACGTGATCGGCACCCATGGATTTTGGGCGCCGGAGGTATCCTATTACAACGGAAAATTTTATATGGTATACGCGGTCGATGAGCATGTTGCCATAGCCGTATCCGATGATCCCGCAGGCCCGTTTGAAAAACTCACCGACGGGTATCTGATGGAAAAAAGAGCCATAGACGGGCATTTGTTTTTCGATGATAACGGGGATATCTTTTTATACTACGCATCACTCAATAACGGCAACCGAATCTGCGTCGCAAAAATGACGGACGACTTAAAATCAATTGAAAAAAATTACGATACGGTGTTGATCGAGGCATCGGAACAATGGGAAACCGTTGACAGTTGTGTCGCAGAGGGCCCTTTTGTGTTGAAACATAAGGGATTATATTATTTGACTTATTCCGCCAATCACACAAGATGCGCGGATTATGCTATGGGGTATGCGGTTTCCGATTCCCCCTATGGGCCGTTTGAAAAATCAAAAAGCAACCCGATTTTACATCGATTTGACGATATTGTGGGAACCGGACATCACAGTTTTATGCCGACGGATGATGAAAACAAATATATTTGCATTTATCATTGTCACGGTGGGGAGATCAGCGGTTTCAAGCCACGTAAAATTTGTCTTGCGGAAGCGGAATTTGTGAGCAACGGAACCGTTGATGAATTGGTCATCCGTCAATAAGAACACGCGCGGCACGATACGGCATCCGTCGTCGTTGTTTCATTGTACGGCGCGGCGCGCAATTTCTTGTGCTGCTTGAAAAAGAACTTTGCACATATCTTCGAACATTTCATCGTTGAGTTTTCTCGGCGGCATTGTCTCCAACGAAAAACATCCATCAAAATCGATGCACCTCAACGCTTCCGAAAATTTATTCCAATCCGTTCTGCCAAAATACGGCATCATATGCATATCGATTCCGTAATTGTTATCATGTATATGTAACGCGCTTATTTTTTTCCCGCATCGCAGAATTTCTTCTTTCAAATCCAAATCGGAAAACACGGAAACATGTCCCGTATCCAAACAAATTTTCAGATAATCGTCGTTAATCTCATTTACAAGGTTCAAAATCTCTTGCGGTTTTGCCAACGAGAAATGAGGCATCGGCATATTTTCAAGGCATATGGTAACTCCGTATGCCTTGGCTGTTTTTAAAATGCAATTCATAAATTCCAAGTTCATACTTCTCGTTCTCTCGGCATACTCCGTCCCGAAATCTTCGATTCCATACGGCATAATGGGATGAACAACCCAATTCTTACAGCCTATCATCGATGCTATACGAATGGATTTCTCCATTTTTTCTCTTCTTTCATCTCTGTTTTCTTCCGTAAAATCCTCTGGCGGCCAACGCCAGGGTCCGTGCATTTGCACGATTTCAATTCCTGCGAGAGCAGCCAATTCTTTTTCATACTTTGCGAGTTTTTCCGCCTCTTTTTCCGAAATCGAATATATCTCGTTTTCGGTGTCGGACAAATCAAGATCGGAGCATGAATATCCATGTTCTTTCAACTTTTTGTATGTATTTTCTCCCCATCTTCCGTATCCTTTTAAATCAAACGTACTTGTTTGTATCCCTATTTTCATGAATAATCCCCCTCATATTTTTCTTTCACTTTGCAGTTAAACAAATAAACAAAAATGCAGCCAAAACAGATCACATCTATTTTGACCGCAAATTTTTGGTGACCCATCGGGGAATCGAACCCCGGACACCTTGATTAAAAGTCAAGTGCTCTACCGCCTGAGCTAATGGGTCGGAAAACATCTTGCAACTTTTGTATTATAGCACATTTTTTCTCACTTGTCAAGTGTTGTCGCCAGATTTTTTTAAAAAATTTTCAAAAAAACAATCACCTTCCTCAACCGCCGACAGCCAATTGGGAAGCAATGTAATCTCGCACTTGATCGGGGCGAATTCGAAGAATGGCCGCGATCTCTCCGTGCAATAATTTTTCCGCGCGTTCAAATGCCTGTTCATCGGCCGCATACAGTTTACGTCCGCATGCCATCTGCGCCTCGCGGCGTTCATAAATCGTGCGCAACATGCGGAATATCATGCGTCGATCCCCGCTTTGCAAAATATTTCTAAACATCTCACCGCGCATGCGAGAATCATTGATCCACTCCAACGTGTCATCATTGTGGCCGTCGCGAATCAACGAAATCAACTCATCCGGCGAGAGCAGCGCGCGCATCTGTGCGGTCAAGACCGCAGAATCCACCGGAACATATATCACCGTCTTGGGATCGTCAACGGGAGAAAGAACGTAATAATTTTTCGTCTCGCCCGTAAGATCTTCTTGACGAATATCCGCAATGCAACACACACCCTGACTACCGTATACCACATAAGCACCGATCTCAAACACAGCCGTTTCCTCCCTCTCACCGCATAGCAAAATACCATCTATTTATATTATACCACTTTTTCAAACAAAATGTCATGGGCGAATTTCACAAAAATGCGTTGCCGGGATTTCGTGAGATTTTGACGAAAAAAGCGACCGTAAAGCGTATATATATTCCTTTCGATAAAAAAACGATTTAATATATATTCAAACCCCGGCCTTGAATACAGATAAAAATGCCGTAATAAAAAGCCGAAAAAAAGAACCCCATTGATGCCAATGGGATGATACCGCCGATGAATGCTTGAACGGCGGATAAAGGTTTACCGTCAGCC
>CAZOHP010000103.1:0-5314 GCA_964579815.1 uncultured Lachnospiraceae bacterium
ATCGATCTCGACGGCGTCCGGCGCATCGGTCTCCGGCTCGGCATCCATGATTTCGATAAACCGTTCAAACCCCGTTACGCCGTTTTGAAATTGCTCCATAAACGAGATCATGGTCATCACGGGAGAAATAAACAAGTTGATTGAAACAATAAACGTGGAATAGTCGGCAAAATCGATCTCTCCTGCGTACAGGAACATGCCGCCCGCGATGAGCACCACAACATTAAATATATCGGTAACAAACGCCGTGCCCGAATGAAAACGCCCCATGGCGTCGTACGCCTTTCGGCGAGCATTGACAAACCGAATATTTCCCTCTTCGAATTTTTCACATTCCGTTTCGGCGTTGGTAAAGGCCTTGGTCACGCGAATTCCCGAAATGCTGCTCTCCAGCGCGGCATTGATCTGCGCGTTGGATTCACGGCTTTCCAAAAAAGCCTTTCGCATTTTTTTGCGCAACGAAACGGCAATCACAAGCAAAAAAGGCACGCAGGCAAAGACAATCAGCGTAAGCCGCATATCGATGGTGGACAAGTAAAGAAACGAAACAATGACCGAGATGGAAGAAATAATGATATTTTCCGGACCGTGATGCGCCAATTCGCTGATATCCATAAGATCATTTGTCATACGCGACATGATCTTACCCGTTTCGTGAGCATCATAAAAAGAAAAAGGCAATTTTTCCAAATGGCGAAACATATCGCTGCGCATCCGCGCCTGCATCTTCACGCCCATCACATGCCCTTGATACTGAATAAAATATTGCAGCAGCATGCGAATCACATAAATGACAAGCAGGAGCAATCCCGCAACAATGATCGCTCGATATTGACGATTCGGGATCAACTCATTGAGCATGGTGCGCGTCACCATCGGATAGACCACGGCCAGTAACGCCACGAGCAACGAGGCCAGCATGTCCAACGTAAACAGCAAGGCGTGCGGCTTATAGTATTGCATAAAGCGTTTGAGCAACATCAAAGCACCTCTTTCGTCCGATTCCCGCCGTGCGGACGGGACCGAACCACATGAAAATCAACGCAACAAGCGGACGAAAAAGGCGGTAGCCGCAAATTTCGCGGCCGCGCCTCAGTCTATCATATTATATCACATCCTCTCGACATTGTCAAGGAAAAACGCCTTGGCAAAAAGACTTGACATCCTTGCGGTTTTCATGTATAATGTGATACGAAATCAATTATCATAATGTAAGAAAGGCAATTGCCATGAAAATACGATCACCGGTAGCATTTCTTTTGCTCGTTTTGTGTGTCGCGATGGGACTGTGTGCCTGCAACGAGCAATGGGAACAGCCAAAACACGTTCACACCGTCGTCCTTGAGTTGCCTGTCGAACCGACATGCAGCACACCGGGAAAAACCGAAGCGCAAAGATGCACGTCTTGCGGCGAAATGCTCGTACAGCCCATCGTGCTTCCCGCGCTCGGTCACTCTTATACCACGGAATGGGTGACCGACATCGAAGCCACCGAGCAGGCCAACGGCGAGCGCAGCCGTCACTGTACCGTGTGCGGTGAGCGAACGGCGATCAACGCCATTCCCCGTGTCATCTCGCCCACCGACGGGCTGACATTTCAACTGAACGAGCAAGAAACGGGCTATGTCTGCACCGGTCTCGATGCGGAAACACACGTGACCGAATTAAGCATTCCCGCCGTCTACCACGGACTTCCCGTTGTTGAGATCGGCGTGCGCGCGTTTGAAAACAACACGGAAATCACCTCGCTGACCATTCCCGAAAGCGTGCAGACCATCAGCAAGTCCGCGTTCTCCGGTTGCACCCGTCTTGAAGCGCTGAACTTGCCCGACACCGTACACTATATCGCCGACGGCGCTTTTAAGTCCACGGCGCTGTATGCGGATTCCGAAATGTGGACAGACGGCATGCTGTACCTCGGCAATCACCTGATCGAAGTGCACAGTTCCGCCGCCAAGGGAAATTTCACCGTTCGCGAAGGTACCGTGACCATCGGCGGAACCGCCTTTATGCATTGCGCCGGCTTGACCTCGATCACCGTTCCCGAGGGCGTTGTCTCAATCGGAAACTCAGCGTTTTACGGATGTTCCGGTCTGCGGCAAGTCAATCTTCCGGAATCATTGGAGATCATCGGAAACGGCGCGCTGGCTTACTGCATCTCGTTGGTTGAGTTTTATCTTCCCGCGAATGTGCATTCCATTTTGAGCAGCCCGTTTCCGGGCGCTACCGCGTTGCAGCGCATCGAAGTCGACCCGCGTAATGAAACTTATTACAGTGCCGGAAATTGTCTGATAGAACGCGCCACCGGCACGCTGACCATCGGTTGCGTCACCAGCAAAATTCCCGACGACGGTTCGGTCACCAAAATCGGAACAGCCGCCTTTTACGAATGCGGGGCTCTCGTTTCACTGACCGTTCCCGAGGGCATTACCGAGATCGGCATTTCGGCTTTTCACGAATGCGTTAATCTGTTGCGGATCTCGTTGCCGGACTCGTTAACGCTGATCGACCGTCAAGCGTTCCGCGGCTGTGTGGGATTGACGGATATCACACTGCCGCCCAATGTCAAAACGCTTGAAGAGGGTGTATTCTGCTATTGCAACAACTTGGAGCGGCTGGTCTTGCCGAACGGCTTGAGCGAAATCGGCGCCAACGCCTTTGCTTATTGCAAAAACCTCAAAACGATCAATTTTCCCGACAGTCTTGAAACACTCGGCACTTCGGCTCTGTCCGGTTGCGTCCAACTTGAGTTTGAGGAGTACGGAAATTGCCTGTATCTCGGCAACTGGCTCATCGGCGCAGTCAATACGCAAGTAGAACAAGTCACGCTCAAGAAAACCACGCGTGGTATCGGCTCCTACGCGTTCTCCGGTTGCCATGCATTGACCGAGATCTCCCTCCCCGCTTCGCTTGTCTGTATCGGCGACGGCGCTTTCCTCGGTTGCTACAAACTGACTTCCATACGCGTCCCCGACAAAGTCACCGCACTGAATTCCCGTGTTTTCGCTTATTGCACCTGGTTGAAAGATCTCTATCTTCCCTCGTCCTTGACTTTCGTCGCCGACGAAGCATTGCTTGACTGCCGCTCCTTGAACGCATTGCATTTTCTCGGTACCGAGCAGGCGTGGGATGCCGTTCTCAAGCAAGAGGGATGGGACACAGGCGCGGGCGAATACGTTCTCTGTTACGATTGATCCCCACACGCTTACCGTCGCATTTCCGAAAAAATCAATAAACGAGGCTTTTTATGGATCTGTCACTCTCTTTCTTTACCGCGCAATTAGCGGCCAATCCGCTTTTGTTGATCTCCGTCGTTCTGACATTGGGCGTCATTTTGGTCAACGGCTGGACAGACGCCCCCAACGCCATCGCAACCTGTGTGGTTACACGGTGCATGTCTGCCCGCGCCGCCATTACCATGGCCGCCGTATTTAACTTTCTCGGCGTATTCGTGATGACCAAAATCAACGCCACCGTTGCCGAAAAGATCACCAAAATGGTTGATTTCGGCGATAATTCCCACGAAGCGATTGTTGCGATCAGCGCGGCCATGTTTGCTATCGTTGTTTGGGCAACACTGGCGTGGGCGTTCGGCATTCCCACCAGCGAGAGCCACGCTCTGATCGCCGGCCTAACCGGAAGCGCCATCGCGTTGCACGGCAGTTTGGACGGCGTCAACGGCAGTGAATGGATGTCCGTGCTCTACGGCATCGTCATTTCCGTTGTACTCGGTTTCGGCTTGGGTTGGTTGGTCTGCAAACTCGTCACGCTCCTGTTTCGCAATGTCGAGCGACGCAAAACCGAGGCCGGTTTTCGTCGAGCGCAAATCGTCGGTGCCGCCGGCATGAGTTTTATGCACGGCGCTCAAGACGGTCAAAAATTCATGGGAGTCATTATGCTTTGCCTGTTTTTGGCCAACGGACAATCGGTCCCGGAGGCCATCGCGCCGCCGGAATGGATGATGTTGCTTTGTTCGCTGATCATGGGACTCGGCACCGCCATCGGCGGAAAAAAGATCATCAAGTCGGTTGGCATGGATATGGTCAAGTTGGAAAAATATCAGGGCTTTTCCGCCGACATTGCCGCGTCACTCTCCCTGCTGTTCTGTTCCGTTTTCGGGCTGCCCGTCTCCACCACGCACGCAAAGACGACCGCCATCATGGGAGTCGGCGCCGTCAAGCGCCTCTCGGCCATCAATTTTTCGGTCGTCAAAGAAATGGCGCTGACATGGGTGCTCACTTTCCCCGGCTGCGGTTTAGTCGGCTTTCTGATGACCAAACTGTTCATGTTAATTTTCTGATGTCACGCGAAAGCGTTGCGATAACAGAAAGCAGAAATAACGAAGAAAAAATACGACAAAGTACCGAATATGAAAGGATTTCACCGTTATGTCAAGCAAATCAGACCGTTTCTATTTTGAAAATTTTACAGCCGCCGCCGATTGCGCCTGCCGAGCGGCAAGTTACCTGGTAGAATGTTTGGCATCCTATCAACCGGAAAAATTGCCCGAAATGCTGAACAATTTGCACGCCATCGAACACGAGGGCGACAGCAAAAAGCATGAGATGTCCGCCGCTCTTGCCAAGGCTTTTGTCACTCCCATCGATCGCGAAGATATCGACATGCTCAGCCATAACATCGATGATGTGACCGATATGATTGAAGAAGTGCTGCAATATTTCTATATGGACAGTATCGGCGTTGTTCCGACCGAGGCCATAGAGTTTGCGAAAAAAATCGAGCAATGCAGTGAACTGCTCCGACAGATCATGCAGGAATTCGGTAATTTCAAGCGTTCGACCAAACTGCACGAGATGATCGTTGATCTTAGCAACGCGGAAGAAGAATGCGACAAGTTCTACCTCCTTGCGCGCGCGAGCATATGCCGGCATTGCAGCGATCCGCTGGAAATCATCTCGTGGAGAGAGATCTACGACCGCATGGAAGACTGTGCCGACGCCTGTGAACATGTCGGTGATTGTGTGGAAACCGTCATCATGAAAAACACGTGATCGATCGTCTTGTCCCACCATTGCCTGCGGCGTTTCGAAGCGTTTCGCCCCATTTCACCACATCCCGAGGATTCGAAACGCCACGGGCAATCATGTCGCCCCCTTTCGTGCCACCCGAAAGCATATTTGTTCGCTACGCGGAAAATCGCAACAACTTTTTTCAAAAAAGTATTGACAAAACGCCCGCACCGTGCTATACTGTTATGGTGTAAACACGAGGGGCGCGGCGCAGATATCACAGCGCTGGAGGTTTTGTCCTTTTATCATTCCGATCGAGGTGTAGCGCAGTTGGTAGCGCGCTT
>CAZOHP010000104.1:0-5264 GCA_964579815.1 uncultured Lachnospiraceae bacterium
TTTACAAAAAATATCAACGAAATCACTCTGCTGACAATCCCGCGAAAAATTTATCGCGTATCTTGCATTTTTCGCGAAAAAGTGCTATACTGAAATGGCATTACGCCGAAAGGAGCCTCCACATGAATACCGCCCCCTCTCGCCGAGCAAAACGCCTGGCCGCCAACACCGCCGCACTGACTGTCGGGCGGCTCGGCTCAAAGGCTCTCGTCTTTTTGCTCGTCCGCTTTTATACTTATGTACTGACCAACGCCGAATACGGCACAGCGGATCTGATCACAAGTTTAGCCAATTTCATCATCCCTTTGGCATGCGCGGGACTTTCCAGCGGCTTTTTCCGTTTTGCCGCCGAAGCCAAAAGCCGCCGCGAACAGGTCGATGTGTTCACTGCGGGGCTTTGCATCTTGCTCGTGTCATCCATGGGATTTGCACTGCTCTCCCCCATTCTGTTCGCCGTTCCCTATATCAATTCGTATGTTTGGCTGATCTTAGCCTATGTGTTGTGTGCCAATTTGCATTATTTCGTCTCGGAATTTGTTCGCGCTCGGGGAAATTATCAATTGTTCGCCTTTCAAGGCCTCATAAACACCGCGCTCAATATTGCTCTCAACCTGCTCTTTCTTTTGCCGCTTTCCATGGGCGTCGAGGGCTATATTCTCAGCATCGTTTTGGCAGATCTTGCAACATCCGTCTTTCTGATTGTGCACTGCCGCCTATGGCGCTTCGTCCACCCCGGGCACGCCGACCGGCGCTTGATCGGCAGCATGTTACGCTTTTGCCTACCGCTCATTCCCGCTTCGATCTGCTGGTGGATCACCAACGCATCCGATCGTTATATGGTCACATATTTTTGCGGCGAGGCGGCCAACGGACTGTATGCCGCCGCCTATAAGATTCCCAATCTACTTGTCATCGTTGCCGGCATTTTCACCGATGCTTGGCAGTTTTCCGCAGTCATTGAGAATCGGCGTTCTCAAACTGCCGAAACTGCCGAGGAACGTCGTGCTCGACAACGTTCGCTGGTTTCGTTTTTCTCCACCACCATCAAAGGATACGCAGCGTTCCTATTTCTGGCCGCCGCCGGCATGATTTTGCTCTGTCGCCCCCTCGCCGCGCTGCTCTTTGACCCGTCTTTTGCCGACGCTTGGCAATATGTTCCCGTTTTGATTCTGGCAACCGTCCTCTCGTCCCTTTCCAATTTCACCAATTCCGTCTACATGGTCGAGCGACGCGGCGTGGCTTCATTCATCACATCGTTGGTGGGCGCCGTAGCCAATATCGCGCTCAATCTGTGGTTTATCCCGCTTTGGGGAGCGCTGGGCGCCGCCATTGCAACCGCACTATCGTATCTGATTGTGCTGATCATTCGACTCATCTCCACCCGCCGCTCCATCCCCTATCGCTACGCCCCCGTTTGGCAATTTCTCTGTCTCGGGATGCTCACCGCCATGACCGTCTTTGTTACGGCGCAGATACGCGGTCGAATCATTTACATCGCTATATTGTTCCTGCTCACCGTCGCACTCGCTTCGGTACACTTACTGCCCAATCTCAAGGCATTGCTTCGCGCCAAACAAAAAAAACAGCCCCATCCGTAATCCGATTTTTTCCGAAATCCCGATTTTTTTGCAAAAAGGTATTGCAATTTCCCAAAACTTGTGATATAATAATCGTACTTTGCGTGTAAGTGCACTGCTCGTGCCGGCGCGGAGAAAGGGTGGTCCGCTGCATGCTCGCATGAACATCCGGATACAATGAGGAGGGCTTTACAATGGATTTGATCAAAGCTTTTACAAACGAGCAACTTAAGACCGAGGTCCCCGAGGTAAACGTGGGGGACACTGTTCGCATCCACAACAAGATCGTTGAGGGTACGCGCGAAAGAATTCAGATGTTCGAGGGTACCGTGATCGCCAAGAACGGCGGCGGCATCTCCGAGACTTTCACCGTCAGACGTATTTCCTACGGTTGCGGTGTGGAGAAGATCTTCCCGATCCACTCTCCCAACGTGGTCAAGGTCGACGTCATCCGCTATGGTAAGGTCAGACGCGCAAAGTTGTACTATCTGCGTGACAAGATCGGCAAGGACTCCAAGGTCAAAGAGAAAAAGTAATTTTGACCGGACTCGTCGCTCGTCGATTACCAATCGATCGTCATGGAAAGAAAAGCAGCCGCGATGTTTTCGCGGCTGCTTTTCTTTTTACCGGTACCTCTTATTGCAAACAATAGTCGACAAATCCTTTTTCACCGCTCTACCGGCAGTAGAGCGGTGAAAAAAGGTGCGTAGAGTATGTGAAAACACAAGTAGACATCTTGAATGGCACGGTTTCTTGACTTCGGCCGCATCCGTGGATATAATAAAAATGTCCACAGCGCCGCTGCTTACAAAACGGTATGCGGCGCATTCAACCAACCGCGTGTGCGATTGATTTCCGCACGCTCTTCATGCACTCATACCGAAGAAAGGCTGAACAACCAATGAATCACTCTAATATCATTCCCGTTTTTTTCGCCGTTGATGACAATTATGCTCCTTATCTCGCCGTTGCCATGCGTTCGCTCATCGACAACGCATCGCCCGACTGCGAATATCGAATTTATATTTTGATTGATCAATTAAATGCGGAAAACACCGCCGTTCTTTGCGGAATGGCGCGAAAAAATGTGACTGTGGAAACAGTCAATGTCACCGATAAATTGGACGCGCTGGGCGATATGCTCCATCTGCGTGACTACTACACCAAGACGACCTATTACCGTTTCTTCATCCCCGCCCTGTTCCCTCAATACGATCGCGGTCTGTATTTGGATTGCGACATCGTTGTGACCGGGGACATTGCCGAACTTTATCATACCCCTATGGGGAATTGCATTTTGGCCGCCGCTCCCGAAGAAGTTATGCTGGAGGTCGATGTGTTCGGCACCTATGTCGAAGAAGTGCTCGGCATTCCCCGCGACCGATATTTCAGCGCGGGAATTATGGTGATGAACTTGGAAAAAATGCGCCGCGTGTCTTTGGAAGAACAATTTGTCGAACTGCTCGGCCGGCGCACATTCCGCGTCACACAGGATCAGGACTATCTCAACGTTCTGTGTCATAACGATTATCATTCGCTTGACTCCGGCTGGAACAAAACCGCATGGGAGCAGGTACCGCTGAATTCTCCGCTCAATATCATTCACTACAAGATCAATTGGAAACCGTGGCACTACAAGGGCGTTCGCTTTGAAGATCAATTTTGGCATTACGCCGAAATGACCCCCTACGCCACCCTACTCTACTGCATGCGCGACACTTATACGTCGGCGCAGATCGAAAACGACCGTCGTCAGTATGACCAATTGATCGAGCAGGCACTGGCCGACACAGCCAAAGCAAGAGAAGGCATTCTCGTATAAAAATAAGGAGGTATCGTCATGGGACTTGCCAAAGACCGACTGGAAGTTTTGGCTCGCATTGAGGAATATGAACGTCTGGGTTATTTTGATCGTGATGTGGAGATTGATCCGCCCACTCGCCCGCTTCGCCCCGGCGAAGTCGATTACACAGGGAAAAAATGGTGGACAAGAGTAACATCCGAACTTGCCAATTATGTCGCGCGCTACTATTTTGACAGTTGCATCAAGCGCGGCGAATTGGTCATCCGCGAAGTGCGCGGCCTGGAAAATTATTTGGCCGTAGCCGACCGCGGCGCGATCATTACCGCTAACCATTTCAACGCATACGACAACTATGCCGTGTTCAAGGCCATTGAAAAGCAACTCGGTCGCCGTCGCTTGTATAAAATCATCCGAGAAGGCAATTACACCTCGTTCAGCGGTATTTACGGCTTTTTCTTCCGTCATTGTAACACCCTGCCGCTGGCAGCCGATCATAAAGCGTTTCGGGAATTTCGTCAAAGCATTCCCGTATTGCTCGAGCGCGGCGAGAAAATTCTCATTTACCCGGAACAGGGCATGTGGTGGAACTATCGCAAGCCCCGTCCCTTAAAGCCCGGTGCTTTCCATCTTGCCGCAGGCGCGGGCGTTCCCGTTCTTCCGTTTTTCCTTTCCATGGAAGATACCGACTGTATCGGTGAGGACGGATTCCCGATTCAAGCCTACACCGTCCACATTCTTCCCGCTATCGAGCCGAATCCGGCGCTCACCGTACGTGAAAACGCCGAACTCATGTGCAATTACAATTACGATATTTGGAAAAAGACCTATGAGGATTTTTACGAAATTCCGCTCACTTACGGCGCCGATAATTGTAATAACCGCAACAAGGAGGTAACACCATGCTCTATTTGATTATCATTTGCGGTTCCATGGTGCTGATCTCGTTGCTGAACATTCTCTATGCACTCCCCGCATTCGCCGCGGGCGGCATCGCCGGAGTCGCGCTGTCCACCGTGCTGGGCACCGTGTCCGTCATCGCTTGGGACGGAATTCAAGCGCTTTTCATCCGTCGGCTCCTGCCCGAGCGACTGTTCTCGCCGATCACCCGCGTATTTTCGGTCGGCAAGCACGAACGTTCTTTTTATCGCAAGTTACACATCAATGAGTGGAAAGATCTGATTCCGGAACTCGGCTGTTTTACCGGTTTTCGCAAAAATCGTTTCGCCACTTCCGGAGACAGCCTCTATCTTTGCCGGTTTCTTTTAGAATCCAATTACGGAGTTGCCATTCATCTTTGCAATGCGTTGCTCGGTTTCTTCATCTTGCTTCTGCCTTGGTGCTCCGAGCCGGCGATCGGGTTGCCCATTGCATTGGTCAACTTGGTGTTGAGCATGTTGCCCGTTTTCATTTTGCGTTTCAACACCGCACCGCTGCGCAATCTGTATTGTCGCAGTCTTAACAAAGCGTAAGTTCCGCAGCCATAAAATAAGAACAAGGCGCACGGCAACCGAACGGTTGCCGTGCGCCGACACTATCTTGAGTTCAACAAACGCTTGGGCGATGCAAAAGCCGCGACCACGTAAGAATAATGGCCTGTCCCGGAACGCCGAGAATATAAATCAACCATATATTGTGCACGCCGAACGCAACGCAACTGACATGAATAGCGGTCAGCGTTGACCACATGATCAGCGAGATCAGCAAAAAATTTCGTCGACCTCGGAACCAAATCGAATTAAAGATCAGCCACGTAACGAAACTGAGCGGCACCGCATAAACAAACGCCAACCAACTGCGGTCCGCACCGGATGACGCGAGACGGGCAATCACAAAAACAAAGGTGGCGATCAACCAGATCATCAGTACGCTGCCGCTGGTGATCA
>CAZOHP010000105.1:0-5195 GCA_964579815.1 uncultured Lachnospiraceae bacterium
ACTAAAATCGCATTTGCATTTTTGTCGGAACATACAAAGCGATTTCAAAACATACTTTTAGAATTGACAAGATTGTATATTTGTGATACAATATAAAATAATAAATTATCATTTTTGGGAGGAAACACCATGAAAAAATTTTTGGCTTTGCTTTTGACGCTGCTCATGCTGACCCAACTTTTGGTCGCATGTAAGCCGGCGGATGATCCCAAGCAACCGAGTTCGGATCAGCCGAACACCCCAAGTGATCCGAGTGATCCAACCGATCCAACCGATCCGAGTGATCCGAGTGATCCGTCTTCGGATGTTGAGGAGGGACTGTATGTTCCAACGGCGAAAAAGCAACGCGAAACATATGAGGTCGTCACCGCTGACGGTTATGACGACGGTCCGTATTTGATTGAAACGGTATATGCGAGCGAGCATGTGATTGTTGCCAATACGATTGTCACGCCCGAAGATTACGGTGTTGACCCCACGGGTGTTGAGGACAGCACGGCGGGCATTCAAAAGGCGCTGAACGACTGTTATGCCGCAGGCGGCGGTACGGTCTTTCTGCCGGATGGCCGATATGCGGTGACCGACACGATCAAGGTGCCTTACGGAGTTGTGCTGCAGGGCGATTGGCAGGATCCCGATTTGACGGATACCCCGCAATACGGTACCATGCTTTTGGCCAAGATCGAATCGCTGAACAACACCGAGATTTTCGACCCGACGGCCAAGCCGCTGATTGAGTTGCTGTCCGAGGGTGACGGTAACAACGGCGTAATCGGCATGACCTTTTACTATCCCGGCCAGGATATCAACGACGTGAAAGCATACGGCTATACCATTTACGGCGAGAAGCCTCGTATGGTTATGCTGCGCGATTTGACCTTTATCAATTCTTATCAAGGCATCGGCGCATGTTTGGGCGGCGAAGGAACGCACGAGTTGCTTCAAGTGGAAAATGTCCGCATGACCGTGCTTTCGATGGGCTACAAAGCGGCTAAATCGCGTGAAATCGGCTACACGGTCGATCTGCGTATTTCAACCAAGTATTGGAGAGACGCGGCGGGTGAATTTGCCTGCTCCGACGCCGACGCGTTACGCGATTATTGCCGCGAAAACGCAGTTGCGATGGATCTCGGCGACCTGGACCTGCATCAATATACGGATATCACCGTTGAGGGATGTCACACGGCGTTGCTGTCGCGCTCCGGTTTTTGGGGTGTGTTCTACAACGTTGAAATCAACGATTGTATGTACGGTTTTGTGGCCGGGGGGCTGAACGGTTCCAGCGGCGTTTCAATCGCCAAGGCGAGAATCGACGCGGATGTTTACGCCGTAGCGAATTATGCGATCGGGTCAGGCGCGCTGAAACTTGCCGACGTCAAGGCTACGGGCAAGGGCGGAATCCATACGGTCAGCGGTGCAAAGACGGTGATTGACAACGACGATGATCTATCCGAGTATGTTCCCGACTATGCTGCCTACATTCGACCCGCATCATATCTGTATATTGCCGATGTTGAAGAATACGACCGCGTCAAAGAGGATGCGGCTCCTGCCATTCAGGCTGCGCTGAATGCCGCAGCCGCGACGGGCGGTATCGTTTACGTTCCTCACGGCGTTTACAGCCTTTACTCGAAATTGAATGTTCCGACGGGCGTTGAGTTGCGCGGTGCGATGGAGATGGCCGTCCGCGACAAGACCGCAACGACCGGCTTGATTCCCGGTACCGTCTTTTTGAGTTACGTGCTCAACGGTGATTTTATCACGCTGGCCGAGAGATCGGGAATTTCTGGTATTCGCATTTTCTATCCCACGTATGACGCGACGACGGCGCTCGGCTATTTGGAAGCGGGGCATGAGGTCATCGACAATTGCGTGGCCGTTCGCGGTACGGGCGAATATGTGTATGCCGTGAACATGGTCATTTCCGGCGCGTTTGTCGGCATTGACTTTACCGATTGCGATAACCATGTGGTTAAACAATCGTTCGGTTGCGCGTTCCATCATTTCATTCGCGCGGGCGGACAAAACGGTGTGATCGAGGCCGTGCTGTGCAATATGACATTTACCATGCGTCAACCTTTCTTTGCACGCGGTTACTATGATGACGATTACATGACTGCGGAAAACTGGAACTTCCATACCGAAACCAATCCCGAAGGTTTTGCCACAATCCGCGACAAGGTATTGCGCAGTTACAACGATACCGTTTACATTGTCGATGCGAAGAACCAAACGCTGAACAATGTCTTTATGTACGGTTGCCACAGCATTCTGCGCACCGATCATGCGCAGGTTGTCGGTTACAATGTGACTTCCGACTGGCAGGGGATTTGCCCTATGTTTAAGATTGAGAACGGCAGCGATGTTGTGTGCTTTAACCCGCTGCGCACAACCGGAAAGTCGCACGAATGCGATGCGGATTCGTCGCTGACGCTGTACAACCGTATGATTAACGGTCGCTATCTTGAGCCGACCTACCGTTCTTCCTCGGGCGTAGAGGAAAATACGGCCGGTGAGGTGATCGAAAGTATTGACATTTTGGATTGCGACAGCACGAGTGGTGTCGGTTATGCGACACTCAACACCGACAAGAATTACGTGAAAGAGGGAACCGGCTCGCTCAAGAGCACTTACGAGGTTAAGACGACATTGCTCCAAGCATCCTTTGACCCCATTGATGCGACGAAACTGGGCACGGAGAATCTCTTCCTGCATATGTGGATTTGGGTTGAGGATCCCAACAGCTTCACATGGAACAGCGTCAACATCACGCTGTCCGGCACCGGCGGTTGGAATTACGCTTGGCCGACGACATCGGCACTGAGCGGTGCAGGATGGAATGAGGTTTGGTTGTCGCTGGATTCCGCTTGGAAATCGGCGGAGCAGTTGGAATTGAACGGTTTCAATTCACTTAAAGTTACCATCAGCCACAGCGCACTCAATATTCTCCCCGACGTTTATTTCGACGATATTTATTTGTGCTCCGTTCTGCCTTATACGGACGTTGCGTTCCAAGAGGGCAGTGAGATGGAAGATTACACCAAGCCCGAGATTTCCTTTGACGTGGAACCGACGCGCATTATGCTCAACAACTGCGATACGTTGGATTATTTGAGCGATACCGTGCTTCCGTTTACCGAAGTGAACACCGATCCCGCCTATGTCAAAGAGGGTACCGGTTCGCTCAAGGTCAAGACATCTTCGGCCGTGTTCTTTGAAATGACATTCCCCGCAACCGATGCCGGCGAATATGCGAATTACGGCTACCTGCATGCATGGGTCTATGTGGATTATGTCCCGAGCGGCGGCGGGCAGATTGAGTTGACGTCGTCCGGCGTATGCGACAAGGGCGAACTCAACTGGAGCGTTGCCGGTAACATCAGGAAAGCCGGTTGGAACGAATTGTGGTTGCCCATTCAAGAAGCGACTCGTGCCGGCAGTCCCGCTTACAATGCAGAGACACTCAAATATATGCGGATGTATATTAGCAACGGTGCCGGCAATCAGACCATCTATATTGACGATATTTATATCTGCAATGTGATTGACGGTGAGTACAATGAGAAAAACACAGGTGCGGTCGGTTCCGCGCTCGCTCCGGTTGAGGAGTTGCCGTTGCTACACCGTTGTGACAGTGCCAAGGGTATATCCGGCGTTGAACTGAACACCGATCCCACCTATATCAAAGAGGGTACCGGTTCGCTGAAGAGCGCGCCCGGGACGAACCGTTTGGTTTATGTATTTGACCCGTTGGATATCAGCGATTACATGGGTGGTTATCTGCACATGTGGGTCTATATCGAAAATCCGGAGGATTTGCGTGCCGGGCAGATTGAGTTGACCTCAAGCGGTACCTGTGATGTTGACGAATTGAACTGGCAGGTTGGCGCGTATATTACCAAAAAAGGCTGGAATGAAGTGTTGCTTCCGCTGTTTAACTGCGGCGGCCAACTCGGTTCTTTTGATCCCACACATGCCTGCTATTTGCGTCTTTACACACAATGGAAAGCCGATACCGTGGATTATCCCATGTACTTTGACGATATCCGCTTTATCGCCGGTGACGGTACACCTTCGACGCCTTCCACGCCCTCGACACCTTCGACACCCGCTCCTACGGTGGATGAGAACAACAATTTGATGTTGCTGGACGGTGAGAGTGTTCCCACCGGACTGATCGAAGGAATTTCGATCAGCACCGAGTATGCGAAGCAAGGCAAGAGTTCGTTGGTCACCACCGCGACACAAGCGCGGTTCACGTACAAATTCGATCCGATCGACCTTTCCGCTTACACGGACGGATATTTGCATATGTGGATTTACGTGACCGACTACGAGAATATCGACCGCGGTTACATTGAGTTGACTTCCAGCGGTATTTGGGATGAAGAAGAGATTTGCTGGGCCGTGAAAAATTTCGTCAAACAAAACGGCTGGAACGAATTGTGGCTTCCGCTGAACAGTTATTTGGGCGGAGGTATCAATTGGACAAATGTGAATTTTATTCGTATATACACCATCCGCAAGGACGATAGCAAGGATGCGACCGCCATGTATTTTGACGACATTTATTTTGCCATGCCGAAATGATTTCATTTCCATGGGCGCGGAGATCTTCTTATGAAGATCTCCGCGCTTTTTGTATGGTTATTTTATCTAAAAAAGATGTCTTGATTTTGGGGAAATATACAAAGATGATGCCGAAATTGAAAAATAATTGATTTAGAATTGACAGTTTTTTGAATTTGTGCTAAAATTAACAAAATACATGTGACGAAGGAGAGAATCGTATGTTGAAAAAACTGTTGTATTTGCTACTGGCATCCGTACTGTTGCTGCCCTTGCTGGCGGCTTGTCAGTCGAATACGCCGAACGTACCGGATGAGCCTCATGTACCGGATGAACCGAACAAAGATCCGGCACAAGAGCCGGGTGACGATAAGAACGTTGTTGTGCCGGTCGAGCCGGAGGAGCCTGTTGTTGTCGGTGAGGGCGCTGTGATCGGCAAGACGAAATATTATACCAAGGATGTTGTTGTTGCCAACATTATTGCGACCGACGCGCCCTACAATGCCGATCCTACGGGGCAGACGGACAGCGCCAACGCGATTCAGACAGCGCTCTATGATATGGATGAGCAGGGAGGCGGCGTTGTTTTTCTGCCCGCAGGCGACTATTTGGTTACTCACTCGATC
>CAZOHP010000106.1:0-5097 GCA_964579815.1 uncultured Lachnospiraceae bacterium
GTCATCCGAGAAAAACGATTCGCTCATTTCCACATTGACATCAAAGGTGTCGGTATTATTGACGCGATCGAGAACGATCTGATAGTTGGGTGTGATGCTGTCACCGCTCACCTTGAGCAAAACTTCTTCAATTTGAGAGGGGAACACATTGACACCGCGGATGATGAGCATGTCATCCGTGCGGCCGGAGGGCTTGCGCATGCGAATGTGTGTTCGGTCGCAAGCGCATTTTTCATCGGTCAGCGAGCAGATGTCACGGGTGCGGTAGCGTAAGATGGGGAAGCCTTCTTTGGTGATGGTCGAAAAGACCAACTCGCCCGTTGCGCCCATCGGAAGCACTTCGCCCGTATCGGGGTCGATGATCTCGGGGATGAAGTGATCCTCCCATACGTGCATTCCGCATTGACATTCGCATTCTCCCGCCACACCGGGCCCGAGAATCTCGGATAGACCGTAAATATCATAGGCCTTGATGTTGAGCGCTTCCTCAATCTTGTGCCGCATGTCCTCCGACCACGGCTCTGCGCCGAATATGCCGATCTTGAGTTTTAATCGGTCCGCAACTCCCATTCTTCGGACCTCTTCGCCCAAATACATGGCATAGGAGGGGGTGCAGCACAGCGCGGTTGCGCCGAAATCAATCATGGTTTGAATTTGCAGCGCCGTATTGCCCGACGACATGGGAATGACGGTTGCGCCGATCTTTTCGGCACCGCCGTGTGCGCCGAGACCGCCCGTGAACAGGCCGTAGCCGTACGAGACTTGAGCGATCGAAGTGTTGTCCATGCCCAAAGCGTTCATCATTCGTGCTACACATTCCGCCCACATGTCGAGATCGTTTTTCGTGTAGCCGACGACGATTCGTTTGCCCGTTGTACCCGACGAGGCGTGAATGCGGACAATATTGCTCAGCGGCTCGGCAAAAAGGCCGTAGGGGTAATAATCACGCAGATCGCTTTTGTAAGAAAAGGGAAGTAGGTGCAAATCATCCACGCCGTGGATGTCGGAGGGTTTCAATCCCTTGGCATCCATGCGGGTGCGGAAACATTCCACTTTTTCGTACATGCGGGCCACTTGGGCAACCAGCCGCTCGGATTGAAGCACTTTCAACTTTTCGCGGGGCATACATTCGATTTCCGGATTTCTGATAGGCATGTTGTTTTTTCCTTTCTTTTTTGCGCTTTGCAGTCAAATTTTTGCCGCTTTTTTGCGCCAATTCAAAATGATGCCCAACGCGACCGATAAAAGAGCTGCCAGCATTACTTGATATTCGGAGGGGAGCAAAAAGGTAACGGTGTGCGCCGGAATCCAAAAGATGGGAACGGTTTTGAACAGCGTAAACGAAACAAAACGCTTCCAATCGATCGCATCAATGACTCGGGCAAGGTTGACATCGCGGCCGAATTGCGCGCGCAGGGCAAGATAGGTGTCGGAGCATTTGTGGACGGCCATAAAGGTGGGACCGAAAGTCAGATTCATGGTTGCGGCCGTGACAAACGCGCGAAGAAGTTTGTACGGAAAACCGTCGGTGTTCCAGGTGTTGCCCGGCAGTAGTCCCGCAGTGATCATGGCACCCGAGCCGAGGAAGAATATTTTCATCATGTAAGTGATCCATACGCCGATCAGTCCCCAGATGACGATACGCGCGATCAGATAATTCGGCTTGGCAAATTTGCCCGAAGCCAACCGAACGGCGATCAATTCGCCCGCCGTGGCTAAAAGCGCAAACTTAGCAAATCCCATGAGGTAGGGGTGCTCGCTTGAAAGTGTTTCAAACACCTCGCGGGTGGCGGGAATGATCAGAATGGCGGCAAAAGCGGTAAATACGCCGATAACAAAAGCGAGCATGGCGCCGCCGTGGCTTTTCGGAGTGTCAGACATGGTAATTCTCCTTACATGGTGTGGTTGTAGCCCAATTCAAATGCTCTGAGATTGATGTCGAGAAATTTCGGAGGGACGGTTTCGCGGATGGTTTTAACCCAAGCCTCATAGGGGATATCGGTGCTTCTCGCCATGACACCGATGAGCACCACATTGACCGCCTTGATGCTGCCTGCCTGCATGGCGAGCGCGAGCGCGTCAACGGCAGTGGTGGATACTTTGGCCGACAACTTGTCGAGAATGTTTTCGGGGTAGTCGGCGGCGCCCGTGATGACCGGCATGGGGTTGATGCGCTGGTCGTTAACGATCAAGCGACCGCCCGTTTTGAGCGCAGGCAACGCGCGCATGGCTTCGAGCAGTTCAAAAGCGAGAACAATGTCTGCCTCGCCGTTGCCGATGATGGGCGAATGCACTTTCTCCCCGTATTTCACATAGGTTACGACGCTTCCGCCGCGATGGCTCATGCCGTGCACCTCGGACACCTTAACGTCATATCCCATGCGGATTACGGTACCGCCGAGAATGCGGCTGGCCAGCAAAGTGCCTTGGCCGCCCACGCCGACGATCATAATGTTTGTTGTTTGATTCATAATCGGTATCCTCCTTCAGTTGACTTTGCGGATGGCGCCGAATGGGCAAACACCCACGCACAGCCCGCAGCCGTTACACTGTGTCGTGTCGATATATACCGAACCGTCGTCGGCCACGCTGATGGCAGGGCAACCGAGTTTCATGCACAATTTGCATTTGCGGCAAGCCTCTGTGATTTCGCAGTGGCCCTCGTATTTGACCAACTTGAGCAACGCGCAGGGACGCTGAGCGATGATGACCGATACTTCGTCGCGCGCGGTTTCCGTGCGAACAACATTCTCAAATGCCTTGAGGTCAAACGGGTCGCATACCGTGACATGTTCCACGCCGAGTGCCTGACACAATTTAATGAGATCGACTTGCTTGGTTGCCTCGCCGCGAATGGTCTTGCCCGTCGTGGGGTTGTCTTGATGCCCGGTCATGCCCGTGATGGAGTTGTCGAGAATGATGACGGTGTTGGCGCCCTTGTTATAAACGATATCCGAAAGGCCCGTGATGCCCGAATGCATGAAAGTCGAGTCTCCGATGACGGAAACCAGTTTTTTGTTGAACTCGGGGCCTTGCACCTTGGCCATGCCGTGAGCGGCGCTGATAGAGGCGCCCATACAAATCGTGGTGTCGACCGACGCGAGCGGTGCGACGGCGCCCAGCGTGTAGCAACCGATGTCACCCGAGACGGTCAATCCGAGTTTTTTCAGCACATAGAAAGTTCCTCTGTGGGGACAGCCGGGGCAGAGTACGGGAGGACGATTGGGGATGTTCTCGTCCGGTTGGACGAAAGCGGGAGAGACCGTGCCGAGAACGGCCTTGGCGATCATGGCCGGCGTGTACTCGCCCAGCATGGTGAAATGATCTTTTCCCTCAACTGCGATACCGCATGCACGGCATTCGTTTTCGATGAACGGATCAAGTTCCTCAATGACGTAAACCTTGTCGCAGTTTGCCGCAAAATCACGTAGCAATGTAACGGGCAGCGGCCAAACCATGCCGAGTTTCAAATAATTGACTTTGTCGCCCAGCGCTTCTTTGGCATATTCGTAGGAGATGCCCGCCGTAATGACGCCGATGTTCGATCCGTTGTCCTCGCGGATATTGAGCGGTGAAGTCTCGGCGTATTCAATCAATTTTTCGGTTCTCTCTTCGACCAGCACATGGCGTCCTTTGGCCATGGCGGGCATCATGACGTGCTTGGGAATGTTTTTCTCATAGGGCTTGACGGGATGCTCCTCGCGTGCACCGATCTCAACCAAACTTTGCGAATGCGAGACGCGGGTGGACAATCTCACGAATACCGGTGTGTCAAATCGCTCGCTCAGGTCAAAGGCCGCTTTGGTGAAATTCAAGCAGTCGGAAGAGTCGGACGGCTCAAGCATGGGAATTTTGGCCGCGCGGGCATAGTGACGGGAATCCTGCTCGTTTTGCGACGAGTGCATGCCGGGATCGTCCGCCACGCAAAAGACCGCACCGCCGCTCACGCCGATGTAACTGTCGGTAAAGATAGGGTCGGCCATGACGTTGAGGCCGACGTGCTTACAGCAGGACATGGCGCGAGCCCCCGCAATGGCGGCTCCGACAACGGCTTCGGCCGCGACTTTTTCATTGGGAGCCCATTCGCAGAACACCTCGTCTGCCGGATAGGTCGCTATGTATTCGGTGATTTCCGTGCTCGGTGTGCCGGGATAGGAAGAGACGAAACGAACGCCCGCCTCATAGGCACCTTGGGCCACCGCTGCGTTACCGAGTAACAATTTTTTCATGGATAATTCCTTTCGTTAAAAAAGTTATTTGATCTGCTGAGAAACCAAACTTTCGCCGCAATAGATCTCGCGGAGTTTGGGCTTTTCGATCTTGCCCGTCGGGTTTCTCGGCACAGAAGCGAAAATGATCTTGCGGGGGCGCTTGTAGCGAGGGAGGCTATTGCAAAATGCGTTGACCTCATCTTCGGTCAAGGTGTATCCCGGTTTGATCTCAATGACGGCCGCCGCGATCTCGCCGAGGCGTGCATCGGGTAACCCGATCACCGCCACATCTTTGACCGCCTCGTGGCGACGAATGTGATTTTCGATCTGCACGGGGTAGAGATTTTCACCGCCCGTAATGATGACATCCTTTTTGCGGTCAACGAGGAAAATAAAGCCGTCCTCGTCCTCCATGGCCATATCGCCCGTCAGCAGCCAATCGCCCTTGAGCACCTCGGCGGTCGATTTGGCATCGTTGTAATAGCATTTCATGACGCCGGGGCCCTTGACACAGAGTTCGCCGACATCGCCTTGTGCAACGGGGCGTCCGTTCTCATCCGCAATACGAACTTCCCAGCCGAATCCGGCCTTGCCGATGGCACCGACTTTGTCCACATTATCCGTGCCCAAATGGACACAGCCCGGGCCGATGGATTCGGACAGACCGTAATTGGTGTCGTATTTGTGATGAGGGAACACCGTGAGCCAGCGGCGAATGAGGGAAGGGGGCACGGGTTGCGCGCCGATGTGCATGAGTCGCCATTGATCCAATTTGTAGTTGTTGAGCGACAGATCGCCGCGGTCAATGGCATCGAGAATATCCTGCGCCCACGGGACGAGCAACCAAACGATGGTGCAGTGCTCCTCCGAGACGGCGCGGAAGATC
>CAZOHP010000107.1:0-5078 GCA_964579815.1 uncultured Lachnospiraceae bacterium
ATTGGTTGCCATACCGACAGCAATTCCCATGGAACCGTTAACCAAAAGATTGGGGAAGCGCGCCGGGAGTACGGTCGGCTCGTCAAGACGATTATCGAAGTTTTTGGTCATCTTGACCACATTCTTGTCCAGGTCACGCATCATCTCGTCCGATATTTTGGCCATTCTCGCTTCGGTATAACGATAAGCGGCCGCACCGTCGCCGTCAACCGAACCGAAGTTACCGTGACCCTCAACCAACGGATAGCGGTAAGAAAAATCTTGCGCCATGCGTACCATCGTGCCGTAAACAGCGCTGTCGCCATGCGGATGGTAGCGACCGAGCACGTTACCGACCGTCGTTGCCGATTTGCGAAACGGTTTGGAATGAGTCAGACCATCCTCATACATTGCGTACATGATACGACGTTGGCCGGGCTTCATACCGTCCCGCACATCGGGCAGTGCACGCGATATAATAACCGACATCGAATATTCGATAAAGGATTTTTTGACCTCTTTCTCCATTGTAATCGGTATGATTTTTTGCTCGGGAAATTCAATATTTTCGTTCTCGTATGATTTCTTACTCACTGTCTTATTTCCTTTCTGTCGGTGTTTTGTCGGGCGATCTTTCCCGCAACCCCTTCAAAAGTTTTTTATTTATATATTTTCGAATCATATGTATCACCGTGTAAAACGGCAGACTCGAAATAATTATCTTCTCCCACGGAAAAATCTGATTGCCGAGGGAACATAAATCACAAGTGACGCCAAATATCCCCCCGCCATTACCGCAAACACACGCATGAACTGCCCGCACCAAAGCGCCCGATAGCCGCCCATCAACGCATACACCGGCAATAACGTCAATCCGTAAGTGAACGGATGATCAAATAAACGCTCGGCTGCCATTGCCATATAAATGCCGGCCACCGCAAATATTATCGGTAACAGCGATACTCCCGTTGCAGTCAGTGCATCCAGTATAAATCCTCCGACTGTACCCGCGACCGCGCCTGTCAGTGCTCCTCTTCGCCAACCGATATAACAAACCGCGGCCAAAACCAATTCGATCGTCGCACCGAATATGGGCAATCGATTGAAAAAACCGACTTGCACCATAGCAAGAAGCCAACTCAACAGTGCACATAAAACCACCGAAATCGTGGTAGGCCGCTCGCGCACCGACTGAATTTTACCGCCGATCATGTATTCACCTCCTCCGAAAAATCTTCGTCCGGCAAAGGAACGATCGGTTGCTCATCGGAATCCGGATCGGTGTTATTATCATTTTCACCGCGATCCGTCGTCGGCTGCTTGCCTTCGCCATCGGGTTGCCCCGACTCCGACGGTTCTTTCTGTTCTTCCTTGTCTGTGATCTCTTCTCCCGTCACGATCATCAACAACGCCGACGGATCGTCGAGATCTGCCGATAACTCAATGTACGCATAAGGAGACCGATCATACGTATCCACACCGATTTCAACAACACGGCCAACGATCATTTCGGCAGGAAAATTGCCGTTGCCGCCGCTCGTAACAATGATATCGCCAATCCTCAAATCTGTTTCTCTGTCGATATTAGCGTCCAAATATTTCAGCGTACCGTACCCGGCTCCATCCCGAGCGCCGCATAATGTCCCGCTGATACCGGATCTTACGTCGCGAACACCAATGCGCATGGTCTCGTCCAGTAATGTAATTACCTTGCAGTTGTTGGATTCAACTTCACACACCATGCCCATCACGCCATGAGAATCTATCACCGGCATACCCTCTTTCACCCCGTCTCGACTGCCGCGATTCAGCGTAAGCAGTCGTCCCGTTGTGTCGGCGGTGTATATTGTTCGCGCTTCAAGCAGCGTGAGTGAAGCATGAGTCTCGGCAAGGGAAAGATAATCACGCAACTGCTCGTTTTCCAATTGTAATTGTTGCAGTTGCTTCAATTGTTCTTCTTGCGCGGAAAATTTGTTTTCCCATTCTTTTTTTTCCGCCTGCCATGCCGAATATTCCTCGTTTCCTGTCCGCAACGCTTCCAACGATTGTGCAAGAGCGCTTCCCATGCGATCCCAAACGCCCGTTAACGGTGAAGAAACGGTCACGGTCAAATCACGCAGTGGATCCCAAATGCTGAAAAGTGAAAAAATGCTTGACCAAACGCACAAAAGAACCGAGACCGATATGCATATGATCAGACCCTTGTTTTTCCGTAAAGATCCGTGCCGCTTGTGGTGCATGTTTTTCTCCTTTCGGTAAATTTATCCTATCCTCTCCACTTTCACGTCTTCTATCACATCAATATTTTCCCTCTGCGGCAAATTTGAACCGCCGAGAGCAATTTTCGCCGCCGAAGCACGTGCCGCAAACGAAAGACATTCCTCAATATCCATATTTTCTTGATATCGAGCATGCAAAAATGCCGCTAAATAAGTATCTCCCGCGCCGGCAAATCCTCGCATCGGAACCTTGGCTGCTCCTACACGCCAAATACCGTCGCTCCCGACATAAACGGAACCGTCGGCGTCCAACGTGCACAATACCCTTGTCCCATATTCTTCATGGATACGGCGGGCAAGCGCAATTACTTTGTCATCGCAATCCAAATCGGATTCATTCAAACCGAACAACCCCGCCAACTCACGGCGATTTGGTTTGATATAATCGGGCCTCCCCCGGAGACCATAATAAAGTGCCTCTCCGTCAGCGTCAAGAACTGTGATGATTCCCCTTTTTCCGGCACGTTCAATGATCGATTTATACACAGACTTTTCCACAGGGTGTGGAATACTTCCGCACACTGAAAGAATATCCCCGTCAAATGAGTCAACATCGGACAAAATTTGTTCCAGTTCTTCTTTTTGAATCGGCCCGCCTGCTTCGTTCAACTCCGTTCCTTTTCCCTCGGCATCGATCACCTTTGTGTTGATTCTGATACCACACATGGCAGATACCTTGTGATACCGAAAAGAGTGGGAACGAATTTTTCGGTCCGTTTCGTTGTCGGAAAAGGGAGAGCCAAACGAAAAATAGTCGCAAATTGTTCCCAAATTTTCCAATACCATGGCTTGATTCAGCCCTTTGCCCGCCACATTTTCCACAATGCTTTCCACACGGTGAATATTTCCCGGCGTCAGCGTGTCCGTCAAATACAGCGCTCGATCGATGCAAGGATTGAGAGTTAGAATCCCAATTTTCATCTATTTTCTATTTTCCTTAAATATCCAAATTTTCCGCAAATTTTGCATTTTGTTCGATAAAGACGCGGCGCGGTTCCACCTGATCACCCATGAGCAATGAAAACATCTCGTCGCAAGCGATGGCATCTTCGGTCGTTACCTTAAGAATGGTGCGTGTTTCCGGATCCATCGTTGTTTCCCAAAGTTGGTCGGCATCCATCTCACCGAGACCCTTGTAACGATCAGCCTCGACATTCAAACCACCCAGTTGAGCAATGCAGGCATCCCTCTCGTCGTCCGAAAAAGCATACAGTTCCGGTCCCTTGCCGCTTCGCTTGTATACCTTGTAAAGCGGAGGCTGTGCCAAATAAACATGCCCCTCATCAATCAATTGACGCATGTGACGGAAGAAAAAGGTCAAAAGAAGAATACGAATATGAGAACCGTCCACATCGGCATCTGCCATAATGATGATCTTTCCGTATCTCAATTTGGCAATATCGAATTCCTCACCGATTCCGCACCCCAACGCTTGAATGATCGGTAAAAGAGAGGGATTGGCATATACTTTATCCAATCTTGTCTTTTCGACATTAAGAACTTTTCCTCGCAAAGGAAGAATTGCCTGAAAACGGGAATTTCGCCCGCTCTTGGCCGAACCTCCTGCCGAATCTCCCTCAACCAGATACAATTCTGTCAACTCGGTATTTTTCTCGTTGCAATCGGCAAGTTTCCCCGGCAATGTCGAACCTTCCAAAAGCCCCTTGCGACGAGTTGCCTCACGGGCTTTTCTCGCTGCCTCACGAGCGCGATTGGCAGTCAATGCCTTTTCTATGATATTTTTTCCGACATCGGGATTTTCTTCCAAATATTCGCCGAATTTTTCACAAACCAAATTATAAACAAACGAACGCATTTCGCTGTTTCCTAATTTTGTTTTTGTCTGTCCCTCAAATTGTGCCTCGCGCAGTTTGACCGATACAACCGCCGAAAGTCCCTCACGTACATCCTCACCGGACAGATTTTTGTCCGAATCTTTCAGTTGACCGATTTTTCGACCGTAGTCGTTGAGCACTTTGGTCAGCGCCGTTTTGAATCCGATCTCGTGCGTGCCTCCCTCGATCGTGTTGATATCATTGGCAAATGTCAACACTGCCTCGTTAAAGGTATCGGTATATTGAAGAGCCACCTCGGCCACACGGTTTTCCTCTTCGGCGCGCATATAAATCACGTCATTGTGTAAAACGACACAGCCTTTTTGCTCATTGATGTGTTCGACAAAGGAGCGAATACCGCCTTCATAACTGAGTACATTTTCGAGTATATGATCGGCGTCACGCTCATCGCGCAACACAATATGAATACCGGCATTCAAAAATGCCTGCTCGCGTAAGCGCTTGAGCAATGTTTCGTAATCAAATACCGTCGTTTCGAAAATAGTGTTGTCCGGCATAAAACGGACATACAAACCGTGATCTTCCGTCTCCCCCTCACATTGGAAAGAACGCGCCACGGCACCTCTTTCAAAGCGCTCGGTGTATCTCTTGCCCTCATAACAGTTGTCTATTTCAACCCAGGAAGACAGCGCATTCACGACCGACGCACCGACACCGTGCAATCCTCCCGAAAATTTGTATCCCTCACCGCCGAATTTACCGCCTGCATGCAATACGGTATAAACAACCTCCAGCGTCGGAATTCCCATTTTCGGATGAATCCCACTCGGAATACCGTGACCGTCATCACGCACGGACACACTTCCGTCGGACAATAATGTCACTTCAATGTGAGAACAGCGTCCTGCCATTGCCTCATCGATCGAGTTGTCAACAATCTCGTAAACAAGATGATGAAGCCCTCTCTCCGAGGTCGAACCGATATACATACCGGGACGTTTCCGAACAGCTTCAAGCCCCTCCA
>CAZOHP010000108.1:0-5050 GCA_964579815.1 uncultured Lachnospiraceae bacterium
GAAAAACTTTGCGCTGTTCACTCCGCAAACCTGCTGCCAGAGCGGTGTGGTCACTGCCGTCGGCGAGGACTGGTTTGAGGTGGAAATTGCACATGAGCAACCGTTTTTTGTTCGGCACGGCCAGTTGTTTTTGGGCGTGGAGGGTGAAGATGAATTTTACCGTCCGCTGAGGTATGTACTGGAGGCACTGCCGGATAAAAAGCATTTACAGCGTGGGCAAGGCGACTGTTTTATCCGCCCGCAGGATACGGTGAAACAGGTGGGCGACCACATGGTGCGGTTTGAAAAACTGAATCGCACAGTACCGGAAATCGGCCATTTTATCTGGTTTTTCTGCGGCGCGCGGGACGCGGCCTGTGTGCTGTTGCAGGGTTGCCAAAACACCACGATTCAGGATTACACGGCCTATACCGGTATCGGCATGGGTGTGTTGGCGCAAAACTGCGACACCATTTTGATTGACGGCATGCACACCACCTGCAAGCCGAACCGCGCCATGACGCTGAACGCCGATGCTACGCATTTTGTTCATTGTTCCGGTCAAATCACGGTGCAAAACAGCCACTTCACCGGTCAATTGGATGATGCACTGAATGTGCATGGCGTGTATAATCGCGTGGTGCAAAAGAGCGGCAACACCGTTACGGCGAAGTATATGCATTTTCAGGCCAAAGGGTTGAACGGGTTTCGCGTGGGTGACACGCTTCAGGCGGTAGACGCTCAGTCGCTGTTGCCGAAAGGCGATACCGTTACGGTGCGTGCGGTGGAGATTTTGAACATTGATTGCACCTTGCTGACGCTGGACGGCGATGTGTCGGCGTTCGATGTGGGGGATGATTTGGAAAACATTTCCCGGTCGCCGGATGTGCTGTTCCAAAATAATCGGGTAGAATACAACCGAGCGCGCGGAATGTTGCTGGCCGCACGAGGAAAAACGGTGATCAAAGACAATTATTTCAACACTGCCGGTCCGGCGATCATGTTTGAAACCAATGGGAACTACTGGTTTGAATCCGGCGCCGTGCAGGATGTCACGATTGAGAAAAACGTGTTTGAGGACTGCAATTACAGCGGCCGCTGGGGCAGTGCGGTTATTCAGATGATGCCGCGCGCCAAAGTGGAGGAGAATCGCTATTTCCACGGTCGTGTAGCCGTGCAAAACAACACGTTTACCAACTGCGGCTTTACTTTATTTAAGGCCAACAATGTGCAAACCGCCATTTTCCGCAACAATCAAGTAACTGCCGACAACGATTTGAATGTACCGCAGGCGGAGTTTGTTCATTGCTGTGAAATCGTGGAGGAATAACCAGCCGCGGCGTGCATATGATATGAAAAGGGAAACGCTGCAAAGCGTTTCCCTTTTTGCGTGATTATTTACATTTCGTATACCAGTATCGCGGGAGGGCAGCAGTAATCAACGCCTTGCAGATGCAGCCCTTTGCCGTACGCTTCTCTGACGACAGACATAACAAAATATTTCGTCGCTTCGTGATATCTGAACAGTTCGGGAACGGATGTGAGGTGCTTGGGAATCGGCGTTTTCATGGATGCAATAAAAGTTGCGAATTCTTTTCCGATCGCAACTTTTATTTCTTCTGTTGCGTTTTTAATTACCGTACACAGTTCATCATATTCCGGTTTCTTGATTACGGGAATTTTTACGCATAAGCGATCCCCTGCATGTCCTATGATGCCAAACCGTTCAAGGGTGGGGAGATAAGAAATAAATTCGTTCGGAATATCCGATGTTTCGAGCGGGATGCCTTCGTAAATACTCCACAGCAAAGGAATGATATTCTTAAAATACAGTTCATGCGTACTACCGTAACGATGGGGGCTATCCCACAATGTAGTGTCGAATTCATGGAAACGGATGCGCTTAGTTCGTCCGATCCCTACTTCTTCCGAGATGCGGTGACCACCGTGAATGCAATATTCGGATGCCTCGTTATACTCTTTTCTGCTGTATCCCGCATCAAAAGCGATGGCTTGCGCGAACCATCGGCCGCCGTCCTTACGTCTCGGAAATTTGGGCGCTTCGATTCTGTCTGTTCCGAAATGCTCAAAATCTTGCAACGCTTTCAAAACGGCAAATCGATTCAGTTTTGTTTTTTCCTCGGCGCTCATCTCTTTGACGAAAGACATTTTTGAAATCAGATCGGACATTCTTTCGATAATTTTCCATATTGTTTCAAAATGCTTATGCGCAAAATCAAGTTGCGGTTTGAAATTGTTGAGAGAATTTTGCGGTCCGGTGATGATAAAATCCGTATAAACCTTGCCGCTGTCCGTCTGCGCCATCAACTCGCCGTCTACGAGTTTTTTGATGATCGGCTCGATATACGCGGCGGGAATACCGATCACTTTGGAAAGATCGCTGATCGTCATGGGCTTGTCGTATGCCAGAATCAAAAGATTCTGCGCAATCAGATCATCCTCAACCAGTGACATGGGTTCTCCCTTTAATCCTTCCGAACCGCCGAAAGACAGATACATCTCGCCCGGCAAATAGTTTTCTCTTGTTTCCATCGTTTCAAATCCTTTCTTCATCTGATTACGACCTGCTGACAATCGGCTTTTTACCGTGCCCTCGGGAATACCGAGTCCTTCGGCAATATCCGCAACACGTTGATTTCCGAAATAAAAGCGTATCAAAACTTCGCGTGTAATAAAATTGAGATGATTTAATTCTTTGCGAACCTTTGAGGCCTCTTCGGATGTAAAATATTCTTCGTCTTCTTCCGCTGCCGTCTCTGCATTCTCGTCCAAACATACGGTAACGGGAGATCGATACTTTTTTCTCAGGTTATCATTATGTTTGTGGTAAAGCGTATGGATCAGCCAAGTTTTGGGATGCTCGATTACCCCTCCGCGTTGCATATAAGCGAAAGCCGCAAGCATGGTGTCTCCCGCGAGATCTTCCGCATCGGTTTGCGAGTTGCATTTTGACGTCGCAAGTCTGATCAGATCATCATAATATTGAATGATTTCATCGTTTGCCATAAAATTACCTACTTTCCGGAATGCTTTTGAACGTTCACCTGTATAGTCGTAAAATTTTAATTTCGGTTCGAACTTGAAATGAAACTTTTATCATTATACCACAAATGTGAGAATCGGTCTACGGATAGGATCAAAAAACGGTGAAGAGGGCATTCATTGCGCGATGATCGGAACATAATAAAAATTTCTTCGACATTTTGCACTTTACCTATGGACTTTTTCGGTTTTTTATAGTATAATATACACGCATGCGTGCGCACGGATGAACGGGTGCAGCTGAAAATGCCGTGCGACGCTCGATTTTTCGCTTTGTTTCGATAAAAAATCATTTAGGAGGTTTCAAAAAACTATGAAGAAGAAATTGACCACCGTTGACTTTCACGGTACGGCCGAGCAGGAAGAGAAACTGATTGCCGTGATCGAAAAGTATGCCGGTGTAAAGGGCGCTATGATGCCGATTCTTCAAGAGGCACAGGAGATCTACGGCTATCTTCCGATTGAGGTTCAGCGTATCATCGCCGCCAAAACCGGTACCCCGCTCGAAGAGATCTACGGTATTGCTTCTTTTTACGCACAGTTCAAACTCAATCCCAACGGCGAAGTCGCCATTGCCGTTTGCCTTGGTACGGCATGCTATGTTAAGGGGTCGGGGGACATCATTCAAGAACTGTCCGACCGTCTCGGTCTGCCCGTCGGCAGCACATCTCCCGATGGAAGATATTCGCTTGAGGCTACCCGCTGCATCGGCGCCTGCGGCTTGGCACCCGTCTTGACCGTTAACGGCGAGGTATACGGTCGTCTGACCAAAGCGGACGTCCCCGATATTCTTGCCAAGTATCAGGCTTGATTGGAGGTAACTACATATGATGATTCAAACTGTTGCTGAATTGAATGCTGCTCGTGAGCGGGCCAAAGAGTTGATCGCTCTGCGTGTCGGAGACGAAAAAGTTACGGGGAAAACCCGCAAACACGTGATGATCTGCGGCGGTACCGGCTGTACGTCTTCCGGTTCACCCGCACTCCGCGAAACGCTGGAGAAGGAACTGGCCGCTCGCGGTGTGGCGGATGAGATCAAGGTCGTGTGTCCCGGTTGCTTCGGCCTTTGTGCGCTTGGCCCCATCATGATTGTATATCCTGACGGTACGTTTTACAGTATGGTGAAGCCGGAGAATATTCCCGAAATCGTAGAGAAACACTTGATCGGCGGCGAGCCGGTCGAGCACCTGCAATACCATGAGCGGTCGGGTGACCACCATTTGGCCAGTTCGCTGTTTGAGACGCGCTTTTATGAGAAACAGCATCGTGTGGCGCTTCGTAACTGTGGCTTGATTGATCCCGAGAATATTGATGAGTATATCGCGAGAGACGGTTATCAAGCGTTGGCTAAGGCACTGGTTGAAATGGGGCCGGATGATGTCATCCAGACGGTGTTGGACAGCGGCTTGCGCGGTCGCGGCGGCGGCGGATTCCCCACGGGTTTGAAGTGGAAGTTCGCTTGCTCTCGGCGCGGCGAAGTCAAAAAGTATGTGGCATGTAACGCAGATGAGGGCGACCCCGGTGCGTTCATGGATCGTTCCATTCTTGAGGGTGACCCGCATGCGTTGATCGAGGCTATGGCCATTGCAGGCTATGCCATCGGTGCCGACGAGGGATTTGTTTATGTTCGCGCAGAGTACCCGATCGCCATTCAGCGTTTGCAGATCGCCATTGACCAGGCGCGCGAGTACGGCTTGCTCGGCAAGAACATTTTCGGTACAAATTTCAACTTTGATATCGAATTGCGTCTCGGTGCCGGTGCGTTTGTTTGCGGTGAAGAGACTGCGCTGATGACCTCGATCGAAGGACACCGCGGCGAGCCGCGTCCCCGTCCTCCGTTCCCGGCGGTCAAGGGCTTGTTCGGTAAGCCGACTGTGTTGAATAATGTTGAAACGTACGCGAATATCGCGCAAATTATTCTCAACGGCGCCGATTGGTTCACGGCCATGGGAACCGAGAAATCCAAGGGTACCAAGGTATTTGCTTTGGGTGGCAAGATCACCAACAC
>CAZOHP010000109.1:0-5014 GCA_964579815.1 uncultured Lachnospiraceae bacterium
AAAAAGCAACAATAAGTGTGTGTTTATACTTGAAAAAAAGTCAAACATAGATAAAATAAGAATAAACAAATGACTGAATCTGTAGTATATAAAATTTTACTGCGCTGGAATTGATCCTTACCTTTGACGACAAGCCAATAAACATACCAACAACCGAAGAAATCGAATATAAGGCAAATAGTTCGGACATTCAATCGTCTGCTCCACCAAATTTGAAAGCAAAAGTGCTGTCGGTTCATATCCGACAGCGTTTTTGCTTTTTGTCTGCAATAAAAGAAAGAAAAAATCCCGCACCATCGTGCGGGATTTTTTGGTGGAGACAACTAGATTCGAACTAGTGACCCCTTGCATGTCAAGCAAGTACTCTAACCAACTGAGCTATGCCTCCATCGGGGTGATCTTCCGATCAACGAGTATTATTATACCACATCTTTTCGGAAAATGCAACCCTTTTTTGAAAATTTCTCAAATTTTTTTATTTTCTTCCGTTTTAAGTTTTTTTCGCATCCAATACCGTTCAAAAATACAATCTGCGAACAAGATCGTACAGCCGAGCAGACACAATATCACAGGCCAATTGCCGATGCGAACATAAAGCGTGGTGTTGGATCGCAACTCCACCTCTCCCGTTAACACTCCTTCTTTCAGCGCCCCCAATTCGGCGATCACATATCCCGTAGGCGTGATCACAGATGAGATTCCCGTATTGGCGGCACGCACCACATATCTTCCCGTTTCCACAGCACGAAGTTTTGCCTGCGCATGATGCATATGCACGGCCGCGCTGTCAAAAAACCACGAATCGTTGGTTGAGACGGTAAGCAACTGTGCGCCGTTGCGAACGCTGTCCAGTGCCGCGCTCTCGTAAATGGAATCAAAGCAGATCAGCGCACCGATGCTGCCGCAAGCGGTATCAAACACAACGCTCTGCCGCCCTGTCGCAATATCGCCCGAAAGTTGAGAGATCTGCGTCAGCGACGGGATGAACACTTCCACCAACTCACGCATGGGAACATATTCACCAAACGGTACGGGATGGCGCTTGGCATAGTACGGGTCCACCATACTGCCGTCCGTATCGTAAGCGCGAATGGCATTGTAAGTGTTTTCATCGGCATCTTTGATATAATAACCGGCCAGCAAAACGGGACTGCCGTGTTCCGTGATCAGTTGCGAGATCGTCTGCGGCATGAGTGATTCCTGTGACTCAGCATTTTTGGGAACTGCCGTTTCGGGCCAAACAATGATGTCTGCCGTCTGCGCTGCTGCCTCGATCGATAGTTCACAATAATGGTAAAAACTGTCATCGGCACTCATTCGCCACTTGTCCAACGAACCGATATTACCCTGGAGGGCGGCAACCGTCAGCGTATCCCCCGTGGCAAGAGCATCGTCCGAAACAGAAACAATCACACCGCTCAATAATTGAAAAACAAAAACCCCCGCCGCTCCGAGTGCACACAGGCGTCGTCGCTCCGTGTGCAGCAGTGCATAGGCGATGCAGGCATTGAAAGCAACGAGCACAAATGTGATGGCATAGGAGCCAAACCAACGCGCCGACCCGAGCATGAGTGGCATTTCGGTTTGACCGAGCGCCAGCCTTCCCCACGGAACTCCGGTCCAATTCAGTGTCTGACACCACTCCGCCACGCACCACAGCGCGCTCGTCACGGGTATGAGCAAGATCTCGCAACGACGGACAACACGTCCGCGCGCAATGACGCCCAAGACAAGAGGCAACAACGCTCCAAACAGCGACTGCAGTAGCGAAAGCCCCAACCACGCCGCCAAGACGACAGTCAAGGCCGCTGCGGGATACAGACCGGTAAATTCCAAGGGATACATATAGAAGAAAAAATGGAAGATAACCAACGAAAAACCGCCGTAGAACCAAAGGCCGTCTACATACAAGTCACGAAGCGAAATGCGCTCATCGCCGACGCGAGAAAACCAAACAAAAAGAGCAGGCACAAGCGACAGCCATTCCAAGCCTCCCAATACGGGAAAGCAAAGGCACATGCCCGTGATCACTCCGCTCACGGCAAGCGCAATGTGCCGACTCCGTGCACGCTCCGCCCATACCCGAAAATGTTTCATCGGCGTTTTCCTCCGCGTCCCGCTCCCGCTTTTTTCACATAACTCCGACTTCCCTGCACTATCGTTTTGCACGATGGGGCGGGATGGTCGGAAACCGTCGTCTCTACGGGGCGATCAAAAAATTCTCGATAAAACCATATTGCCTCGGTCGGCAAAATCACTTCGCGGCCGCGCAAATATCCCAGTACACCGCTCGCATCCTCAAAGTCAAAAATCAGGCGATAGGCATAAAGCGCTTGGTATTTATAACCGCGTGCGCGGTCGTTGCGGTTGACACCGTATTTTCCGTCACCCAAAAGGGGATGTCCGATATGCGCCAAATGGGCTCGGATCTGATGCGTGCGCCCCGTAATCAACTCGACCTCAAGCAACGATTCGTCGCCCCGTTCGGCCACAACACGATATTTGGTAATGATCTCCTTGCTGCCGTGCAACGGTGCGTCGGTCACCTCAACCGTATGGCGCGAGGTGTCCTTGCGCAGCCACGCGCGCAAGGTGTCATTCTTTTTTGGCATGCGCCCATGAACGATGCAATAATAAAATTTTCGAACCTCATCCCGGCGGATTTTTTCGTTCATAGCCCGCAGCGCCTCGGCATCTTTGGCGGCAATGACAATGCCTCCCGTGTTGCGATCGATACGATTGCACAGCGCGGGCGCGAACGATTGTTCCGCCTCGGGATCGTACTCGCCTTTCCCTGCCAAATATGCCTTAATGTGCATGATCAGCGTGTTGTCTTGCGCATCTTCATCTTCATGAACGAGCACCCCCGGGCGCTTGTGAACGAGCAAAATATGCTCATCCTCATACACCACGTCGATCTTCGGGCGGATACGGGTAAGCGCCCCCGTATCTTGCTCCGGCGTACCGAAAAACTCATCGCGGATAAAGAGTTGAATCTCATCGCCCTCGCACAGCATAACAGCCGCTTCGGTGCGCGCCCGATTACGCTTAATCTTTTTGGTACGGATATACTTATACATCAGCGAGGTCGGAAGTCCTTTGACCGCCTTGGACAAAAATTTATCCAAACGTTGCCCCGCATCGTTTTTGTTTACCTTGAGTATTCGCATCCGTTCTCCTTCATCGGGGAGAGAACCCTCCGATCTGCGATATTATTTTGTTCCGAAGATACGGTCGCCCGCGTCTCCCAATCCGGGAACGATATAGGCGTGCTCATCCAATCGTTCATCCAAAGCGGCCACATAGATATCGACATCCGGATGTTCCTCGCGAATTTTCCGCACCCCCTCGGGGGCGGCTACCAAGTTCATCAACCGAATATTGGTGCAGCCGTATTTTTGCTTGAGCACGGTGATGGCATCGGCGGCCGAGCCACCCGTGGCCAGCATGGGATCGACAACAATCACCAACCGCTCGGCAATATCGGGCGGCATTTTGCAATAATATTCGACGGGCATATGAGTCGTTTCGTCGCGGTACATGCCAATATGCCCGACCTTGGCAACGGGCACCAAGCGAAGCAGACCGTCCACCATACCGAGCCCTGCCCGCAAAATAGGTACGACAGCCAATTTTTTGCCCGCAATCGTCGGCGCACTCACGTGCGTCAACGGTGTGTCGATCTCAACTTTTTCCAAGGGCAGATCACGTGTGATCTCGTACCCCATCAGCATCGCTATCTCCTCAAGCAGTTCTCGAAAATCTTTAGCGCCCGTGCGTCGGTCGCGCATGATGGTCAACTTATGGGCGATCAGCGGGTGATCCATGATGTGAAGTGTTGCCATGGTAGTCTCCTTCATTGTCCTATTGATATTTTTGTAATACATCGATTTCGCAGATCAACCGATCCGCAACCGGCTTTCGTTCTTTCTTATTCGACCGTCTTGACAAATCTCACCGTGTCAATGACGACCGGTGTCACGGGCACACTTTTTTCCGTACCGCTCGCATTGTTTTTAACCGGGACCGTAGCAATGGCGTCCACGACATCCATGCCCGAAACAACGTACCCGAACGAAGCATAATCGCCGTTGAGAGCAGTCGTCGAATCATTGGTTTTGTGTACAATAAAGAACTGCGAGGTTGCCGAATCCATATCATTGCCCAAGCGAGCCATCGAAATTACACCGCGAATATGCTTGAGATTATTCTCAAAACCATTGGACGAAAATTCGCCCTTGATGGTATGCTCCGACCCACCCGTTCCGTCGCCGTCGGGGTCACCGCCTTGTATCATGAAATTAACTACGACACGATGAAAGATGATACCATCATAAAAATGCTCGGAAACAAGGTCTTGAAAATTTTTTACCGTTTTGGGTGCAACCTCGGGATAAAGGCGAATGATAATATCGCCGAATTCCTTAACGGAAATTTTTACCAAATCGGTCACTTCATCGGTTTCGACACACGCAGTGGGGTCAACAGCGGAAAAGTCCAATTCGGCAAAAGCGGGAGCCTTGCGACTGCAACCGCTCATCGTAACCGTGCACAAGCACAAAACAAGAGCCAGCACATAGGATAGCACACGAATTTTTTTCATATTCAAACACTCCTTTTTTAAAACTGCTTTTATTATATCAAAAACATCTCCGGCTGTCAAGAAAAAAGCCGACAAAAAGCGCAGACGAATATATTTTTCCGCTCTTTCGCACATAATATGGTAATAAAACGAAAGGAGGACGTCCATGAACGGCAAACGAGAGAGCAGTCCCTGGCAAGAGCACGCCGCAAAGGTATTTCTGATATTGGCGGGGCTAGCAGCGGCATACCTGCTGTTTTCGCATGTGCTTTGGCTTATTTTGCCCTTTTTATCGGCATTTTTACTTGCTGCCGTCATTCGCCCCGGCGCCGCTTTTCTTGAGCGAAAATGGAAATTGCCGCGACGTGTGGGAGCCGTGCTGCTGCTCGTGCTGTTGCTTGCGGTGCTGGGGATACTCATTACGCTGGGCTG
>CAZOHP010000110.1:0-4792 GCA_964579815.1 uncultured Lachnospiraceae bacterium
TCAATATGTTTACACTCTCATCAACTCACTGGATGACGACAACAAGCAGTTGCTGATCGACACGGCCGACAACGCGATCGCTTCCTCGTTCATCCGCGCAACCGATACTCCCTCGACCAAATACACGGTCAAGGTCGGCGATTACGGTCTTGAGGGTAGTTCGAGACAATTGTTCCACGAGGTTGATAATCTTGCCGGTTGGGACAACATCATTTACCAATTCAAGTCAAACGTTTCTATCGACAATTCCGGTCTTACCACTCTGTGCTTCTGGGCCAAGGCCATGGACGATCACACCCCCGGCATATACCTTGAGATCACGGACGCCAACGGTGCTCGTTGGATGACCTCCGTTTCGCTGAGTACGGAATGGGAATACCATGTGGTCTCTTCCGGTGATTTCAAAATTTGGTCAAGTAAGTCGGATTCCGATTACCCCGACTTTAACGGTATGAAACAAATCACTTTCGGATTTGCGAAAACCGGACAGTCCATCACCAGCGGACATCACTCCTACTGCATTGCCGAAATCACGTTGGCAAGCGCTCCCGAAACTGCTACCGAAACTTACTTGGAAATCGACTCCTTGGCTCCTATTTATGAACTTTATCCCATCACCAACGGCGACAAACTTGTCACCGACACCAATCAGGTATTTGTCACCGAGCGTAACTATGTTCTTTCCGACGAGATCATTTCCTGCTCTCCCGGTCGCCAAGGCATAGGTTATAATAACAACAGAACCAGCCGTTTCGTTCCCTTGATTGAAGTCAAAGACGAAAAGGGATTGCATTCCGGCTATGCCGCATGGATGCATCTGTTCAGCAGCACATCCACGCTCAACGGCAAAATGGAAGGCTCGATACTGGCCTGCTTCTCTTCCGTTTCCGAAGAATTTTACAACGCCGACGGTATTGCCGCCATCGTTGAGACCGCCAAGGTCATGACACGCAATACGTTCCTTGTCGAAGGCGGTACGGATGAATTTACTTATGTGGAATCGGATACCGACCATGTCCTCGCCGGTCTTTCCTACGTTGAATTGAACGGGGATGCCACCGACGGGGTTGTAACAACCATCTCGTTGTACGACGGCAACAAACTTTTGTACCAATATTCTTCCAACGAGTTCTCTCCCAAGGTTGCTCGCAACAACATCTCGCAGGTCTACGGTTCTTACGACCTCTCCAAGGGTAAGCCCGACCGCGCAGTTGCCACGCTGACGCTGAACGGTGAGGTTATCGATAAGATCGAGCAGGAGGTTGAATTCTGGTCTCCCAAGGAAAATCCTTCCTACATTTATATTGAGGACGGTTATTTCAAGCGCGACGGCAAAATTGTGAACTTCTTCGGCGTCAACTACATGCCATCCTACGGCATTGCCGAGCAGAACGGTAACTATTTTGAGAACTACGTCTCGCGCGCGGCATATGACCCCATCGTCGTTGCCAATGACCTAGATCGCATTGTCGAACTCGGAATGAATTCCGTGTCTGTCTTTGTACACTACAATTACGCCATTGATAACAACAACATGTTGAATCTCATTCAGATGTGCGAAGAACGCGGAATTTATGTCAACCTTTCCATTCGCGATGTCTGCTACCCGCTGGTCAATTACAATGAAGAAGCAACCGAACAATTGATCCAACATCAGCACTTCTTTGAAAACGACAACGTTTATGCATACGACATCTGTTGGGAACCTCGCATCGGCGCATATGACGCTAACTCCAATAGTTCATACCTCGGCCGTAAAGGCTACGATGCCGCTTGGGCCGAATGGATCGATGTTCAGTATGGTTCCTTGGCCGCTGCCGAGGAAGCATGGGGCTTGAAACTGACCAAGACGAGCGAGGGTTATCCTTACGTTTCGGACGCGATGCTCGATGACACATCCGGCAAGTATCTCAAGGTCACCAATGCATATTATCGTTTCTTGGAAGATCAAATTGCCAAGGTCATGAGCGATGGCATTCTGCACATGCAGTCCGTGGCTCCCAATCAGTTGATCACGTTCCGTATGTCCATGTCGGGTAGCGGTTATCGTCACGGCAGTTATAAGCCGTCTACGCACTGCTTCGACTTCTCTTACCTGGCTTCGACGTTAGCATACATGGAACCCGAGGGATATGCGCTTGACGCCACCGAGGACGCCGCATTGCAAATTCCGATTGCAAACGCGTATGCACGCTACGTTCAGCCCGATTCTCCCGTGGTTTGGAAAGAGTTCGGTCGTTCGACTTGGAACGGAGATAACGGAAACTTCAACCAAAACCAGAACGGTATGCAATCCGTCGCCGATTACTACGCTTACACGCTGGAATATTGCTTGAATTCCTATACTTCCGGTATGTACGCTTGGTACTACGCCGGCGGTTACCGCATCAACGAAAACTCTGACTACGGTATCATCAATCCGGACGGCTCCGATCGCCCCGTGACAAAATTGTTGCGTGAATACGCACCGTTGTTCATCAACCAGGGTGAGCGCCCCGAAGCCGATGTGCTGATTGAAGTGGAAAGAGACAATCAAGTCGGCGGTATCTTCGGTATCTACGAAGCAACCAAAGATGAGGTGAAAGCCGCTTACAATGAGGGCAAATTCATCGAATTTGTCGATGCCAACCAAGACAATGCCTATGAATACCCCTACGCCGATGAAGTTTACGAGGCTGCCGTGGCCGACGCCAAGACAGAAAACGGTATTTATCCGTTGCGCTACGTCAACGGTATGATCAAGGACTTCAATGTCGTAACCGAGGGTGGCAAGACCTACGCCGAGGTTTTGATTTGCAATACCAAGCAATCCGTTTGGCGTGCAGGCACGGTCTCCATCGTTTCGTATGACGGAAGCGATGTGACCGTCGATTACACGATCGACAAAGAAGTTGATTATCTGGAGAATCTGACTGTGAAATTTGAAATCTCCGGCAAGGGCAATGTGGCTCTTCGCTTTGAGATTGAAGGCGTACAGTTCGGCAATCTCTATACAACAACCATCGACTGATTCTACCGAAAAGGTGCTGCCGCAATGCGGCAGCACCTTTTGACTTTTTGCACAAAAAAATCGTCCACTTTTCGGCACATTGACATGCGCCTTTTCGTTGACTCACATGCTTTCCTATGGTATAATTAGTGATACATGGAAACATGTAAGATAGCAGACCTCAGATTACCATTGCGACAGAAAGGAATGATGAACCATCATGAAAAAACTCAACAGAAATATTGCCGTTTTCAAGTCTCATGATAATATCGGCTATGCCGCGGCACTGCAAAATGTTTTGGCTACCGTTCCGGATGCCAAACTCAGCGTTTTTGATTCCGACACCAATCCGGACAAGGTGTTTAACGTCGATAAGCACAGTTTGGTCCTCATCCCCGGTATCGACAGAGTACCCGGCGGTTTGAAAGGCACAATCGGCAATTACCTGCAAAAAGGCGGTCGTATTTTGACGCTCGGCGGTCCTGCATTTGAAACGGAAACATTCAATTATAACGGTACTTGGATGCCGCAGAACGATTATCTCGCGCATGAACTCAACGCACTTTCGGACAAGAAAAAGTTCCGCATCTTTAATGCCGCCGATCCCGCAGATGTCGACGCCATGACGCGCTCCAGCAATACCATGGAACGTCCGTTCTCCAAAACCATCGGTGATTACGGCCTCAAGGACAGTACCGCTCAACTTCATGTCGAGGTTGATTTGGAGTGCTGGGATAATCTCCACTATACTTTCACACCACCCAAAGGGAAAAAGTTTACCACACTGTGTTTCAACGCCAAAGGCGATGCCGAGACATTCGGCCTTTATTTAGAGGTCATCGATCGTGACGGTGCACGCTGGGCTGCCTCGGTCCGTCTTGACGAAGAGTGGTCTTTCCACGCCTTAAGCGCAGCCGATTTCCATTTCTGGAGAGACGGGCGCCCCGCTAAAACAAAACAATTGGATTTCAATAACGCCGCCACGTTTGTTTTCGGCTTTGCTCTCAGCGGCGTTAGCATGAAACTCGGCCACCATACTTTTACCATTGATTCTCCTTTTCTTGCATGTTGCGACAAACTCAATCTTCCCATGGGCAACCAGCTGGACCTGGAGGGAGTCTCTCCCATGCACGAATTGTACCCCATCACCAACGCTGCCAATATCGTTACTTGCGATAACCAAGTGTTCGTTAACAAGCGGGATTACGTCGTTCCGTCCTCGCTGGTCTCCTGTCATCCGGGGCGCCAAGGCACAGGATATGACAACAAACGCGCCTGCCGCTTTATTCCTCTGCTCCGTGTTACCGACGAAAAAGGATTACATTCCGGCTATGCCGCATGGGTCAACGTTTTCAGCAGCGTGACGGACAAAAACGAAGCGTTGGAGGGGTGCATGGTCGGTTGCTTCTCCGCCGCATCGGATGATTTCTACAATATGGACGGACTTGCCGCCGTTGCCGAAACAGTCAAGGCTATGCTTTCCCCTGCTCTGCTCGTTGAGGGCGGAACAAATGAATATACCTATGTCGAACCCGACACCGATCGGATCACCGTAGGCGCAAATTTCGTTACTTACCCCGGTTGCAAATCGAATATTACCACGACTGTCACACTGTACGAAGATGAGAAAGAGTTGTATCGGTTAGACGGTACCCCCACCGCTCTCTGCCACAATATCGGAAATATATGCGGTGAATACAGCATTTCGGGCGGTAAACCGAATCTGGCCGTGACAACACTGTTGCAGGACGGCAAGGTGATCGACTGTATCCGACAATCCATTCGCTATTGGTCACCTAAACC
>CAZOHP010000111.1:0-4534 GCA_964579815.1 uncultured Lachnospiraceae bacterium
GTTGCAAAGAAAACATTCTTGTGCTATAATGAATAGAGGAAAACAAAACAGCTTGGAGCGAAGGAGGGAATGTTATGCAGAATATCGCATATTACAACGGTGAAAGCGGCCCGATCGAGCAGATGCGTGTGCCCATGACCGATCGCGGCTTTTATTTCGGCGACGGTGTTTACGATGTGGCCTATACTCGCAATCATATCATTTATGCGCTTGATGAGCATGTTGACCGCTTTTATTCTTGCATCGGGCAACTCGGTATTAACCCACCCATGCCGCGTGAACAATTGATCGAACTGTTGCGGTCGCTGTCCGCACAGGTGGATGATGGGGAGCAACTTGTTTATTGGCAGGGAACACGGGGCAGCGGTTTGCGCAATCATACTTATGAAGAAAATGATGTGCCGTGCAATTTGACGGTCATGATACGCCCTGCCAAGATTAAGCCCGTATATGAGCCCATTAAGTTGGTCAGCGCCGAAGATAAACGCTTTTTGTATTGCAATATCAAGACGATTTGCCTGCTTCCGAGTGTATTGACGGCGCAGATGGCGCAACGCGCGGGGGCAGATGAAACGGTATTGCATCGCGGTGAACGTGTGACGGAGTGCTCTCACTCCAACATCTCTATTCTCAAGGGTGGGCATTTTATCACACCGCCCACCGATGAATACATTCTCGCGGGTATCGGGCGCGCCCACTTAATGGCCGCCTGTGAAGCGCTGGATATCCCCGTTGAGAAACGCATCTTTACGATGGATGAATTGCGCGAGGCAGATGAGATCATTGTGTCAAGTGCCAGTGCGCTTTGCCTGTCCGCACGTGAATTGGATGGCGCGCCGATCGGCGGCAACGATCAAAGCAATTTGCGCCGCTTGCAAGACTATCTCGTGAATGATTGGTTGACCAAAACCGATGACGCGGCCCGCTCTCGGTAAATCATAGGTAAAGAAATGTCGGCAATACGATAAGAACGTATTGCCGACATTTCTTGTTTTGCGATAATATGAATTTCTTATGCTTGTCGAGGAATTTCGACCGTCCAGCCGTAACGATCGGCGATTTTGCCCCATTGGATGCCGGTCAGCGTGTCATACAGATGCTGTGTGACTTCGCCGATCTCAAAGTTGTTGACGGTATATTTCTTTCCGTTGTAGGACAACTCACCGATGGGGGAGACCACAGCGGCTGTTCCGCATCCCCATGCTTCTTTGAGCGTACCGTTTTCCATGGCTTCGACCAATTCGTCCACGGCGATTCGACGTTCGGAAACTTTGTAGCCCTCGTTGCGAAGCACTTCCAGGCAGGATTTTCTGGTGATGCCGGGGAGAATCGAGCCGGACAGATCGGGCGTGACGATCTCGTCGCCGATCCGGAACATGACATTCATTGCGCCGACTTCTTCGATGTATTTGCGGTGAACACCGTCCAGCCATAATACCTGTGAATAACCGTTTTGCTCGGCCTTGGCACCCGCGCGATTGCTGGCGGCATAGTTACCTCCGCATTTGGTGTAGCCGGTACCACCCTTAACGGCACGCACGTCCTCGGTTTCAATCATGATCTTGACCGGGTTGATGCCTGCGGCGTAATAACTGCCGACAGGCGATGCGATGATGACAAACATGGCATTGTGCAGGGAATGCAGTCCGAGTTGCTCATCGCATCCGAACATAAAAGGACGCAAATAAAGCGAAGTGTTCGGAGCGGATGGCACCCAACTTTGCTCGATCTCAACGAATTTTTCGATGGCTTCCAGCGCATCGTTCTCGTTCAAAAGGGGCAGACACAGACGATCAGCCGAACTGTTCATGCGTTTGACGTTTTCCAACGGGCGAAACAGTTGGACTGTACCGTCGGCGCGGCGATACGCTTTCATTCCCTCAAAGATTTCGGCACCGTAATGAAAGACGGTTGCCGCCGGATGCAAAGACAGATTGGCAAAAGGGACGATGCGGGCGTCATGCCAGCCGTTTTTCGGGTCATAGTCCATAATGAACATGTGGTCGGTAAAATAACGACCGAAGCCGAGTTTGGAACTGTCCGGCTTTTGCGCGGGGTGCATGTTTTTTTCAATTTTGATCTCCATGATAAATTCCTCCGTTTGTTTTTTATTTTCCTCAATTAAATTGTAGCACTCCTTTGTTTTTCTGTCAAGTTTTTTTGCGAAATTCCGTTGCTTTTCCGAAAAAGTTTTTCTCGTGTGCCGATATCCGCGGGCGGAGGATGCCATCGTCGTTCGCAATCGCGAAAATATTCACTCATTTATGAATAAATATTCTAAAAACGAAGATTAAATCGCAAAAAATGAAAAAAACAGAAAAAATATTCAAAAAACCTCTTGACAACGCAGTCAAAGGCGTGTATAATGGGATGCGTTGATCATCATATGCTTCGGCATAGACGTTTTGGGAGGATTGTTATGAAGAAAGAAAATATCAAGAAGGTTGTTCTTGCATACTCGGGCGGGTTGGATACTTCCATTATCATTCCGTGGCTCAAAGAGAACTATAACAACTGCGAGGTCATTGCCGTTTCGGGCAATGTCGGTCAAGCGGATGAGTTGGAAGGATTGGAAGAAAAGGCAATCAAGACGGGCGCGTCTAAATTGTATGTGCTGGATTTGACCGATGAATATGTGGATGAGTATATCATTCCCTGCATGAAAGCCGGCGCCGTTTACGAGGAATATCTGCTCGGAACCAGTCACGCACGTCCCTGTATTGCCAAGGGTTTGGCCGAGATCGCCATTAAGGAGGGAGCCGACGCCATTTGCCACGGCTGCACCGGAAAGGGAAACGATCAAGTTCGTTTTGAACTGACGCTCAAACATTTTTGCCCCGACATGCCGATCATTGCTCCGTGGCGTGAGTGGGATATCAAGTCTCGCGATGAGGAGATCGATTATGCGGAAGCGCACAACGTTCCGCTTAAGATCAACCGCGAAACGAATTACTCCAAAGATAAAAACCTTTGGCATCTGTCACATGAGGGCCTTGATCTTGAGGATACGGGCAATGAGCCGATGTATGAAAAACCGGGCTTCCTTGAAATGGGAGTTTCTCCCATTCAAGCGCCGGATGAACCTACTTATGTTGAACTTGAATTTGTTCAAGGTGTGCCCGTTGCCATTGACGGAGAGAAGATGAGCGCGAAAAATATTATTCTCAAACTCAATGAGTTGGGCGGGAAAAACGGCATAGGGTTGCTTGATATTGTCGAGAACCGGCTGGTTGGTATGAAATGTCGCGGCGTTTACGAGACGCCGGGCGGAACCATCCTTTACAAGGCGCACAGTGTGCTGGAAAGCATTTGCCTTGACAAGATGACTCTGCACGAAAAACAAAAATTGGCCATTACATACGCGGAACTTGTCTATAACGGACAATGGTTCACGCCGTTGCGCGAAGCGCTTGCCGCGTTTGTCGACAAAACGCAGGAAAAGGTCACCGGTAAAGTCAGACTGAAACTTTACAAAGGTAATATGATCAATGCGGGCGTTTGGAGCGACTATTCGCTGTACAGCGAGGAGATTGCTACGTTCGGCGAATCGGATTACAACCAAAAGGACAGCGCGGGATTTATCAATTTGTATGGGCTGCCTATCAAGGTGCAGGCGATGGTTGACGCCAAGAACGCCGGTAAGTAAAACAAAAAACACGATACGAAAAGCATGGTTGCCGTTCTGCGGAGAACAACACAGAACGGCAATCCGCTTTTGATTTTTGTAAGGAGCGAGATTATGGCAAAAATGTGGGCGGGAAGAACGGCCGGCGAGGTCGATCGCGTAGCCGATGACTTTAATTCATCCATCCGCTTTGATTCGCGTATGTACCGTGAGGATATCACCGGTTCGATGGCGCACGCCGCCATGCTCGGTGCACGCGGCATTATTACCGATACCGAGGCGGAACAGTTGATTGCGGAACTCGAAACGATTTTGGATGAGATTGATACGGGCAAACTGGAGATCGATGCAAATTGCGAAGATATTCACATGTTCGTCGAACAGGTATTGACCGAACGATTGGGTGATGTGGGCAAAAAGTTGCACACGGCACGAAGCCGCAATGATCAAGTCGCGCTGGATCTTCGCATGTATCTTCGTGCGGCGATCGATGAACTGCTCGGGCAATTGCATGAGACAGTCGAGGTGATTGTCGAGCAAGCGGAGCGAAACAAGAGCGTTATCATGCCGGGATATACTCATTTGCAACGAGCACAGCCCATCACGTTCGGTCAGCACCTTATGGCTTACGCCATGATGTTGTTGCGAGACATGGATCGCATGAAAGACGTTCGCCGTCGCACCAATGTTTCTCCTATCGGTTGCTGTGCTTTGGCGGGAACGACTTATGATATCGACCGCCGATATGAGGCCGAAAAACTCGGCTTTGACGATATTTGCCGTAATAGTTTGGATGGTGTTTCCGACCGCGATTTTTGTGTTGAATTTATGAGCGCGTGCTCGATTCTTATGATGCATTTGTCTCGCTTTGCCGAAGAAATCATTCTTTGGTCAAGTTGGGAATTCAAA
>CAZOHP010000112.1:0-4413 GCA_964579815.1 uncultured Lachnospiraceae bacterium
AGATGAATTCACAGGTACTCAAAAGCATTCTTCTGTCAGCACTCGTCAAGGGTTAGGTGAAGTGTCATAAACATTAAATTTATCAAACTTGTCTAACACGGGACGGTCTTACGAACGGTTGCTTGATACCTTAAGCCCCGAAGCCGAATTACTTCTTCTTGGGCTTCTTTGCGCCGTATTTGGAACGGCTCTGGTTACGGTTTGCCACGCCCTGTGCGTCGAGCGTACCGCGGATGATGTGATAACGAACACCGGGCAGGTCACGCACACGGCCGCCTCTGATAAGAACGACGGAGTGCTCTTGCAGGTTGTGTCCGATACCGGGGATATAGGTGGTAGCCTCGATGCCATTGGTCAAACGAACTCTTGCGATCTTACGCAATGCGGAGTTCGGCTTTTTGGGCGTTGTCGTGGAAACCTTTGTGCAAACGCCTCTCTTTTGAGGACTGTGCTGGTCAGTGGCTGCATTGCTCAGCGTATTGAATCCGTGCTGGAGAACCGGCGCTTTGGATTTATACTGCTTATCTTGGCGGCCTTGCTTGACAAGTTGGTTAAAAGTTGGCATGTTCCTCTTTTTCCTCCTTCTTCATAAATTTAATGTTTATATACAGAATCACCCGGGGGCTGATCCCCAAATGAGGCTGTCAATATGATTATTTGCCCACAATTTACACATAGGCATACGATATTATATCATTTTCACTTCATTTTGTCAAGCATCGTTGAAATTTCTGCTTTTTGCACAAAAAATTCAATGGAATGGAAAACCAATTTGGCGTTTTTCATTGTGATTTTTGCGTCCGGTACATGCAAAGCAGATGTTTTTACCCACTCTTTTGATTTGCTGTTGCTTTTTCCCGACAAATGTGCTATACTATGATCGTCCACAAGGAGGTGTTTCACATGAAATTGACCGCGCTGCAATACGGCAAGACCGAATTGCCCGCCCACATGGCGTTTCCCGACGGAACGCCGGATAACAAACTCCCCATATCTCTGCTGTTTTTTCTGCTGGAGATCGACAACAGATCCATATTGATCGATACCGGATGCGACACTATGCCCGGCTTTCCGCTGCTGGAACATCAAAGTCCCGTGGAGGTATTGGAATGCACGGGTGTACGCCGTCACGACATCACCGAGGTTTATTTGACACACTCTCACCATGACCACGCCGACGGTGTACGTTACTATCCGCAGGCCGACATATACATTCACGAAACCGAACTGAACGCGGCGAAACCTTATTTGAACGACCTGCCACATGTTCACACTTTTTCGCAGGGAGTGCACATCGCGGATGGCATCGAATTGCTCCACATCGGCGGGCATTCGCCCGGATCGAGCATCATATCCGTCAAAACAGCCGAAGAAACGCTCGTGTTATGCGGCGACGAATGTTACACACGCGAAAATCTCTTGCGCGGCATTCCGACGGCCTCGTCGTTTTGCCCGCCACGCAGTCGCGCCTTTATTGACGAATACCGCAAGCCGTGTTATCGCACGGTCTTATTCCACGATCCGGCATTGGTCGGTGAAATCGGAGCAAAGATTTTGCTTGACGATTCAACGCGCATACGCCCTTGAGCGAGGAAAACATCAACGGGGAGAAAGAACTTCCCAAAATGTTCTGACTCCCCGGTTTTCTTACAATTCGGTGAAGAATTCGACTTCTTCGCCCACGGGGCCGATGCAAAAGCTCAAGCGAACGGGATACGGATGCTCCGTTGTGCCCAGCATCGCATCTTTCGGTTCAACGGTAATCGCATACCCCGCAGCACGCACGGCCTCAATGCAAGCATCCACATTTTCAACCGCAAACGCCAGATGGCGCAGCGCCCCTGTGCTCGGCTCATCGGGAGCATTAGCAAACAATTCAAGTTTGCCCGCACCCGTATCGACCATCACAACGGGAGCATCCTCGGTCCCCCAACGACGCGCAATGGGCATGCCCAAAATTTCATGGTAAAAATGCAGCAGTTTTTCAAACTTTTCAAGTCCCTTGGCCTTGATGGCAATATGATGTACTCCCAAAATATGCGGTTGCATCGCAACTCCTCCTTTTTGAATCCTTACTCGGATTTCTTTTAAATTGATGCCTCACGGCAAAAAAACAAAAAACATTGCAAAAACACCTTGACAAATCGATCAAAACGCGCTAATATATTAGCGTACACTTCATTCGGGCCCGTAGCTCAGTTGGGAGAGCGCTGCGTTCGCAACGCAGAGGTCATGGGTTCAAGTCCCACCGGGTCCACCAATGACAACATTTTGGTATTCTGGTATTTTGGCACATCAGCACGCCAAAATTCACACATCAAGATTCTGGCTCAAAAGCGAGAATCTTTTTTGTTTCTTCAGAGCAGCACATACTCCATCAGCATAAACATCAGCGGCAACGTGATCACGGACAGCACGTGCGAAGCGAGCGCCATAGTCGCCGCCATGGATGTATCTTTTCCGTAGGCGGCGGGAATGACGACGGGACTCAGCCCCAGCGGCATGGCCAGCGTGCAGAAAGCGCAAATGTAATAATCGGTCGGGATGGTCAATATCATCGAAAGTAGGCGGAATATTCCCAGCGCGACCACAGGAATGATGATCAAGCGTAACACGCAGGACACTCGGGTGGAACGCGCCTTGAGCCCCGCTTTGATATCGGAGGATGCAACGGTGACACCCGTCAGCAACATGGCAACGGGAGACATGCAGTCGCCCGCCATCCCGACCGCTTTCGTTACGGCCGTCGGCATCTCAAAGGGCAAAAGTCCCAGCACCATTCCGAGAATAATACTGACAAACATGGGATTGCAAAAACTCCGAAGCCGTGCCTTGATGCCGCCGTCCTTGACGGGGATCAGCAACGTCGGCGTAGCCCATGCATAAATCAGTATCCAGAGCACCAGCGTGAAAATGAGATATTCAAACTCCAGCGTGGGAAACAGCGCTCGCACCACGGCAATTCCCATAAAACCGAAGTTGGAAAAAGCCAGCCCATAAGCTACAATTCCCTGCTTGTATTTTTCTTTTTCGCACAGTTTACCGACCAAAAACGCAAATGGAATCATAACCAATTCCACGCACAAACTGAGCAGCAGCAGTTGCCAAGTTACGTTCAAATTTTCGACCGTGAAATTGGCCATAAAAGTGTTCAAAATGATTGCGGGAATGAATATATTGTTCTCCAGTCTGGACAGCACCCCCGCCGCTTCCTTTTTCAGCACCCCGAGTTTAACAAGAAGAAACCCGGCGGCGATCAGCGCCAGCAACGATATCATCTGATTAAGCGCGGTGATAAAAATTTGCATGATATGTCCCCTCAATTATCGTATATATATCAATGTTCTCCACGATATTTCCCCACACAGTTTTGCGGATGACCGTCGCGAAAAGCCGCAAGATTATCGGCAACAATGCGAATCAAGCACGTTCTTGCCTCAATCGACCCCCATGCCACATGCGGCGTCACATAGCAGTTTTTCGCCGTCAAATAGGGATGATCGTCCCGCATGGGTTCTTCACACAACACATCAATGCCCGCGCCACGTAATGTTCCGGCGTTCAGCGCATCCGCGACAGCCTGCTCTTCGGTCACGCCGCCGCGCGCCGTATTGATCAGCACCGCCGTCGGTTTCATCAGCGCAAGCGTTCTCGCGTTGACCGCTCCGGCCGTCTCCGGCGTCAGCGGGCAATGGAGCGAAACATAGTCGGAAGCGGCAAACAGCGTATCGGCGTCCACAAAGCGCACGTCTCCCTCGCAACCGTCCGTGCGGGAGCGCGAAGTGGCAATGACCGTCATGCCGAACGCCTGCGCGATTTTCGCCACGGCGCGGCCGATGGTACCGTAACCGAAAATGCCGAGCGTTTTGCCGTGCAACTCGTACACGGGATGTTTGAAATACGAAAACGTCTTGGATCTGACCCAATCTCCCCGCCCCACCGACGCGGCATAATCATCGGTGTGTGAAGCGAAATGAAGCATGAGCGCAATGGTGTGCTGTGCCACGGAATCGGTCGAATACCCGGGCACGTTGCACACGACAATCCCGCGCGCATCTGCCGCGTCCACATCAATGTTGTTATATCCCGTTGCGAACAGCCCGACATAGCGAAGATTGGGACAAGCGTCCATAACCTCGGCAGTCACTCGCGCTTTGTTTACAATGACCGCCTCGCAATCGCCGATCGCCTCGGCCGTCGCCAACGGAGGGAGCAAATCAAAGCAATGCGTCTCGCCGAGCGCCTCGATGGGCGTCAGCGCAATATCGCCGTTGGTCACGGTGCAACGATCCAAAATCGCGATCTTCATAAAACTCTCCTCCTTGCCGATTCGTTTTTCCCGTTTAAAACACAAAGCCCCCTGTGCGGGGGCTTTGTTTGGTGCCGGTGACCGGGGTCGAACCGGTACGGTAT
>CAZOHP010000113.1:0-4331 GCA_964579815.1 uncultured Lachnospiraceae bacterium
GCACAACACTGGCAGTGTTGGGGTCAGGGGTTCGAATCCCCTATGCTCCACCAAACCAATAAACAACCACCCGCTAGGCGGGTGGTTGTTTATTTTTTGAAAATTGTTTTGCGGATAAAGCGTAGATTCATTGCGATGACAGCCGCCCGTATTTTTCCGCAATTTGCAAGATTTCATGTTTGGGTCTCATTCCATCGACGGAATTGGCCGCAAACAGATTACATGCGGCAGCGGCGGAGGCAAATTCCAGCAGTTGTTGATCGGTGTAATTGTTGTAAAGCCCATAAAGGCAACCCGCACAAAATGCGTCTCCTGCGCCGACGCTTCCTTTGATTTGCTCGCGAGGAATATCAAGGGAGGCTACCTCGGTCAATTTCTTTTCGGTGTCCATGGCAAAGCAGCGTTCTTTGCAATGGATGAGTACGCGGTCATGCACTCCGGCGTCAACAGCCATTTGCATGGCGGCAATCACATTTTCTCGTATGAGCGAACCGTCCGAGCGACGGGCGGGTAAATTCCAAATGGCGCAGCATTCGATTTCATTGATAATGACATAATTACAATATTTGAGCGCAGGGATCAGTTTTTTTCCGTAGTCCTCGCTTCTGCTGTGGCTCACCATGTCAATAGAAGTCTTGATGCCGACTTTTTGCACTCGATGCAAAAATCTTGCCATGACCGTGCCGTACTCTTTATCTTCGGCATCGAATCGATCGAGCAGCATGATATAGCCGATGTGCAAAATGTCACAATTGAGCGAGGTGATGTCGATATCATCGATACCGAATTCCGCATTGGCTCCTTTTTGGTGAAAAAAGGTGCGGTCGCCGGAGGGGATACTCATGACATCACAAAAACCCGTCGGCGTGTTGTAGGAAAAGGAAACTTTACTGACATTGATGCCGTTTTGCTGCAGATGCGAGAGAATGAAGCGACCGTTTTCATCCATGCCGACTTTTCCTATGACACTGAGCGGAAGAGTTGGGTCAATCTTGGCCAGATCAATGGCTGTGTTGGGGGCGCAACCGCCGACAGCGTAGGACATATCCGAAACATAAGATAACCGTCCGCAACTCGGATATTCGGCAATGCTTTTGACAATATCGAGCAGCATGTTGCCGGCCACAGTAATGCCTCTTTTTTCGCCCAGCATCAAATAGTCGATGGATACGCCGAACAACTCTGCCAACCGGGGGAAAATGGTAATGTCGGGGAATCCCTGACCGTTTTCCCAGCGGCTGACGGCTTTGTCGGTTACAGATAGTTGCTTGGCTAACTCATATTGCGTCATGCCGTTCTTTTTTCGCAACTTGGCTATGATATTGCCGATGCTTTTTGAATCCATATCAATCCTCTTTTTCGCTTATTGCCTTAATCATAACACATGTATAGCCGATTGTAAACCTATTATCGCGAGAAAAACACATTTTTTTACAGAGGAAAGGGTGCGCGATTCAAGCAATCGTAGAATTTCTTTGCAAAAATCGATGGTTATTGTGCCGCTTACCGATAAAGTCGGTCGACCGGCTTGCTTTCTTGATCATATTTTTGAAAAGACGGGAAGAGACCTGAAAAGTCGCTTCCCGTGTTAATTCTATTACTTTAAGAAATCCGAAAAATCACTGCTGCCGCCTTCGACTGTTGAGGATTTGACGAATGGATCCTCCACAACGGTGTTGTGCACCAACTCGTAAGTCGAGTTCCATTCCGGATGCTCGGCACATTCAAGCGCGATGGTAAATCTCTCCGGCAATTTGGCGGGGATCACGAAATCGAAACCGCCGAACTTTCCGTTCTTGCGAGGTTCTACGGCTTCGGTTGACAGATCTGCCAACTTGATCTTGTTTTCGCCGCTGACAAGATAGACTGTGGCCGTTGCGGCGGGAGCCGTGTCGGCATTATCGTTCAGCACCCACAGCGAGCCGTGCATGGTCTCTCCTGTGAGAAAACGATTGTGCGGGAGTTCAAGTGAGAGGAGGGTGGGGCGCAACGCTTCCTTGACGGCTGTCAGTGCGCTCTTCGGCTCGGCGGGCCAGTTAATGAGGCTATTACCTGCGGCGCAGGGCCAAGGTTCATTGAAGTCCCAGTTGACTGCCATGGAACACAGCGGCGCTTGACGGCGCATTTCCTCAAACATGGTCTTGTAGCATATATTCTGCAGATAAATGCTTTTATCGATCAGATCGTCAACGCTTGTATGGCCGCCGAAGAAATGGGCGACATCGGGGATGCCGAGCCAACAGGATTCATTCCACGCTCTGAAAGCATGGTGCTCGCGCCAAATGTCATTGGTTTCGCTACAGTCGGCGTAATTTTTCTCATCCATGATGTACTTGAGAATGTATTCTTTGCGCGAACCGCCGTTGCATCCGAATTCGGTATAACCGGTTGCTTGGCAGGCCTTGACGTCACAAATAAACTCGTGCCCGTGCGAGAAGTCACCGGCGATACGTTCTTCGGCGGGATAAATGACTTTGACATAGGAGCCGTGTCTCACGCCATGCAGAGGTGAGGTCATATTGAAAGGTGTGAAACGGTCATGCTCGTAGCACAGTCTGTCGAGCAGACGGAGCGGATGAGATTGAACCGACAGCCCCGACCAAGAATTGAACAACTCGTTGCCGCCGCACCAAAATGTTAGACACGGATGCGTGCGCAACTTTTTGATGATACTGACCGCTTCCTGCTCAAGGACATTCAAATAGGTGTCATCATCCGGATACAGATTGCAGGACAGCATAAATTCCTGCCAAATCATGATACCGCATTCGTCACATTTATCGTAAAAATAATCATGATTGATGTATTGACCGCCCCACATGCGGAAAATATTCATGTTGGCATCATAAGCCAGACGAATCAATTCATCGTAACGTTCGGGGGTGGCGCGGCAAGGGAAAATCTCGGTATTGACCCAGTTGGAGCCTTTGGCAAACACCTTAACGCCGTTGATTTCGATTTGCATGGGCGCGCCCAGCGGTCCCATGGGGAAAGCGTCTTGAAAATATTTCTCGGCGCCTTCGTTTTTAACAAGTTTGGAACGGCGGAAACCGATTTTGCGTTCAATCGATTCGCTGCCCGTTACTCGCAATGTATAGCGAGGCTGTGCACCGTAGCCGCGCGGATACCACAATTCGGGGGCGTTCAATGACAGCGAGAAATCGGCGATTTCGCCGTTTTGGGCAGTTTTGGTTTGCGAAACGACCGTAACACCGTCGGGCGAGATGAGTTCGGCAGTCAGCGCGCCGTCGCCGTACATTTGAACCGTGGCGTTGACTGTGACGGTTTTAAGGTCGTTCGTGAGGCGGTAGGTGGCTTCCAATTGACGGGGAGAACCCGCAGGGATGATATCCAAATGTGCATCGGCGCAGATGCCGGAAGGAACGAGACGGGGGTGCCAATCCCAACCGTAAGAAGACGGCGGCTTGCAGCAGGCAGAGGCTTGGGCACGATTCTGCGGTGAAGCGAAGCGCTTCGGAATCGGGAAAACGATGACACGCAGGGAGGTTTCTTTGCCCGCATAGGCGGTTACATCCAGTGTAATCGGAGTAAAGATGCCTTCGCCGGCAGTGATGGTCTTGCCATCCAGCAGGATCTCATAGCGGTAATCGATGCCGTCGAAGCAAAGTAACGCTGTTTCACCTTTGTCACAGGTGAAATTCAACGTTGTGTCGTAGAAAAAGAATTCGTTCTCCATCCAATCGAATTGCTTAAAGTTGAGCCCATAATAATAAGGAGGGTAATTTTTCGCGCAGGCATAGTCAAGTTGAACGGCACCGGGAACGGTCGCCTTAACGGGTTCGAGCGGTGTTCCGCTTTTTTGGGATGCATGTGAAAGCATCCAATCAAAAACGATTTGTTTCATTGCATTGTCCTTTCTTCATGGCGCAGTTCGGATCGTCAGCCATGCTTTTTCAGTAAATGTAGTCTAACATACAAACAGTCGTTTGTCAAGCGTTTTAGGTAATTTTAGGTGCGAATTCACGGATATGAGGGCTATTAACATGATATACCTGTACAATCTCGGCCAGTTGAGTATTAAAGCAATCTCTTTCGTCAAGATAGCCTTTCATAATGATGTATTGCGTATATTTGCGTTGCTCACGCATGTTCATCGAATTCCATTCATAATTGGCGTGGGCGAGTGCCGCTTCTTGCGTTTCAAACAGTGTTTGGTGCGTATAACCGTCGGCAGTTTCAGTAACAACAGCGTATTTCGGTTGAGTAAGCATGAATGATTTCTCCCTTGATGTTTTTGCCGGGGAATTTTTGATCTTGCATAACATTGTACCACAATACACATAAAAAAGGATGAACAAAGCGTAAAAAGT
>CAZOHP010000114.1:0-4183 GCA_964579815.1 uncultured Lachnospiraceae bacterium
GAGACGGCGCGGAAGATCCATTCGGGCTGTGTGCCTTTGAGTAACACGGCGCGTCCGCCGACCAAAAAGGAACCGAACCAGTGCATCTTGGCACCGGTGTGGTACAGCGGCGGGATGCACAGAAATACGTCCTCGTGTGTTTGCCCGTGGTGCGCCTGCTCGCATCGAGCCGAATGCATCAATGCGCGGTGCGAGTGCAGAATGGCCTTGGGGAAACCGGTCGTGCCCGAAGAAAAGTAGATAGCGGCGTCATCTTCCTCGGTCAGCGTGATGTCGGGACGTTTGGACGTGCAATAGCGAATCATGCCGTCGTAACTGTCGGCAAAACCGGGGCAATCTTCGCCGACGTAAAACATATCGCCGATGTTCGGCAAACGGTCGCAGATTTGCTCCATGCGGCCGATGAATTCCGGACCGAAAACCAGCATGGAGCAGTCGGCTTTGTCCAAACAGTATTTGATTTCTTCGGCCGTATAGCGATAGTTGAGCGGGACCACGACGGCGCCCGCACGCAGAATGCCGAAATAGATGGGGAGCCATTCGATGGAATTCATGAGCAAAATGGCGATTTTGTCCCCTTTTTTGCAACCGCGCGTGAGCAGTAAATTCGCAAAGCGGTTTGCCTTGCACTCAAAATCCATCCAGGTGATCTCACGGCGAAAAGGTTGCCCCGGCTCGGGTTGCATCAACGCATATTCGCGCCATGTGATGCGCCCCGCGGGGTCAAATTGCGGATTGATCTCCACAAGCGCCGTTTCGTTGGGATACTGTAGGGCGTTGTGAGAGAGCACATCGGTGATAGTCATGAAAAACTCCTTTATTTTGTTTCGTTCACGCGGCATAATATACCACATTAAAAATTATATTTATTATAGCATAGTGTGACCGTGACTGTCAATGGTCGCAAGGTACAATTTTTTTATTCTTCTTTTGTATATTTTCACTCATTTCCCGAAAGCGGTTTGAGAAAGCTCGGTCAATGGAAGATTGCAACACGGCAGTCATAATTTGTCGCAGTGGGGGTTGACACGGCAGGAAAAATGTGATATAATAAGACGATAATGGCGGTTTATGGCTATTTAATGCTTGCGTGCCGACGCCGATATCGGAGTTTCCGTTTTTTTGGCCGAAGAAAGTCAAGAATCGGAAAACTTACATTTCAACGGAAAGGAATTTTGTTTGCAGTGATGGAACAACAATCGCAATCGCATCATCATATCAGCCCCGATGATCCTTCGCCGAAAAATATGCTGTGGGGACTGATCTTTGCGCTGCTGACATTTTTATTAGTCGTTATATGTGTCACTTCGATTAATTTGATCGGTAAGGAAGTGCCCGAACCGCCGGAGGCGCCGCTCACGCCGAACGATCCGATTCAAACGGGTGACGATCCGTCCGGCCCTGCGGAGAACAAATCACCCACCGGTGCGGATGATTCGGCCGCGTTGCCGAAAACAGACCCGGATAGTGCATCCGATGATACGTTGAATCCCTCTTATTTGCTGTATACCGTGAGTGGCGTGACCGAGGAAATGATCAGCCGCACGCAAAACAGCGAGGCCGGCGTTTATTCGTCCAATGCGATCATCGCCGATGCGTCGAGCAACACCATTTTGGCGGGGTATAACGCAGATGAGCGCATCTATCCCGCGTCGATGACCAAAGTCATGACCTTGTTGGTGGCCTGTGAACATTTGAGCGAGAGCGATTATGATGCCAAAGTGACGATGTCCGGCAACATCATCTCGGAGATGGAGCGGCAGAATGCCTCGGGTTTTGGCTTTCAGGCGGGGGATGTTGTCACCGTGCGCGATCTGCTGTATGCCGTCGCGCTTGAATCCGATTGCGCCGCGGCGATACAATTGGCCGAGTACGTGGCCGGTTCGCACGATGCGTTTGTCCGTATGATGAATGAAAAATGCGACGCGTTGGAATTGATGAATACCCATTTTACCAACGCAACGGGTTTGCACGGCAACGATCACTACACCACTTGCCGCGAAATGGCAAGCATCATGGCGGCGGCGGTGGCCAATCCTCAAGTGCTGACGTTTCTGTCGGAAGACGTATATGTGACGTATATTTACAGAACGGTAGACAATGTGCCAAACACTCGCTTGCGTGTGACGTTCAACAGTACATATTTTGTCGATGTGATGAAAAACGGCCCCGGCAATTTCTATATGTTGCCCGATGGTGCGCACGTGATCGCCGCCAAGACCGGTTCGACCGACGAAGCGGGAAAATGTCTTGTGACCTGTGTTCGTTCCTCAACGGGAAAGAATTACGTGATCGTGACTGCCGGGGCGGGTAACCCGACATTGTATTGCATCGACTTGAAATATATTTATATGACCTATTCGAAATAATGGAAACGGCACCGAACTCAACGGAGTTCGGTGCCGTTCTTTATTGATCTGCCTCGGGCTTTGCCGATTGCAATTTGAGATATGCATTGATAAAACCGTCGATCTCACCGTCCATCACGGCGGCAACATCGCCCGTTTCAAACTGCGTGCGGTTGTCTTTGACCAGCGTGTAGGGCATGAATACGTAGGAGCGGATCTGCGATCCCCATTCGATATTGACCTTGTTGCCCTTAATGTCCTCGATCTTATCCAAATGCTCGCGCAGTTTGATTTCCATGAGTTTTGCTTTGAGCATTTTCATGGCCGTGTCTTTGTTTTGCAACTGGCTGCGCTCGGTTTGGCATCCCACCACAATACCCGTGGGCTTGTGGACGATGCGGATGGCCGAGCCGGTCTTGTTGATGTGCTCACCTCCTGCGCCCGATGAGCGGTGTGCCGTGACTTCAATATCTTCATCGCGGATTTCCACCGCATCGACATTTTCAAACTCGGGCATGACTTCGATGGAGGAAAAAGAAGTCTGTCTGCGGCCGGCGGCGTCAAAGGGCGAGACACGGACCAATCTGTGGACGCCGTTTTCGCTTTTGAGGTAGCCGTAGGCGTTGATACCCTCGATCATGACGGTGGCACTTTTGATGCCCGCCTCATCGCCGTCCAGCCAGTCGATCAACTTGACTTTAAAGTCGTTGCGTTCCGCCCAGCGAGTGATCATGCGATAGAGCATTTGCGCCCAGTCCTGTGCTTCGGTGCCGCCCGCACCGGGGTGGAACGATACGATGGCATTGTTTTTGTCATATTCGCCGCAGAGCAATACGCCGATGCGCTGTTTCTCCTTTTCGGCGGTGATGGCATCCAGTTCGCTCTGAACCTCCTCAACGCTGTCCTCGTCCGATGCTTCAATGGCCATTTCGGCGAGCACGATCGCGTCCTCCAGCCGTGCGACCAACCGTTCATATCCCTCAACGGTATCTTTTTTCTGCTTGATGGATTGCAAGATGCGAGAAGACTTGTCGGGATCGTTCCAAAAGGAGGGATCGAGCGTTTTTTGCTCTTCGTCTGCGGCCTGCGCGCGCAACTCTTCGACGCGGAGTTGTTTGCCCAGTTCCTCAATGTCTTCGCGCAGGGCGGTGAGTTTATATTTTGCTTCTTCCAATGCGATGATCATACTATCATTTCCTTTGTTGCATATTTTAACATGATACAGTATACCACAAAAGACCGAATTTGGCAAGAGTATTTGAAAAAATGTTTGATTGCTTTTTTTGCGGTTGTGCGACGCAAAAAGGCGGGGGAACCCATGGGCTCTCCCGCCTTTTGACGTTGCTTGCTGTTTTTCAGGATCAGAATGTGATCTTTTCCTCAATATAATCCTTGAGATTTTCGATCGGAATGCGAACCTGTTCCATCGTGTCACGATCACGCACGGTGACGCAATTGTCCGCTTCAACACCTTTTTCGGCGTCCCCGATTGTTTCGAAATCAACCGTGATGCAGAAAGGTGTACCGATTTCGTCCTCGCGGCGATAGCGCTTGCCGATCGAACCCGCTTCGTCGTAATCGACCATAAAGTATTTGGACAACTTTTCGTAGATTTCCGTTGCCTTGCCGCCCAATTTTTTGGATAGCGGCAGAACGGCTGCTTTGTAGGGGGCAAGGGCGGGGTGCAGATGCAATACGGTGCGGACGTCGTTCTTCTCCGCATCGATGACCTCCTCATCGTAGGCTTCGACCAAAAAGGCCAGCGCCACGCGGTCTGCTCCCAACGAGGGCTCGATGACATAGGGAATGTAGTGGTCGTTTGTTTCGATCCCGAA
>CAZOHP010000115.1:0-4154 GCA_964579815.1 uncultured Lachnospiraceae bacterium
GGATAGAGTGTTTGGCTACGAACCAAAAGGTCGGGGGTTCGAATCCCTTACGCCGCACCATCATCGAGCGGCAGAATAGTCGCTCGGAAAAGGCCTTGAATCTTCAAGGCCTTTTTCATTTCTTAAACAGCAATTTCGGCAACGGTCCGATGCATCGATCGGAGACGGCGCGTTGACGTTGATGCGAACGAAAAGCCGAATGTCGGCAAGACAGAGGCGAGGAGGCGTGATTTTGTGAATCGACATATGCGGGACCGGCATGCGGACAGCGATCGGCGCGGGAGACGGAGAACAAAAAGGCGGCTACATTTCTGTGCGAGTTTGGTTTGGATTTTGATTATTGTACTGCCGGTGTTGACGATTTCCTGTGCTCGGGCGCCGTCGCCGACGGAAAGTGACGCGCGCACGGCATCCGTCGCGCGCTTGCGCGAGGAAAGCGGGGTGACCGAGGCGCAAGCGGGAAAACTGTTGGAACTTTTGAACGAGTTGGGCTATACGGGCGAGGTGATGTTTGCCTATCCCGCAACGGACAAAGAGGACGCCGCTTATTATCACATTTGGATCGGAGAGCAAACGGTCGACGTTTACCTCAATGCGCGGGGCGAGGTGACCTCCGTGCGTCAAAACGGAGTCGCACGCTATGAAAACGGCGCATTACCGCCGCCGGATGAGACGGGAGGAGAAGCCGGCGCGGCGGCCGATTCTCCGGATATGGGTTCAGCGGACGAACCGCCCGAAACGGAGCAACCGTCCGTTGAGCCGACGGAACCGCCCGTCGAGGAAACGCTGTCGGCTGTTCGGCTGACGGATACGGTCGAGGCCGGTGACGATGCGTGGGTGGAAACATACGGGCGGCCGGGCGAGACATATCGCATTGAGGTGCACTATCTCAGCGGCATTTCCAAGGCGCGGGGGCTGGCGGCACAAACGGCTGCCGAGGATGGATACTTGTATTGGAGTTGGACGGTGAGCAGACGAACCACGCCGGGGGAGTATTTCATCGCAGTCGTGCGTGAGAATGACGAGCGCGATCGGATCGAAGTGCCGTTTTCGGTAACCGAAAAAGCGAACGAAGAATCGGAGGGAGAAACTTTTTCGTAAAAGGTTCTCCCTCCGATTCTTTTGCATACACTGACACGGGAGGTGGAATGTGATGCTGATTGGATTACCGTATGTTCGTGAGCGAGCGGTGGAATATGCCTTGCGTTGGGCGTTGTCGCGCAACCCGCTGTTTGTCGATTTTGCGGGGGTAGGAGGCGACTGTACCAATTTCGTGTCGCAATGCGTGCTGGCGGGCGCTTGCGTGATGAACGAGACGCCGGATTTCGGATGGTACTATTATTCCTCTGTCAATCGTGCGCCGGCTTGGTCCGGCGTTGATTACTTTTACGATTTTATGATGGGGAACGAGGCGTTCGCGCGAGAGAATGGCGGTGTGGGGCCGTACGGCGTCGAGGTTCCGACACAGCGGGTGATGCTCGGCGATGTCGTGCAGTTGGCCGACCGACAGGGACGCTATTATCACACGCTGATTGTGACGGGCTTTGAGGGCGACGATTTTCTCGTTTGCGCGCACACGGACGATGCTCGCAATCGACCGTTGTCGACTTACAATTACGCAACCGCGCGCTTTTTACAAGTGTCGGGGGTTCGGTTGGAGTTTGAGGGAGAGGAGTGTTACCGCCAATTGCTGGAGGGGATTTCTTATCGCCCGCCTCGCTGTGCATCGGATGCGGCTGTTTTGCCGCCCGAGGAGTGACGGTGACAGGTGGTCGAACGCGCGAAAAAACGGGATTGTGTCCGCAAAATGCGATTTTTTGCAAAAAATAGGCACCTTTACCAGTTCAAATGCCGTTCTATGGGCGATATTTGCTGTTTTTCAACTTGTTTTCCCGAAAAAAATGTGCTATACTTTAATAAAGTAAAGCGTTATGGCAAAATGAAAGGACATAATCATGAAACAAAAGTTAAAACGACTTGGCAAACGCTATTTCATCGATGCCATGGGGGCGATGGCACTCGGCCTGTTCGCTTCGTTGCTCATCGGTACCATTTTCGAAACGATCGGTAAGTATAGCGGGTTTGCTTTTTTGACTACTGTGGCCACCTATGCCAAAAGTGCGACGGGCATGGCGATCGGCGTGGCGATTGCACATAAATTGAACGCCTCGCCGCTGGTTATGTTCAGTTGCGCGGCTGTCGGAGCCATGTCCAACGCGATGGGCGCTGTCATGGCGGACGGTGCCATTGTCTCGTGGGCGGTTACGGCCGGTACGGGCGAGGGAATCTTTTACAGCGCGGGCCCCGCAGGTGCGTTTTTTGCCGTTATCATTGCGTCCGAGATCGGACAACTCGTTTCGGGTAAGACGCGAATCGATATTCTTGTTACGCCTGTTGTGACGTTGCTTGCCGGTTTCGCGGCGAGTTGGCTGCTTTCCCCGATCGTGGCTTATGTAATGTACTATCTCGGCGTGTTTATCGCGACCGCCACCACGTTCCAGCCGCTGATTATGGGTATTGTTGTTTCCGTGGTTGTGGGAGTGATTTTGACGCTTCCCATTTCCAGCGCGGCCATTTGCGCCATGATCTTTTCCTCATCGGCACTGGCGGCTGCCGAGGCGGCCGGTACGGCAACGGGACTGCTTTTGGCCGGTGGCGCGGCCACGGTCGGTTGCTGTGCACAGATGGTCGGTTTTGCCGTCATGAGTTTTCGCGTGAACGGTTGGGGAGGACTGGTTTCGCAGGGGCTCGGTACTTCGATGTTGCAGATGCCCAATATTTGCCGCAAACCTCAGATATGGATTGCTCCCACGTTGGCAGCCGCCGTGTGCGGCCCGATCTCTACGCTGGTATTCAAATTGGAATGCACGGGCGTTTCCGCCGGTATGGGAACGTGCGGCATGGTCGGTCCCATCGGAATCATTTCGACGATGGAGCATTCGCCTATGATGTGGATTGGAATTCTTGTGTTGTGCGTGGCTGCTCCGGCAATTCTTTCGTTGCTATTCAGTTTGATCATGGAAAAACTGGGATGGTATCAAAAAGAGGATTTGAAACTGCCCGACTGAGGAATTGAAAAAGCACTGCTCACCGAATATTCGGCGAGCAGTGCTTTTTTAATTTTCCGCTTCATACGAATGCATCACGCGCAGATCGGAAATATAAAATCGTTCGGTTTGCCCGACATGAATGTAAATGCGAAAAAAATTGATGTTGCTCCAATCGGGGGTAACGCCGCCGGACAATTCCTGCGCCGAAGAAATCGGCAGGTACAGACGTTGCCATGAGCCGGCGACCATTTGCCGCGCGGGGGAGAGAGCCCACGAAAATTCACCTTTGTCGCTCGTGCCCGAAGAGGTCAGTTCCATTTGGTGGCCCGAGGTCAGCGTGTCCAGACTGCTGATCCAATAGGTCAAGCAGACAACGCCGTCTTCGGCGTATGCGGAAAGGTCGACCGCCGAGTCCAATGGTATGATGAATTTCAACGAGCGGCCATCCTCAATGTATTTGGCTCCCGACCAGAGTTCGGTGCCGGTACTCGGTGAGGGAAGTGCGCCCTCGGGCAACGCAACGGCTGCGGGAGCGGACGGATCGCACCGAGCGGCGACGGAATCACGGACATACTGCAAGCGGGTGGTGTAATAGTCTTTTATCAGCGCGACCTGTTTTTGATAGGTGTCGGCCTTAATCACGCTCTGCGGATTCCAACCGACGGCACGGTTCAGAATATCCCAGCGCTCGAAGTTGTAGTTTTGCGAGCGATCGAGCATGGCGGCGTAGTTGTCCATATAATCGGTCACGGCGTCAAGTTCGGCGGCGTGATTGCCGAGCATAGTCGCGACCAATTCGCAAAATTCCTCCGTCCCGAACAGATATTTGTACCATTTGACCTCGGAAACGTATTCTCCCAACGGGTTTTCAATGTTGCCGTAATTGGCGTTGCCCAGCGACATGTCAAAATCCCAAACGGGACCCATGTGGAGAATGCCGTCACCGTCGACATACATATAGCAACTGCTCCAAAAGCGGGAGTCCATGTTTTTCATGATCTCCTCGACCAAATACCAAGCGGCGAACGATTCAAGGTCGACGTATTGCCGGATCTGCGTGATATCTTTGCGCAGAATTGCGTCATTGACTTGCAAAATCAATTG
>CAZOHP010000116.1:0-4089 GCA_964579815.1 uncultured Lachnospiraceae bacterium
CTCCGCGCCTGCATTGGGATTCAGCGGATTGTGACCTTGATCTATATAAACCTTGATTGCCATATGCGCCCTCCATGTTTACTCATTACTTTCAGTATATGCTTTTACACTCTGTTGTTTTCCAAAAAACTCAAGAAGGAATATGTTATGAACCTAAATCATCTCACGCCGAAAATTCCTCCCACCGAATCGCAGGATTTTCTTGACTGCGAACGACGGGACAAAAATCAAATCGAGGGCGGTACGCTCTATCTCGTCGCTACCCCCATCGGCAACCTTGACGATCTCTCCTTGCGTGCCATCAAAATACTTGCAGGCGTGGATTTTATCGCCGCCGAAGATACGCGTAATTCTATGAAATTACTTTCTCATCTCGGCATTTCCAAACCAATGATCTCTTATTTTGAACATAATAAGCGTGAGCATGGTTTGCGCATCATTGAGCGATTGCGCAACGGTGAATCCTGTGCCCTTATCACCGATGCGGGTACTCCTGCCATCTCCGATCCAGGGGAAGATCTGGTCGCTTTATGCGCAGAACAAAATATTCCCATGACGGGTGTGCCCGGCTGTTGTGCCGCCATTGATGCTCTCATGCTGTCCGGGTTACCGACCGCACATTTTTGCTTTGAGGGATTTTTGTCGGTCAACAAAGCAGAACGCAACAAACAACTCGCTTGCCTCGCTACCGAGACACGTACTATATTGTTGCATGAAGCACCGCACAAATTGCGCACTACCCTCTCCGACCTTGCCGAAATATTCGAATGTGATCGCCGTATTTCTCTTTGCCGTGAACTGACAAAGCGAAACGAGGAGATCTTGCGCACTACGTTGCAAAAGGCAATCGCCCACTACGAAACAAATGACCCGCGCGGCGAATATGTGCTTGTGATTGCAGGTAGTTCCGCCTCTGCCTCTCAAGCCTTTTGGAAAGATATGACCATCCCCGAGCACGTGATCTATTACATGAACGAAGGTTTGAAAAAAAACGACGCCATTAAGGCCGCCGCTCACGACCGCGGTATACCCAAAAACGAGGTGTACCAAATGGCATTGAATATAAAGGCATAACTCCCGCCTTTTTATAATACACCGAAAGAACCGCAACACATTCGTGTTGCGGTTCTTTTCTTGGGATTTATTTGAAATTAGCGGGCAAATATTTGTAAGTTTGCATCCAACGGTAATAAACTTGGAACGGCGTAAGAGATTTGGTCAATACCGAATAAAATTCCTCAATACCATCTTCTTCAATACCATCGACTTTTTTTGTCACAAGACGAACTCGGACATCGCAAGTCGTATTGACATTGGCATCTTCTACCGTGGGATTGCCCTTGTCATCCACCTTGATCTTGCCGTCAAGATCGAATTCGGGATCTACCATGGTGTAAACAGACATCGCGCGATTGATGTTGGCATCGCTCGCCGGTGCCAACTCAACTGCCAGCGTATCCAGCAACTCCTCCAATTCATCGGTATTGGTGCACGCTTGAATGCGTTTCCACACCGACTTGGAAAGTTCGGAAATATAGACAATCAATTCCGTGTCGAGTTGTTCAATAATGTACTCATCTTGAAGTTTCTCATCTTCCTCCAGCACACCGTCTTCGGCCTTGGCTAACAATTCACTCTCATCGATCAATTCCATGTTGAAGTCAAAGCCCAAAAGCGGGTCAACCAAAGATTCCCGGTTCTGCTGTTTTGCATATTCCCAAACCTTGAGGTTCGTGCCTGCGGGAACATAAGCGATAAATTCGTTACCCGTCTTAGCCAGTTCCATCTTATAAGCATTTGCACGTGTCATCGAGACCGTACCGTCACTGTTCAAGGTATAGTTGATATTTTCAATACCGTACTGGAACAAATTTCTGAAATCCGCATTTGTATTGAGATAGGTCACAATCTGCATGCTCTTCTTCAAATCGGAAGTGAACGCGCTGACCGCAAACATGTTGGCGTAAATATCCTCATCACCGGCACGAGGGTAATCCACAACCACAACATAGTAATCATCTTCGTATTCGGTAGCCGTTGCGGCATCGCCTTTGACAAAAGACACCGCGCTTTTTTGATCTGCGGCAGCAGTGCCGAAATACCCCTTAAACTGGAAATCCATCAGATTGGTCAGAGCATTGCGGTAAGTCGTGTCGGTCAAAAGGCTGTCAAATTTGATAACGATATCCCCACGATTGATTTTGTCAGTATCCTTGAATGCGTATCCCAGCACCGAGAAGTCTCCCGTCACCTTGAGAGTCTCCGGGTCGATATCCCAATAACTGGCAATCAAACTCATGCAGTAGTTGACATCGCCGTTGATCGGCAAAACATCTTTCTCGTAAGCGGCAATATCCTCAAGGAAATCCGCCAAATCGACTACGCTGTAAACGTTTTCGACTTCTGCGGTATAATAGTACTTATCGTACAATTCTTTATCGATCAGCATATATGTATATTCGCCGATCACGTTGTTGTTGGGGATCGCATACGAAACGCCGTTATAGCGAACCGCATTGAGCAACGACGAAGGGAGATAATTGCTGATTTTTTTGGAATCGCCCGTCAACTGCGAGTTAAGGTTGGACAGCCATTCCTTGGCAATATATTCGGTATACTTGTCATACCCCGACAAATACAGAATGTCAACTTGATAGTCCGACACCTCGGGATAGACCGTCGTATCGATGATGGGATTGCCGTCCTCGTCATAACGCAATTCACCGTCGTCGGTTTTATCCTTTTTCGACGTATCGGTCTTTTCTTCTTGCTTTTTCTCTTCTTCGGTCGTATCCTTGTTGTTCTTGTTTTTCTTATTTTTCTTAGCCTCTTCTTTGGCTTTCTTTGCTGCTTCCTCTTCGGCGATTTTATCTGCCTCAAGTTGAGCCATCGCAGCCTCAAGTTGCTCATAGTATTCATCCAAAGTGAAATATTTAACGATCAACTTTGTCTTAAACTCAGACTGTGTCTTTTCACTCATTGCTTTCGCAACTGCCTTTGCTTGCTCGTCGTCTGTTCCTTCCTCGGTTACGCACCACATTACCAACGTTGTCGCAAGATCAACCGCTTCATCATCTTCGTCCTCTTCGGCAGGGGCACATCCGGTAAAACAGAGCGCACATCCGGAGAGCAACATCGCCATGCACAGCAACAAACTGAACAGCCTTTTTTTCATAATGCTTTCCTCCTCGAGATTTACGCGGCACCGTGCAAGATGCATTATGCCGCAAAATACAATACTATATTATTTTACAACAAAATCGTCAATCTGTCAAGGGATTTTTTGCATCGCTTTCATGATTTCAAATACACCTAATCGACGTTTTGTCACATTGCGTTAACAAAGCATGATCATATTGCACAAAAAAGCGTCGTGCATTTATAACAATTTGCCGATTTTTAAGTGCGTATCAACCAAATTTTATCGATGATATTTGGTCGATATGCCTGTAATTTTCGGTTAATTCAAAAATCCTCTCAAATGACGCGCGCGACTGGGATGGCGCAATTTGCGCAAGGCTTTAGCCTCAATTTGACGGATACGTTCGCGCGTGATATCAAATTCCTTGCCAACTTCTTCCAAAGTTCGGGTACGACCGTCATATAAACCGAAGCGCAGTTTGATCACATGTTCTTCGCGAGGCGTCAGCGTATGCAACTCGCGCTCGATTACTTCGCGCAAAATAGTTGCCGACGCGGCATCCGATGGCGCAGGTGTTTCATCATCGGGAATAAAATCGCCCAAATGGCTGTCCTCTTCCTCACCGATTGGCGTCTCAAGAGAAACGGGGTCTTGAGCAATTTTAAGAATCTCACGCACTTTTTCGGCGCTCATACCCATTTTTTCGCCGATTTCCTCGGCTGTTGCCTCGCGACCGAGTTCCTGCAACATTTGGCGAGAATAACGCGACACCTTATGAATGGTTTCGACCATATGCACCGGAATGCGGATGGTTCTAGCTTGATCCGCAATGGCGCGTGTGATTGCCTGGCGGATCCACCATGTCGCATAAGTCGAAAATTTATACCCTTTGGTATAATCAAATTTGTCGACCGCTTTCATCAATCCAAGATTACCCTCTTGAATTA
>CAZOHP010000117.1:0-1455 GCA_964579815.1 uncultured Lachnospiraceae bacterium
GATTTTGCAAAAGTTGAAAGCGGATGCGGAGGCTTATTTGGGCAGCACCGTCACCGAAGCGGTCATTACGGTTCCCGCATATTTCTCGGATGCACAGCGTCAGGCAACCAAGGACGCGGGCAAGATCGCGGGGCTTGAAGTCAAGAGAATTATCAACGAACCGACCGCAGCTGCTTTGGCTTACGGTATGGACAAAGAAGATAAGCAGAAGATTATGGTGTTTGACTTGGGCGGCGGTACGTTCGATGTGTCGTTGCTCGAAATCGCGGACGGCGTGTTTGAGGTGCTTGCCACCAACGGCGACACGCGCTTGGGCGGCGACGACTTCGACCAGCGTGTTATCGATTGGATGGCCGACAAGTTCCAGCGCGAAAACGGCATTGATCTGCGCAAGGACAAGATGGTTCTGCAACGCCTGAAAGATGCTGCGGAAAAGGCCAAAATCGAATTGTCCGGTATGACATCGGCCAACATTAATTTGCCTTTTATCACGGCAACCGCCGACGGACCGCTGCACTTTGAGGCAACGCTCTCTCGCGCCGAATTTGATCGCATCACGGCCGACCTGGTCGAGCGCACCATGGTTCCCACCAAGAAAGCGCTGGCCGATGCGGGTCTGAGTGTGAGCGATGTCGACAAGGTCTTGCTGGTCGGCGGTTCGACGAGAATTCCCGCCGTGCAGGAGGCTGTCAAGAAGTTTATCGGCAAGGAACCGTTCAAGGGCATCAACCCCGACGAGTGTGTGGCGCTGGGTGCGGCCATTCAAGGCGGCGTACTCGGCGGCGACGTGAAAGATTTGTTGTTGCTTGATGTTACTCCGCTGTCGCTCGGTATCGAAACATTGGGCGGTGTCTTTAACAAGATCATTGAGCGCAACACGACGATCCCCGTGAAAAAGAGCCAGGTGTATTCCACCGCCGCCGACGGTCAAACTTCGGTTGAAATTCACGTTTTGCAGGGCGAACGCGAGATGGCTGCCGGCAACACGACGCTGGGACGTTTCAATCTTGACGGCATTGCTCCCGCTCCTCGCGGTATCCCTCAGATCGAGGTAACTTTCGACATTGATGCCAACGGCATTGTCAATGTGGCTGCCGTCGATAAGGGCACGGGCAAGGAACAGCATATCACCATTACCTCTTCGACCAACATGTCCAAGGAGGACATCGATAAGGCGGTTCGTGAGGCAGAGAAGTTTGCCGAGGAAGACAAGAAGATGAAAGATGCGGTTGACACCAAAAACCGTGCGGAGTCCTTGATCTTCCAGAGCGAGAAAACGATCGGCGAACTCGGTGACAAGGTGGCCGAGAGCGAATTGACCGAGGTCAAGGCCGCAATCGAAAAACTCAAGGAGACGGTCAAATCCGACAATACCGAAGCCATTAAGGCCGATACCGAGGCGCTGGAAAAGGCGTTCTACGCTGTGTCCGAAAAATTGTATGCGGCACAGGGTGC
>CAZOHP010000117.1:1555-4076 GCA_964579815.1 uncultured Lachnospiraceae bacterium
CCGACCCGAATGGCGCTTCTCAGGGGAGCGACGGCACTTACTATGACACCGGCTTTGAGGATAACAGCAACGGCAATAACCAGTAAAAATAAACGAAAAACTATGTTGCGCGGGAAAGGGCGATATGCCCTTTCCCGCAAGGGCGTATGTGATCGGTACGCACCGTGGATATCCATGCATCCGAAATCGATAATCGATTATCGGTCGTCGGGTGTGTTGCTATCCGCAGTACATGCAAGAGCACAGAGAGAAAGATAGAGGTTTGACATGGCAGATAAACGCGATTATTACGAGGTCTTGGGTATCGACAAGAATGCCGATGATGCGACAATCAAAAAAGCATATCGCAACCTCGCGAAAAAATATCATCCCGATATGAACCCGGGAGACAAAGCGGCGGAAGAAAAGTTTAAGGAAGTCAATGAAGCGTACGGCGTGCTGTCGGATGCCGAAAAGAAAGCCAAGTACGATCAGTTCGGACATGCGGCGTTTGACCCGTCTATGGGAGGCGGGGGCGGCCAAGGCTTCGGCGGTTTCTCGGATTTCGGAGACATCGGAGATATCTTCGGTTCCTTTTTCGGTGGCGGATTCGGAGGAGGCTCGTCCCGTCGTCGCAATCCTAACGCGCCGACACGCGGAGAGGATATCACGCTGCGCTTGACGGTTGCCTTTGAGGAGGCGGCGTTTGGCGCCAAAAAGGAGATCTCTTATACCCGAATCGCCGCGTGCCCGGACTGCAAAGGCACAGGTGCTGCGGGCGGCATGGGGGTCGAGACTTGCCCCGATTGTAAAGGAAGCGGCCAAAAGGTTGTCATTCAGCGTATGGGCGGAATGTCTTTCCAGTCGACCGGCATATGCGATAAATGTCGCGGTACGGGCAAGATTATCAAGACGCCCTGCGACAAGTGTCGCGGTACGGGTACGATACGCGAGAACAAGAAACTGACGGTTACCATTCCCGCAGGTATTGACAACGGCGAAAGAATCGCATTGCGCGGCATGGGGTGCGACGGCAAGAACGGTGGTCCGGCGGGAGATTTGATCATCACCGTGCTGGTGCGTGAACATGCCGTGTTTGAACGCGACGGCTTTAACATTTATTGCGAGGTGCCCATTACGGTCGCCGAGGCGACTTTGGGAGCCGAGATCAACATTCCCTCGTTGGACGGGGAACTGAAATATACCATTCCGGAGGGGACGCAGCCGGGAACATCGTTTACCGTGCGCGGCAAAGGCATTACCATTCCGCGCAGTCAAAACAAACGGGGCGATTTGATCTTTACGGTCAATGTCGAGATTCCCCGTGGGTTGAACGACAAGCAAAGGGCCGCCATGCAGGCGTTTGCCGACAGTTGCGGCAAGAGTAACTACAGCAAGAAAGAAGGCTTTTTCAAGCGCATTTTCGGATAAGGAGTTTGGACTATGGCATACGATAAAGACTATGTTTGCGAGGACAGGGGCGATGTGCGCGAGTGGGTGCAGATTCGGGTGACGGTGCCGCTGGAGCGTTTGGATGATTTAGTTGCTATTATGAGCATGATCAGCAATCAGTTGCAGATTGAGGATTACAGCGACATTGACCTGGCCTCCTGCTACGGCGATTTGATCGACGAGTCCATTCTGAATGCCGATAAGACGATTGCGTCGGTGTCGGTTTATGTGTCGGGGGATCGTCCTTGCAACGACGAGTTGTCGTTTCTTCGTGAACGTCTGGCCGCTGCGGGGCTTGCCGATGCGGCAACCATTGAAATGAACGGTGTCAATGAAGAGGATTGGGCCAATGCCTGGCGCACCTACTACAAGCCGTTGCATATCGGTCGGCATATGGTTATCGTGCCCGCGTGGGAGACATATGAACCGCAAGACGGAGAGATCGTGGTCACCATGGATCCGGGTATGGCATTCGGCACGGGGTCACACGAGACGACTCGGCTTGTGATCGGACTTTTGGAAAAGTACACCGAGCGGGGATGCCGTATGCTTGACGTGGGATGCGGAAGCGGTATCTTGGCCATTTGCGCTTCCAAACTCGGAGCGGGCGAATGCCTTGCTTATGACATTGACCCGACAGCGGTGCGTGTGGCCAACGAAAACGTTGAAAAAAGCGGGTTGACAAACATTACCTGTGGCGTGGCCGATCTGCTCCGAGGGGTGGATGACAGTCATCCGTACGATTTGATCACGGCCAATATTGTGGCCGATATCATTATTCGCATGGCACCCGATGTGGGACGATATATGCACGAAAAAACGGTATTGCTCGTGTCGGGGATCATTTTGCAGCGGAGCGATGATGTGGTTGAGGCGCTTGAGCGGAACGGTCTTCGCATCACGGAGCGCGTGGCAGACAACGACTGGTGCGCGATGGCTGTGATGAAAAAATAAGAAGATCGGTTAATTTTCACACGGAACGGCGTCCGGTACTTGACAAAGCGTGTGTTATTTGGTATAATAAATCGGTAGTTCAAATATTGATACGGAGGAAGTTAAATTATGTTGGTTTCTGCAGCGGAAATGCTGA
>CAZOHP010000118.1:0-3811 GCA_964579815.1 uncultured Lachnospiraceae bacterium
CTCAAATGGATGACGCCTATATGCGTGAGCGGGCAAGCGATGTCAAGGATATTGCCGATCGCATTTTGCGCCATTTGACCGCGCGAAATACGGCAGATGAAACCGCGCGGTCAGGTGAAACGGGAGATATCATATGCGCCGATGACCTAACACCGAGCGAAACCGTGCAGTTGGATCGCTCCGCCGTCAGCGCGTTCGTGACTGCGGGCGGGTCATCCAATTCGCATACGGCTATTTTGTCACGCACCATGGGATTGCCGGCTGTAGTGGCGATCGGAAGCGCGCACGCCGAGATCAAAAACGGCATGTTGCTGGCGGTCGACGCCGATCACGGGACAGTCTACCTTGAGCCGGACGCTCCCACATTGCATGATCTGCGGCTCCGCATTGAGCAAAATGCCCACGCGCGCGATTTGCTCAGTCAATATCGCGGACGCGAAAGTCGAACGGTGGACGGACATCGCGTGGAGATCTGCGCCAATATCGGAGGGGTAGAGGATATCGTTGAGGCACAGCGAGTGGGGGCGGACGGCATCGGCCTGTTTCGCAGTGAATTTTTATATATGGGGCGTGACGAGTTGCCCGGAGAGGACGAGCAGTTTGTTGCGTATCGCCGCGTGTTGCAAGCCATGCCCGAGCGCCGGGTGGTGGTTCGAACATTGGATATCGGTGCGGATAAGCAAGCGGCTTGTATCGGTCTTTCCAAGGAGGAAAATCCGGCGCTGGGGTTGCGAGCGGTTCGCATCAGCCTCAGTCGCCCCGAAATCTTCATGACGCAAGCCAGAGCCTTGTTGCGCGCGTCGCATTACGGGCGACTGGCCGTGATGTTTCCGCTGATTACCTCGGAGCACGAGGTGTTGCGTCTGCGCGCGCTTTGGAAACGCGCCGAGGAAGAACTGCGGGAGGAGGGCGTCCCGTATGCGGATCGAGTGGAAATCGGTATTATGATCGAAACGCCCGCGGCGGCCGTGATCAGCGATCGGCTGGCGCCGCTGGTGAATTTTTTCAGCATCGGCACCAATGATCTGACGCAGTATACGCTGGCATTGGATCGGCAAAATGCGGCGCTGGAGGAATTTTGCAATACACATCACGAAGCAGTGATGCGCTTGATTCGTCACACAGTGGAAAACGCCCGCCGCGCGGGTATATGGGTTGGCATTTGCGGCGAACTGGGAGCGGATCTTTCGCTGACAGAGGAATTTTTGCGTATGGGAATCGACGAGTTGTCGGTCACTCCGCCCGCATTACTGCCACTGCGCGAGCGAGTGTGCACGATGCGTGTGGGAAATGCGCAGGGAATGGTACGAACGGACGATCCGCTACGTACCGAACAAAGTAAAAAAGGAGTAAAGCAATGAAAGGGAACAAGACCATGGAATTGTGTTCGCCGCTGACGGGAACGGTCGTGATGCTTTCGGAGGTGGCGGATGAGGCATTTGCAACGGGTATCTTGGGCGAGGGCGTTGCCGTGACCCCGACCGAGGGGGTGTTGTGCGCACCGGCAGACGGACAGATCGAGCAATTGTTCGATTCTCACCATGCCGTCACGCTGAAGACCGACGGCGGCGCGGAACTTTTGTTACACATCGGTATTGACACGGTGGCGTTAAAGGGTAAGCATTTTGAAGCCCTAATCGAGACGGGAACACATGTCAAGCGGGGGACGCCGCTGTTGCGCTTTGATATTGCGGGGATCCGCGCGGCGGGCTATGACGTGACCACGCCCATGATCGTGAGCAATTCGGATGATTTCGTTCTGTCCGTGGTGGCGAAGGGAGCGATCACGGTAGGCGCGCCGTTGTTGCGACTGGAACAAAAAAGAAAATAAAAGGAGGCTACCCATGAAAACAATCCGATTTACCGTCGGCGATCCGCTGGGGTTACATGCACGTCCTGCCGGTATGTTGGTCAAGATTGCGCAGGGCTTTGAGAGCGACAGCACGCTTTATCTGGAACGAACCGATATGACCGCGCCGCTCAAACGCCTTTTGGCCGTGATGGGGCTCGCCGTCAAGAAAGACGATACTGTTCTGATCACCGTGAACGGCCCGGATGAGGAGGCCGCCGCGCAAGCCATTGAGGCGTGGTTGAACGAACATTTGGGATCAGGCAAGTAACCGGTACGGAGCACGATCAAGGAAAGGCGATACACGGTTTTATGAACCGTGTATCGCCTTTCCCGTCTTTTGCATCACGAATGAATCACAACCCTGCCTTACATATGAAAAAAGGGGCTTGACACCGACGCGGATATTTGATATAATAATAAAGTTATTATTTTCTGTCGGGGGAGAATATTCTATGGATTATATCCTGCTGGTCGGCGTTGCCGTTTCACTTTCTATGGATGCCTTTGCCGTTTCGGTTTGCCGTGGGCTTCAAATGAAAAACGGCATCAATATCCGCCATATGTTGCTGATTTCCGCTTTTTTCGGCGGATTTCAAGCGCTCATGCCTACCATCGGTTATATCCTCGGGCAACAGTTTGAGCGATATATCATGCCGATCGACCATTGGATTGCTTTCGCCTTGCTCGGATTTCTCGGCGGTAAAATGGTCGTAGATGTGATTCGGGATGCCCGTGCCGGCACCGACGGTTGTGATGACTACGATGATTGCGCCTGTTGCGATCATTTGGATATCAAGCAACTATGCCTCATGTCCGTGGCCACCAGCGTCGACGCACTGGCCGTCGGTATCACATTGCCTACGCTCGGCGTCGCAACGGGAGAGCAAGCCGCCGTTGCCGTCAGCATGATCGGCGTGATCACCTTTGCCCTGTGTATGCTCGGCGTGGCCATAGGGAATCGCTTCGGTACCAAGTTCAAAAACAAAGCTACGCTCGCAGGCGGTATCGTGCTTATCCTCATCGGTGCCAAGATCTTGCTTGAGCATTTGGGTATTATCAATTTTTAAGCGCGGTTCTATAGCGGAACTCGGAAGGATTTTTACATGATCAATATTCTTACCCTCGGCGATATTGTCGGCACACGAACACTGGACGTTTTGCGAGAGCGACTGTGGAAAAAGCGAGAAGAATTGCGTGCCGATTTTGTGATTGCCAACGGAGAAAATACTACCGATATTCATGGCCTCGGCTGTCGCGATGCCCGTGCTCTTCTGGATTGCGGCGTCGATTTGATCACGCTGGGCAACCATACCTATCACATGCGCGATCTGTACGATTTTTTGGATAATAACCCCGATAGTATCATCCGTCCCGCCAATTATCCCTCCGTCGCCCCCGGTTTCGGCTATACCGTGCGCGACGTGTGCGGCTGGCGCGTGTTGTGTCTTAATGTCAACGGCACCACGTTCATGGAGCCGCTTGATAGCCCTTTTGATGCCATTCGCCGCATTCTCGACCGCGAGGCCGGACGTTACGACATTGCCGTCGCCGATCTGCACGCGGAAGCCACTTCGGAAAAATTGGCGCTTGCCCGCGCCTTTGACGGGCAGTTGACCGTCATGTTCGGGACGCACACCCATGTCACAACCGCCGATGAGCAGATTCTCCCCGGCGGCTCCGGCTACATCACCGACCTCGGTATGTCCGGCCCGACAGACGGCATTCTCGGAACCAAAACCGAAGCGGTCTTGACCAAAATGCGTGACCATCTTCCCGCTCATTTCAGTGTCGCCGAGGGAGCGATTACCATTGCAGGCGCTCTTTTTACCGTCGATCCGAGCGCGGGAACGTGCGTGACGGTGAAGCGTGTCACATTTTGAAATAGCTTCACTCGCACGGCAATATGGAATATATAAAGCACGGGAGCAGACTGACCCCCGTGCTTTTTATTGTAATTCG
>CAZOHP010000119.1:0-3705 GCA_964579815.1 uncultured Lachnospiraceae bacterium
TGCTGTCTTAATGAGCGTAATTTTTCTTTCAAATTGATTTCCATAAATTCAATCCGCCTTTGTTTAGATTGATAAGCGCTTATCTTGACTATATTATAGCAAATATTTGTTACCATTTCAAGAATCGAAAAGTTTATTTACAGGCGAATTTTACAACTTTTAGTTGTGCATGACAGCCTCGGCAAGGAAACTCCCTGCCGAGGTTTTAACTGTTACACTATAGTCTTTCCCGAACCGATCTCAAAATGGTATTTCACGATACCGAGATCGACTTTCGTATAAAATCCCGGGCCCGCTTTTGCCGTGACTTTACCGTCGGCGTAAATCAATTTGAATTTCTGCTGATTCATCGCCGTCGGTGCGAGGAGCGCCGCTTCCACGCCCGCACGGAACCACTCCGGCGTATTTGCGTCGACATTGCCGACCTGCTCCGCTCGTTTGGATTTATGCTCTACCCCCTGCGTTTTTCCGTAGCCGAGCGCGATCACCACAGTCACTTTTTCTCCGTCGTCGACTCGGAAAGCCCCAGGTATTTTCTTATATGTCATCGCGACCCAGCAGGTATTCAGCCCCAATTGCTGTGCTTTGAGAACAAGACGCTCGCCGTAATAGCCGCACAATTCGTCAAGTTTCGCGCTTTTCTTGCCGACAAGGGCAATATAATTGCTTACGCCGCTGAACTTACCGTAATGTGCCATCGGTCCGTCAAATGCTTTCGGCTCGTTCGTCACGAGTTGAATATGCAATTCCCCCTCTCTGTTGCACGCGTCAATCTCGGCTCGCAACTCGGACAAAATATCCTCGCCGAGTGCCTTGTCCGTATACTGACGGACACTGTGCCTTTGTTTCATTGCTTCCATCAATTCCATGATCTTATTCCTTTCTTGTCTTATCAAGTAGATTTTTCATAAAATTACAAAAGCGTCAATCGCGCGATTTATTCGGTTCGCAACGCAATGACGGGGTCTTTGCGCGCGGCCATACCGGCCGGCAAGAATCCCGCAATGAGTGTCAAAACCGTACTGATGGCAACCAAGACGACACACGCCTCGAAAGGCAAATATGCGTGAATGGCCGTCACGCCGCTGGCATGATGAATAATGGCATTGATGGGGAAGCAAAGCCCCATTGAGATCAAAATACCCAGCATACCTGCCGTAAATCCGACAAGCAACGTTTCGGCATTGAACACCAGCGAGATATCATGTTTGGAAGCTCCGATGGCTCGCAAGATTCCGATTTCTTTGGTGCGTTCAAGCACCGAAATATAGGTGATAATACCAATCATGATCGATGATACCACCAACGAAATGGAGACAAAAGCGATCAGCCCATACGAAATGGCATTGATAATGCTGGTAACCCCCGACATCAGCAACGCGACATAATCGGTATAACTGATGCGGTCCTCTTCCTCCACGCTTTCGTTGTAATCCGAGATGATGGCGGCAATGGCGTCTTTGTCCTCAAAGTTTTCGGCATAAATGTGAATGGCAACGGGCGTATCGAGATCGACCGCGCCCAATTCGGACAGACGCTCGCCGAGTGTCGTCCCCGACACGGTGGAAGGCATCCACGCGTCGTACAGAGCGGCCAGTTCGCCCTCATCCGTCACGGTTTGCACATAGGCATCGAAAGCGGCGGCGACCTTAGCGTATCCCTCTTCGGTATTCGCGACGGCGTTTGCCGCATACATCTCCGTTGCCATATCGGCGGCAACCCGCTCGGCCGCCGATTGCAATTGCTCGGTCGAAAGCCCCAACAAATATTCCATCAGCATGGCGTCATCCATGGTGACGTGTTGCTTCCAATCCTGCATCACAAAGGCCGCCAACTTTTGCGGATCGTTGCCCGTTTGTGCCAAAATTTGAGTGATATACCCCGCCAACTCCTCTTCCGAGGGAGACGTCATGATTGCCTTGATCTGCGCACGTGCGGCCTCGGCCTGCGCGGCGGTAAACGTGGTGTACAATTGTTCCTTGATCATATCGCTCAATTGCTCGTCGGTATAAGATGCCAAATAGCCTCTGATTGCTTCGATATCCATGCCGTAGGCATCGGCGGCAAGTTGTTCCATGGCCGCACGATCGGAATACGCCGCCATCGCCTGCCCGACTTGCACGGCAAGCGCTTTCTCATCGGGAGCGGCAAGCATCTTTTCATACAATTCGCTCTTGGCTTTGGCGTCAAGAGACGCAAAATAAGAAACGATCGCTTCGGCCTTGTAGGCATCGGACGGATCAAGTTCCTCCGTGAGCACATAAGGCAATCCCGTGAGCACGTCAAAGTTTTCATTCGCGGGATCATTCTGCGCAACCATGACCGGGCTCTGCTCCGTTGCTTCGATCAGCCGTTCGGTCAAGGCGGAAGTGTAACCCAATACCGCGCCGGTCGCACTGACCGTTGCGTTCTCGGCGGGACGAATGATACCGGAAATACGAACCTCAACGGCATTGGCCAAAAGCAGTTTGATCATCGTGTCATCCATGCTGCTGTCGACAAACACACCGTCGCCGTCAACATCGGTATACAATTCGGCATCGGTCAGCAAACGAAAGCGCAGTGCTCCGATCTCCTCATAGGAAAGTTGGCGCGACGGAATATCGATCTTCTCGCCCTTGAGCGCGCCGGTCAAAATGCTCCGCACTTCCTCGCTGTCGATCTGTCCCAGCGCATAGAAAGCAAAATCGGAGATTTCGTTGTTCTTATCCAAAATAAGAACAATCTCCTCGGCAGAGGTCGGCCAAGCCCCCCAAACAAGATCATACTGTTCGGCATACATATCGGCGATCAACTCGTCCTCCGTTTTGCCGGGCAACAATTCTTGCCACAACTGCAATGTTTCCGTATAGCGCGAGAACATGTTGTACATGCCCGCGTTGGCATTGGACTCGCTGGAATTCTGCTCAAAAGCCGATGCCAGATCGCCCGAAATGTAACTGCCGTCCTCATATACCAAATACGGATTCAACCGCACATCATATTGATATCGAACCGACGAAACGAGCGAACCCAAGCCCCCCTCTTCCGTGTTCTTCATATTTTCATTCAAATATCGGCGAAAAGCCGTCAGATTATTCGTGCTGGTCTCGGTGGCAAAGAGCGCATTGAAAACGGTATACATCTGCGCATTGGAATACACGGCATCGTCGCCGTGCGGCTCGCTCTCGCCGTTTCCGTTCCCGTTTTTCCCCGTCATGGCCTCAAGCATACTGCTCATATCCGTTGTTTCCTGCTCGATGGTAATGGGATAGGAGGTCAACGTATCCCGCTGGACATTGTTGATATAGGACTGCACGCCCGTTGACAACGCCAAGATCAACGCAATTCCGATAATACCGATACTGCCCGCAAACGAAGTCAGAATGGTTCTGGCTTTTTTGGTCATCAAATTTTGGAATGAGAGCGAAAGGGCGGTGAAAAAGGACATGGATTTCTTGCCTTTCCCCGTGCCGTCATTCTTCTTGCGGCCCCGTTTGGTCGGCGCGCACGCCGCCCGTTTGGCCTCGGCATCCCGTTCGGCGTCCTCCGGCAAATAGGGCATGGTATCACCCACAACACGACCGTCGACCAATCGCACAATGCGGCTCGAATAGTTCTCGGCCAACTCGGGATTGTGTGTAACCATCAAGATCAATTTATCCTTGGATATTTCCTTGAGAATGTCCATAATCTGAACGCTGGTCGCCGTATCCAGCGCTCCCG
>CAZOHP010000120.1:0-3599 GCA_964579815.1 uncultured Lachnospiraceae bacterium
CATGAAAGAATTGGACGAGGCACTTTGGATGCTCGGCATCGATGCCAAGACCAAGCATAACGAGGCCGCTCCCGCTCAACACGAGTTGGCTCCCATCTATACAACAACCAACACGGCCGTTGACCACAATCTGCTCATCATGGATGAAATGAAACGCCTGGCGGCACATCATGATCTTGTCTGTCTTCTTCATGAAAAGCCGTTCGCCGGTGTTAACGGTTCCGGCAAACACAATAACTGGTCATTGTCAACAGACAAAGGAAAAAATCTGCTCGACCATGGAAAAACGCCCGCCGAAAATCGCCAATTTTTGCTCATTCTCGCCGCCATCATCAAGGCAGTTGACGACTATCAAGATTTGATGCGCATTTCGGTCGCCACTGCGGGAAACGACCATCGATTGGGTGCCAACGAGGCTCCTCCCGCGATCGTTTCCATCTTTGTGGGCGATGAGTTGTATGAGGTCATCCGCGCGATCATTGACGGAAAAACATATGCCGCGCATGATGCGGGCACGATGAATCTCGGCATTCCGACACTTCCCTCTTTCCGCCGTGACACAACCGACCGCAACCGCACCTCGCCGTTTGCTTTTACGGGCAACAAATTTGAATTTCGCATGGTCGGTTCGGCACAAAATATCGCGTTGCCCAATATTATCCTCAACACAGCCGTAGCCGAGGTGTTTTCACAATTTGCCGATAAACTTGAAGTTGCGGATGATTTCGATGCCGCTTTGGCTCAACTTCTTCGCGAAACATTTGCCGCACACGAACGCATTTTGTTCAACGGCAACGGTTATTCGGAGGAGTGGCGCGAAGAGGCCGAACGCCGAGGACTGCTTAATCTGCGAACCTCTCCCGAAGCCTACGAGCGCTTTGATGCGCCCAAAAATCTTGAGTTGTTCGCAAAGCACGGCATCATGAGCGAGGCCGAAGTTCGCTCACGCAAAGAGATTTTGCTTGAAAATTATGCCAAAACAATCAATATCGAAGCACTGACCATGATCGAAATGGCCGAACGCGACATTTTGCCGGCGGTGGAAAATTACGTTTCGCTGCTTGCCAAAACAGCCGCCGACAAAAAGGCAGTCGGTGCACACATTCCCACGCGAGTGGAAGAAAAACAGTTGATCGAATTGTCTGCGGGCATGGAGCGAGCCTACGAAGCACTTGATGCGCTGAAAGCCGCCGATGCCGATGCCATTCGTTTCACCGGCAATGCGAGCGCACTCGCCGACGCCTACTGCGCTCACGTCCTACCTGCCATGGAGTTGTTGCGTCAAGAAATCGACGCCCTTGAAACCAAAACATCTTCCGAATTTTGGCCCATTCCGACATACGGATATCTGATGTTCCGCCAAAAAGGAAAAATATAAATCGTACACAAACGAACGAGCACACCGTTGTACGGTGTGCTCGTTCGTTTGTTGCTTTGTTACTCCAAACAATTTAAGTATAAAACACATGTTGGCCGATACGGAAAGCGTAAGTACGGTTGGCAGTGATCCAACGGCCGGTGGCAATGGACGGATTAAAAAAATACAAAATACGATCGGAGAGCGTATAACCCTCGAGGCAAATCTTAGCGGCAAGAACAGCTTCGGCAGATGGTTCACCGTAAACACTGCCGTTGGCGGCAGGCGTGAATTGCACTCCGTAAGCCTTGTCAAAAATAACCTCGTAGACAGTATCGGGATAGTTTTGGCTATCTACACGATTCAACACTACATTTCCCACGGCAACCCGGCCGAGAAACGGCTCGCCGGCGGCCTCGGCATTGATGATGCGCGACAACCAATAGAGCGCATCGGCATCATAAACATCCACATCGTGCCGAGGTATTTCACCGGTACGGGTAAGATAAACGGAGCGAGTCGGTGCGTGCCAATTTACGTCAATGCCAAAGCATTTTGCCAAGGGGCGAACGGCAACATATAAACGGTCATTCACCACGCGGTTGGGGACGACGGTGTAAAAAACGCGCTGTCCGAACTCGATGTATTCATTACCAACACGGGCAGATATCGTTGCACCCTCGATCGTTGTCGCATAGGCCGTGCGCAACGACACATCCCAACTCACCTCGCAGTTGTTCGCCAGAACACAAAACGCACGAAACGGCACATAGGTTACCCCGTCGATAAGAAGCGCATCTTCCCGCAAAGCAATCGATCCCTGCGTACTGTCCCAGCGAACGGGCACGAGCAAAGGCGATGCGGCCGAGACACCCACGGTCAATATGACCGTCAATGCCACTGCGGCAAACACGAAAACGATCGATCGCCTACTTTTCCCCATCCCCTCTTTCTTCTTGAAAAAATGTTTCACGGCAAATTTCTCCTTTTGTTTGGTTTTGTCTGTGAAGCGTCCCCCAAGTTCGGTTCCGCAATACTATCTTACCATATTCGAAAAGCAAGCGCAAGGCACAAATTTCGGAAATCGCGACAGATATTTCCGAAACTTTCACAATCATACGCATAAATTTTTAAAATGGCTTGAAATCCCGTTTTTTTTATGGTATACTTGGGTAAACATCCATCCATTTCCGGTGGAACATATGATTCAATTGCTTGAAAGAGAGGACGACACCATGAAAACAATCGATTTATGCGGTACATGGCGCGTACGCGGCGGTACTTTCTATCACGGTTCTTCGCGCGAATTTCCCAAACAAAGCGTTCCGTACATTCCCGATTATCCGGCTCCCGTACCCGGCACCGTGCAGGAAGCGATGGAATTTTTAACAGGCGATGTTCACTACGGACACAACGTACTCAACGCCCGTTTCATCGAAGAGCAATACTGGCTGTATACCCGCACCATCACGCTGACGGAAGACGATCTTGCAGAGGGCAAGAGAGTGCGCTTGGTCTTTGAGGGATTGGATCTTGCCGCCTATATTTACGTCAACGAAAAACTCGTCACCACGCACAAGAATTTCTACTATCCCTGCCGCGCGGACATCACGGATTTTGTCCATGTCGGCGTGAACAATCTTGCCGTTCGTTTGGATTCGGGTATGCTTGAATATGCAAAAAAACCAAGCGATCTCTTTTTCTGCGTTGACGAGGAGCTCGGTTACATGATGCACCGTATGCACGCCCGCAAGCCACAGAACTCGTACGAATGGGACTGGTGTCCACGTTGCCTCACAGTCGGCATTTATAAACCTTGCTACATTGAGATTTCTCCCGTGTTTGTGAATGAAACTTCCATTATGCATCTACTGAACGATGATTATTCCAACGCACGTTTGTACATACGCCAGTTCTTCGATAACGGTATTGAAACTCCCGTTAAAGTGGAGGCCGTGGTAAGCGAGACAGGTGAAAGCGCCACATGGGAGGGGCATGTGAAAACACCGGGCAAGGCATATTTGGAATTGGACATCAAAAATCCAAAATTGTGGTATCCTCGTAATCAAGGCGAACAATTCCGTTATACCGTTGTAATATCGATCTATAATCAAAACGACGGGACACTGATCAAGCAGATCACCAAAAAGGTTGGGTTGCGTCATGTCGTTATCGATCAGTCTCCTTTCAAAGGCGGCACGCATTTCAAAATCATCATCAACGGCAACCGCGTGTTCGCCAA
>CAZOHP010000121.1:0-3408 GCA_964579815.1 uncultured Lachnospiraceae bacterium
TCCGGAGCAATGACCGAAAGATCGGCGTAGCATCCCATTCCGATGCGGAGAAGCGACGGAAACAAGCACCCGGTTTCCAGCGGCAACACGGCGCGTATCATACCGCGTGTTTCTTTTTCTTCAAGAAAGTGTTGCAATCGGGCAAAGGTTGTCTCGTCTTTACGCGGCAATGTCAAAAAACTGATCATGTCGCCGGCGACGGGCGCATAGACGGGATAGGCGTCAATCGGAACGCCGAGCACCATGCGCAATCCGGAATCTCCGATACACAGACTGCGCACGGGGCGCAGTCCGCGGGTGGCAAGCGCGCCGAAAGCGGTGTCTGTCATCAGTGATACCGTACCGCCGGTATGCGCGTTATCCAGTGGCGCCGTGTGTACCCCGGTCGCAAATGCTCGGCGCAGCGTCGGCAGGGGAGATTTGCCTCGGATTCCTTTGGAAGTTTGAATCAGAGCGGACAGTGACTCGGCGATATCTTGACGTGAGGAAGTAAACGATGTTAATGCGCTGTCGGCAATGTGCGCTCTTTCGCAAGCGGTGATGCAGGTGTCAAGCAATTGAAGTTCGTCAACTGTCGGATCGCGGTGAGCGGTACGATAGTACGCCGCGCAGGCGGCTAAGGTGTGGTGATGCATTTGTAATCCGAGCGCGATCCTCAGTGCTGCCAGGGATTCTTCGGAAAGTGTTCCGAAGTTTCGGATGATCCGGGGAGCGGCGGATGCGAATGCTCCGGTGTCGGTATCGGTCAGCGGTTGGTTGCACATAAAAATATCTCCTTTTTTCGGAATGGTTCAGTGTGCGGTGGCATCGGCGGGAACGAAAGAACCCTCACAGGCTGTTCCGTCGGCTGTAATCGCGTCCAATCGCACGGCGAAAATTTCGGCATGCAACGGTCGCGGAGAGCGGACGCGTATCTCGATAAAGTCGGCCGAGTGTCCCGTGGCAATGCCGTTTTCCCATGTTTCAAACAGTACCTCGCGCACCGATCCGAGCGCTTCGTTTAATAAGGCTCTGCGCGTTTCGGAGGCCAGCGAGGACAAGGCTGTTACGCGCATTTTTTTGACTGCACTCGGGATTTGATCGGGCATGAGAGCCGCAGGCGTTCCCGCACGCTTGGAGTAAGGGAAAACATGAATCATAAGAAAACGAGCACGGCGGGCGAAATCCAGCGTGTCGGCAAAATCTTCCTCGGTTTCGCCGGGAAATCCGACGATGATGTCTGTTGTGAATTGAACGCCCGGAATCGCCGCCCGTAATTGTTCTATGGCATCAAGCGCCCGGGTGCGATTGTATTTGCGTTTCATGCGAGCAAGTACGCGATCACTGCCGCTTTGCACGGAAAGATGAAAATGCGGCGCAAGTGAGGAGAGACGTGCGATACGCGATACAAAATCGGGACGGATGAGGGATGGGTCGAGCGAGCCGAGACGCACGCGCTCGATGCCATCAATGCGATCGACCGCCTCAAGCAGATCTGCCAGCGTCTCGGTCTCCAGTTCTTTTCCCCATGAGGCCGTCTCAATGCCCGTGAGTACGATCTCTCGGCATCCATTGGCAACCAGTGTGCGCACCTCGGTCAGCACATCTGCCATTGGTTTGGAGCGCACCTGCCCGCGCGCTCTCGGAATGATACAGTAGGTACAGTGGTTTTCACAGCCGTCTTCGATTTTGATGTAGGCACGGGTTCGACCGAAGCGGCGAATGGACATGTGCTCAAAGTCCGCGCATGCAAGCGAGGGAACATCGACAGCGGGGAACGCGTTTTTTTGTCCTTGCTCATACAGTTTTATCGCCTCATCGACCACGGCCATTTTATTGCGATTGCCGCATACGAAATCCACCCCCTCGATGGCGCGAATACTGTCGGCATCGGTTTGTGCCAAACATCCGGTAACAAGCACGTAGGCATCGGGGTTATGGGCGTGGGCGCGACGAATGAACTGACGCGCTTTTCGATCCGACTCGGCGGTGACAGTGCAGGTGTTGATGATGTAAATGTCGCACGGTTCGTCTGCCGAGCGCACGGTAAAGCCGCGTGCGCCGAGCGCTTCTCCGATGGCCTCGGATTCGTATTGATTGACCTTGCAACCTAAGGTGTAGATGCCGACGGTTCTGTTCATGGATGTGACCTTTCTTTGAAAACATATATCGTTTGAAAATTTGAAACGCATATTCTTAGTCTTATTTTATCACGCTTTTTCCTGTTTGTAAAGTTCAAAAATGTGAATTTTGCTTTTTCCGCTTTCGTTTTTGATTTCACCGGTGTCGGGATGTGAGGCAATTTTCGGTAAAAATGACATATATATCTTGACAGATATCAAAAAATCTGTTAAACTGTAAGTAATCACAAAACGGAAGGGGTGAAGATTGTGCGTCGCGTCATTGCCGCCGTTCTTTTACTTACAATACTTTGTGTGGGGGGAATCATTGGTTCGTCTGCCGAGGAAATTGCCGTTATGCAGGGACAGACGATGATCGTCGGTTGTTGCGATAACGAAAGCGGTTGGACTTCCAACGGTCGAATATATAAAGACTTGCTGGAAAAGACCGAAGGTCATGCGAGCATTGCGTCCGGAATTGACATTGGTGCTTACAGTCAAACGACCTTTTATGTCGATTATGCCTTTGATCCCGCCAACATGATCAACTGTGACGTATTTGAATTTGATTTGTATTTGTCGGATCTTTCTCTCTTGGACCATACCTATCTCTTTACGGCGATACTCGGTTCCGAGGGAAATGCGGGCAAATCCGTTTTAACGTGGACATATGCGATGTACGGTGTCACTTATGAAGCGGGATGGAATCATGTGTCACTTTCGTTTGATCAAGCGGAACGGAATGGAATCGATATCACGAATGTAAATTTCTTCCGATTGAGTTTTGCGCGTATCAGTCCGCAAGAGGACATGCACGTCGAGATCAAGTTGGATCAACTGGTTGCGCGCGCGTATGATCGTCGATGGGAGCCGCTTGAAATGTGCGAGAGCACCGAGGGATGGTCCGGTCACACCTCCGTGACAGATGAAACGGATAAAACGCAGGGAAACAGCAGCATTGCTCATACTGTCACGCCGACGGAAGATGTAACGTCCCAATCCAATCAAGCCGTTTTCCAGCATTTGTATGAACCACGGGATGTTTCGTGGGCGTCGTATATAGAAATGGATGTATATTTGTCAGATCTTTCCGTGCTGAAAAGATCTGCTTACGGTATTCAGTTTGAATTGACCTCGTCGGGCCGATGTGATGTTTGCGAGTATTGTTGGACATTGGACGATTATGTCTGGAAAACGGGCTGGAATCATATCCGTCTGCCGTTTACCGATGCGCGATCGAACGGTGGGGATATCAATTTGTCGGCAGTCAATTATATTCGATTTCATATCATAAAAATAGAACCGATCG
>CAZOHP010000122.1:0-3232 GCA_964579815.1 uncultured Lachnospiraceae bacterium
CGATGCGGTCGGAAAGATCGGTTGCACCGGATTTTTCCTCTTTGAAAGGGTTTTTGAGGTAGTTGTTGAGTGTTTCTATGGTATAATGTCGGGGCGGAGAAGTTTCTTTTTCGGTCGGCTTAAATTCGGTTACAACGCGGTCGCCCTTTTTCAATGCGGGAAGTGTTTTGTCCTTTTGCGTAAAATCATCATATTTGGTCCAGCCGCGCTCCAGCATGACTGTACCCTTGAGCGTGAAGGTTTCTTCGTCGCCGATGGCGATGGCGATTTCGGTGCGCGAGACCAGGCAATCTTCGGCGCAGAATACGGCGACAAAACGGCGAAATATGGTGGAATAGACCTGCATTTCGCGCTCGGAAAGGTGATTTTTGTCGGGGATTTTATAGGTTGGTGTAAGCGCCGAATGTGATTCAATCTTGCTGTCATCGAAAATTGTTTTGGAATCCTTAAAGACCACGGGATAGCCGACCTTGGCGATATTTCCGATGATTTGCTTTATTTTATCTTTTTCGGCGGTAGCCAAATATTCCGAATTGGTGCGCGGGTAAGTCAAATATCCTTGTTCGTATAATTTTTGGATAATTTCGAGCGAGTCTGCCATGGACATTTTATATTTTTTGCCCAGCGTGTTTTGCAGTTTGGAGAGCGAATACAATTTGCCGGGGGCTAATTTGTCTTTTTTGTTTTTGACAGAGGTGACAATGGCAGGGAGTGCGTTGTACTTGTCACAGATCGCCTGGGCTGCTGCCCGTGCGGCGACCATATCATCGTTTTCAACCTTTTTCTTGGAAGTCAACTCGATTTCTTCGCCGTTGGTGAGTTCCTTGCTGACGATGGCAAAATATTTTCCCGGCACGAAATTTTTGATTGCCATATCGCGTTCGTAAATGGCGCTCACAATGGGGATGATGACCCGTCCGACGCGGAGCAATGACCCCATGCGCAGAGTTGCGTAGCGTGTCAGATTAACGCCGTAAAGCCAGTCGATATACGTGCGTGCAAATCCCTCGCAGGCGAGATTGTCGTATTCGGTTTCGTCTTTCATGTCGGAGAGAGCACGCGCCACCGTTTGCGGCGTTTGGTCGGGCAGCCAAAGGCGGACCAGCCGGCGCGAAGCCTCATTTTCCTTAGCCAGCGCGTGCCGAATGCACAACCGAACGATGATTTCACCCTCGCGATCGGCATCTCCCGCATTGGCGATAACATTGACATCTTCTCTGTTGCAAAGCGTGCACAGAATATCAAATTGCTTGCGCACACCGGGATCCACTCGATTATCTTTGCCATCGCGTCGTAATTCAAAGCGGAACTCGTCGGGGAAGCAGGGAAGCGTGTCCATGGTCCAGCGGTTGCTGCGGCGCTCCGGCGGCAAATAGGACTCAACATCGCATAGCGAAAACAGATGGCCGAACGCCCAAGTGACCAAATATCCGCACCCTTCCAAATAACCGTCGCGACGTGTCATTTTTCCGGAGCCGCCGGCTTGTGATATTGCATATTCAATTCCCGCGGCAATGTTGCGGCCAAGGCTCGGCTTTTCGGCAATAATGAGGATCATGGTAACTCCTTTGATATTTTACTGAAGAATAGTATAACATAAAAGCCTACAAAAAGCAAGCGATTTCGTGAGGAGATCGGAATGATCTTGTGCAAATCAAAAAAGCCCGTATGGGCTTTTTGATTTGCGTTTTATGTGCCCTCGGTCAGTTGGGCGGATGCTTCGGGGGATTTGAGTACATAGTGTGGCTGTTCCTCACCGCGCACGAAAGCGGGGGTGATTTGCACTTCTGCAATGTCGGTGCGCGAGGGAATATCATACATGATACTTGTCATCATTTTTTCAAGAATGGAGCGCAATCCGCGTGCTCCGGTGTTGCGGGCGAGCGCCTGTTCGGCAATCTCTTCTAAGGCCTCGCGGCTGAAAATCAGTTTAACGCCATCCATGTCAAACAATTTCATATATTGCAGCACAAGAGAATTTTTCGGTTCGCTGATAATGCGCACCAACGCATCGCGATCAAGATCGGAAAGCGCCACCATGACGGGCAAACGACCGACCAATTCTGGAATGAGCCCGAACTTGACGATGTCGTGTGCCGTGGCATCGCAGAAAATACCGTTTTCGCGACGTTCGGCTTTTTTCCGAATTTTACTTTCAAAGCCGATGGCTTGATTGCCCTGACGTTTCTCGATGATTTTATCAAGTCCGTCAAATGCACCGCCGCAGATGAACAGAATGTTTTCGGTGTTGATCTGAATAAACTCTTGGTTGGGGTGCTTACGGCCGCCCTGAGGGGGGACATTGGATACAGTGCCTTCCAGTATTTTGAGCAGCGCTTGCTGTACTCCTTCGCCCGAAACATCGCGCGTGATCGATCGATTCTCGCTTTTGCGCGAGATTTTGTCGATTTCATCGATATAAATGATACCGCGTTCTGCCAACTCAACGTTGTAATCGGCGGCTTGAATGAGGCGGAGCAGGATATTTTCGACATCCTCACCGACGTATCCGGCTTCGGTCAGCGTCGTTGCATCGGCAATGGCAAACGGCACTTTCAGCATTTTGGCCAATGTCTGTGCAAGATATGTTTTGCCGACACCGGTAGGACCGAGCAACAATACGTTGCTTTTTTGCAATTCGACGTCTTGGAAAGGTGAAGACGATTCGTCATCCTTGTGATGGTTCTTTTTGAGTTGCTTGGAAAGAATTCGCTTATAGTGATTGTATACAGCGACAGACAGAGTGATTTTGGCATCATCTTGGCCGATGACATAATCATCCAATCCTGCCTTAATCTCGGCGGGCTTGGGGAGCGTGTCGAGCGAGAGCGTCGGCGTTTCTTCGGATGCCTTTGCGTCACCGGTTTGCTCGTCGACTTCCTCCAGCGTTTGATTGATCAGTTCGCTGCAGGCGTCCACGCAAAAATCGCAGATATAAATGCCTGTCGGAGAGGGAATGAGAAAGTTGATCTGGTGCTCGTTTCTGCCGCAAAAGGCGCAGCGGCGCAGATCGGTTCCTTCATTTCCTCGATTGTTATTCGTAGCCATTCGTTATCCTCCGAATCAGTCGCGGCGAGTCAAGATTTTGTCGATCAGTCCGTATTCCAACGCCTGAGCGCTTGTCATGAAATGATCTCTTTCAGTGTCAAGAGCAATCTGTTCGATGGGCTTACCGGTGTTCTCGGCAAGAATACGATTGAGGTTGTCGCGCGTGCGCAGAATGAGGTCTGCT
>CAZOHP010000123.1:0-3218 GCA_964579815.1 uncultured Lachnospiraceae bacterium
CGATCTTTTCGGAACCGATCAGAACAACGTTCGCTGCCTTGCACATAGCATCCGCAGCCTCAATTGCGGCAACCAGGCCGCGGGTCTCAACCATACCAAGAGCTTCCATTTGAATATCCTCCGTTTATAAATTTATATTTTTTCTTGGGAAAACCGTGTAATATCCGACATGTGTCGGACGCGGGTCATGCTTTTGCGTCTTTCTTCAAGAACTTCATCAGACCCGGATGGGGGCGCGCAATAACCTCGTGCAGTTTGACCGAACCGACCTCTGCGGCAGCGACAACACCGGCATCCAAAGCGGCCGTGACCGCCGAAACGGACCCCTCGACCACAACCGTGACCAATTTGCCACCCAAACGTTTCTCCGCGCAAATAAACTGCACGTCGGCCGCCTTGAGCATGGCATCCAGTCCTACAATCGCCGCAACCAAGGCCTGCACTTCAAGTAACGCAATTGCCTTATCTTCCATAAGTAATCACCTCGTTCTGTATGCGAGGCTGAACTTATTTCATCTTGGGCAGAACTTTTTCAACGTCACCGTGAGGTCTGGGAATAACATGGGTTGCAACAACCTCGCCCAAGTTTGCGGCAGCGGCGCCGCCGGCTTCCACAGCTGCTTTCACAGCACCGACATCACCGCGAACCATCACGCTGACCAAACCGGAACCGATCTTTTCGGAGCCGATCAAAATAACGTTTGCCGCCTTGCACATAGCATCCGCAGCCTCAATTGCGGCAACCAAACCGCGAGTTTCAACCATACCAAGAGCTTCCAACATAATACAATTCTCCTTTAAGTGAATATTAAATATTTTCGTTGTGTTTGTTTTTTTGAAATTGATCATGAATCACGGCCGGCCTTGCGGCTCGCAGTTCAGATCGTTGAACTTTTTCCCAGCGCATTCAAGCGGGCAAACCATTCAATCTGCTCGTCTTGACGGGGGATAATGCGGGACGCGATAAACATTCCGCGCTTTTCCGCCTCGGCCTTGCCGGCCTCAACGGCCATTTCGACTGCGGCGACATTGCCCTCAAACTTGACTACCATCACCAGCGGGACTTCGCATTTATCCGCATTGGCGGGCTTGTTTTTGTCGATGGCAACCAGTTCGACATCTGCGGTCTTCAGTCCTTTATCGGCGACCACAACCGACGTGACGAACCCGAAGCATTCGATCATTCCAAGAGCCATCGTGTACCTCCTTGCGCCCTCTGTCAATCGGCAATGTAGCAGATCTTAATTCCTGCTTGAGAAACATTGACCTCCATGGCCTCGTTGAGTCTGTCAAGCGGGAAAGAGTGCGTAATGAGATCCTCGATCGGAATGTTCATCTCCTTTGCCTGGCGCAGGAACGCCATCGTCGTCGGATAGTCCTCGGCGGTATAATCCCAAGAACCGACAATCGTGATTTCCTTGTTGCACATAGCAAAATGCGGATTGATGCTGTATTCGCCGTTGTTGACGAAGAAGCCGACCTCGCACAGACCGCCGCCGCGGCGAATGTAATCGTAGATCGATGCAGCCGCTGCCGGAGAACCCGTACACTGGAAAGCAAAGTCAACACCTTGACCGTCGGAAATATCCTTCACCGCCTGCACTCTTGCAGCGGCATCGGGCATTTCCTTGAAGTTGATGATCGTCTTGACACCCAACTTGCGTGCCACGTCCAATCTCTTCTCCGAGCCGTCAACCGCCACGATATGGTTGATACCGGCGGCACGCAACACGGAACACATGAGCAAACCGATGGGACCGCAACCCAACACCAAGCACTTGGCGTTGAAGTTCAGCAAGCCGGTAGATTGCGCGCGAGCGACCGCGTGAACGCAAACGCAGGCGGCCTCCAAGATCATTCTCTGCTTGACATCAAGTCCGTTGACTTGGAAATAAGTAGCACCCTTCGCGCGAATCAACAAATGAGTGGCAAACCAACCGTTGAGCGGGTTTTCCTTGTTTTGAGGCATCAAACCGAAAATCCCCTGTTTGTCGCACAAATTGGTATTGCCCGGATGCATGCGGCACACATGGCATTCGCCGCACGAAATCACCGACGTAACGATCTTATCCCCCACTTTCAAGGGCTTCCCCGCAGTATCGCAGGTTACATTTTTACCGAGCGCAATCACCTCGCCGGTGCCCTCGTGTCCCAAGATAACGGGACACATGCCAAAGGGGTCTCCTTTCCACTCGTGTACATCGGTACCGCATATACCCGCGCCCTCAACCTTGACGAGGATTTCGTCGTCGCCCGGCTCGGGAATGCGTACCTCTTGAATTTCGATCGTTTTGGGGGCCGTCAAGACAGCAACCTTAGCCATACCGTTCGCGGGTGTCGAGCAAGCCGCAGCGGGAGCGGGAGCGGTTCCCGTGCCCATGCCGGCCAAAACCTGACGAACAACGGCTTCGATCTGAGAAGCAGTCATATCCATAATTCTATTTCCTTTCTTGTATACTCAAACTTGTATATTCAAATAATTTGAATCAAATAATGTGGAAACTGTCAGCCAACACACAGCGACGGCGGCGAGTAAAACTGCGTGCGCTGGTAAGTCCCTCTCCCGTGGGACCGGCAATGGTAAATGTCGTATGACCTTCACCGCCGAACCCGATTCCCGCATAAGACGGAGCGTTTTTGACAAAAATAGTCGTTTCGATCGCCTTGGCAAAGCGAGAAAGGTTATCGATATTTTTAGAATGCATGTGAGCCGTGTGGCGGTTGCCGTGCTCGGCCTTGCAAGCCAAATCAATCGCCTCGTCAATGTTTTGGACGCGCACAATGCCGAGAATGGGCATCATGAGTTCCTCTTGCACAAACAAATGCTCAAACGGCACCTCCGCAATGATGCAGCGAATATCGTCTCCCACCGTGATACCGATTTTGGCCAGCAGCACCTTGGCATCGCGGCCGACACAATCGCGATTGACCACGTGCTTGACCTCGCCCTTATCGTTTTTCACTTCGTTCAAAACGATCTTGGCCAGTTCATCCGCCTGTGCACGGGTAAGTTGGTAACTCCCCGCACGAATCATACCGGCGATCAATTCATCCGCAACATTGTCGAAAACAAAAACTTCTTTTTCGGCAATACAAGGCAAATTGTTGTCGAATGTGCAGCCGTCGATGATATCCTTGGCCGCCTTGGCAATATCGGCCGTATCGTCAACGATAACGGGAGGGTTGCCCGCCCCCGCGCCGATGGCCTTTTTGCCCGC
>CAZOHP010000124.1:0-3043 GCA_964579815.1 uncultured Lachnospiraceae bacterium
AAGAACTTCTTTGGCCGTCCATCTATGAGGAGGATGACGAATCTTACGACATTTGGGTCAAGAACGTCGGCGTGGATCCTGCGCACGTTGTGCGCCTCGGCAAGGCGGATAATTTCTGGGAGCACGGCACAGGCCCCTGCGGTCCTTGTTCCGAGATCTATTTTGACCGTGGAATCAAATACGGTTGCGGTTCGCCCGATTGCAAACCCGGCTGTGATTGTGACCGCTTCATGGAAATTTGGAATAACGTCTTTTCTCAATTCAACAATGATGGCAACGGCAATTACACCGAACTTGCCCAAAAAAATATCGATACCGGTATGGGGCTTGAGCGGTTGGCGTGCGTCATGCAAGGCGTGGACAATATGTTTGAGGTCGATACCATTCGCAAGGTGATCGATAAGACCTGCGAAATTGCGGGCAAGGTTTACGGCGCGGATGTCGACAACGATATTTCCATCCGTGTGATCACCGATCATTCCAGAAGCGCGATGTTCATGATTTCGGACGGTGTTCTTCCGTCCAACGAAGGTCGCGGCTATGTTCTCCGACGCATCATTCGTCGTGCTTGCCGCCACGGGAAACTTTTGGGAATCAATCATCCGTTCTTGGTTGACACGGTGACCGTCGCGATCGGTGAGAGTTGCGGTGCGTATCCGGAATTGTCCGAGAAAAAGGAAAAAATCTTAAAGGTCATTGCGCTGGAAGAGGAAAAGTTTGATGCGACGGTTGATGCCGGCCTGTCCATTTTGTCCGAATTGATTGAAAAGGCCAAGGCAACGAATGCAAGCACTCTTTCGGGGGATGATGCTTTCAAACTGTACGATACGTTCGGTTTCCCGATTGATTTGACGCGCGAGATCGCCGAGGAAGCGGGGCTGGTCATTGACGACGATCGCTTTAAGGCACTTATGCAGGAACAGAGAGAGCGTGCTCGGGCTGCCAGAGGTAACATCAGCGGCTGGTCCGATTCGTCGCGCGATCTGCTCGCAGGCTTGCCCAAGACCGAGTTTGTCGGCTATACCGAGGATGTATGCGATGCAAAGGTTCTTGCTATCATCGTTGACGGCGGGATGACAGACGAGGTTTCCGAGGGCGAATTTACGCTGATTTTAGACAAGACACCGTTTTACGGTGAGGGTGGCGGTCAAGTCGGAGATGAGGGGGTGATTTTCGGTCCCGATACGATGGCTTTGGTGCTGGACACCAAAAAAACGGACGGAATTTATTTGCACATGTGCTGTGCCAATACGGGCATCGTTCGCGTCGGCGACACGCTCAAGGCACAAATTCACCGTGAGCGTCGCGCGGCCATTATGCGCAATCACTCGGCAGCACACCTGCTTCAACATGCACTTCGCACGGTGCTGGGCGATCACGTGGAGCAGGCCGGTTCGTATGTATCCGACACGATTTGTCGATTTGATTTCACGCATTTCAGCGCGCTGACGGATGCGGAGATCGGCAAAGTAGAGTATCTGGTCAATGCCGAGATCATGAATGCGGGCGAGGGCTCGATGACGGAGATGCCCATTGACGAGGCCAAAAAATTGGGAGCGATGGCTCTGTTTGGCGAAAAATACGGTAAGGTGGTTCGTGTGGTACGGCTGGGGTCCGAGTCGATCGAACTGTGCGGCGGTACGCATGTGGATAACACGGGCAAGATCGGTCTCTTTAAGATCATTAGCGAAACGTCGGTTGCTGCCGGTGTTCGCCGTATTGAGGCAGTCACGGGAACCGGGGTACTCGGCTTGATTGCGGACAAAGACAGGCTGTTACATGAGGTTGCCCGTGAACTCAAGGCACCCAACACCAATGATGTTGCGAAAAAGGCAACGGCGCTGCAAAACGAACTCTGCAATGCCAAAAAAGAAATTGAGGTGCTGAGTGCCAAATTCGCAGGCGGTCAGATGGAGGCGGTCTTGGCATCGGCTGTTGATGTCAAGGGCGTGATGTTGGTTGCCGCCCGTGTGGATGGTATGAACGTAGATATGGCGCGCACGCTGTGCGATGATATCAAGGCCAAGTATGAAAATGCGGTCGTTGTGTTAGCAGTTGCCGATGGTGATAAACTCAACTTTCTCGCAGGAGCGGGCAAGGCGGCAGTCACAAGAGGAGCGCATGCCGGCAAATTGGTCGGTACCGTTGCGGCTGTGACAGGCGGCAAGGGAGGCGGACGTCCGGATAACGCTATGGCGGGCGGACGTGATGCCGATAAGATCGACGAGGCGCTTGGTACTGCCAAGACGATGCTTGAGAGCATGCTGAAATAAATATCGGAAAAGCGCATCGATGGAAGATGCGCTTTTTCCGTTTAATCGGCCCGTTGCTTGAGCAGACCCTTGACGATCAGGGCCACGGCAGGGCCGAGCAACATGCCGAACAGCCCGAACAACGCAAAACCGACATAGGCGGCGAAGAGGGTAGCGAGCGGATGCAATCCCAAACTGTCGCCGATGATGTGGGGCTCGATGATTTGCCGAAGCAACATCATGATGCCGCAGAGAATGAGCAGGCCGCTGCCCGAAGCGATATGCCCTCGCAGTAATTCCATGCATCCCCAAGGGACGAGAACGGTGCCGACGCCGAGCACGGGAAGAATGTCCACGAGCGCAATAAGCATGGCAGGCAAAAAGGTGTAGGGAAAGCGAAGAACGGTGAAACCGATCAATAATTCGACGAAAGTCATAAGAAAGAGCATAAAATAGGCGCGCAAATATCGACCGCCGAGGCGGGCAAGGCGCGCTCTTCCTTCCGGGATGCGGCAACGAAGCGATTCGGGCAGAAAGGAGATGAGCGTGACGGAGATCTTGTCGCCATCCGCGCAGCAATAGAAAGCGGCCAAAAAGAATGTCAACAGGAAAATGATTGTTTCGGGGATGCCGCGGAGCAATGTCGCGATCAAGTTCGGAATTTTAGCGCTCCAACGTTGTAGGGTGTCGGCGATGATCTCGGCGAGTTTCGCGTCGATCTGTGCCCAAATGGCTTCCGACGATTCGCGCGACTTGAGATGTGAGAGCAGGGGAATATGCTCGGTCAGTCC
>CAZOHP010000125.1:0-2917 GCA_964579815.1 uncultured Lachnospiraceae bacterium
CCTTGGATGCCGTACTTGACGACGATGCCGATATAATAACGTCTTGCCTCATCTGCCCAAGGCTCGTCCGCGTCGATGACGCCGAATTTGCCGAAACCGTCGGCAGAAAAGAGCACCTTGTCCGCGCTGTCATAGGTCACGATCACTTCGGGCCAATGCACCATGGGCGCACTCACAAAGGTCAGCGTATGATGACCGAGCGAGAGCGTGTCCCCGTCGCCGACGACAATGCGCCGATCGGAAAAGTCGGTACCGAAAAAATTGTTCATCATGGTAAAGGCTTTGGCCGACGCCACCGGCGTGGCATTCGGATACGCTTTGAGAAAATTCATAATATTGGCCGAATGATCCGGTTCCATATGCTGTACGATGAGGTAATCGGGAGTTCGATCCCCGAGCGTGTTTCGAATATTGTCCAACCACTCGTGGGTAAAGGCGGCATCCACCGTATCCATAATGGCAATTTTGTCATCTAAAATGGCATAGGAGTTATAAGACATGCCGTTGGGCACGTGATATTGCCCCTCGAACAGGTCAATCCGGCGATCATCGACGCCGATATATCGAATATCATTTGTTACAGTTATCATTCATAGCCTCCACTATCCTTATATTTTTCTCGCGCGACACCGCGCTCAAATTCGCATCACTCAAATCCGCCGACTCTGTCAAAACCGGCCCAAGCCTCTGCCTTATAATACCGGTGTGCACCGTCGCCTGTGGCCAGTGTGCAGTTTTGCGGCACACCCGCCGCCGCGTAAACTTTCTCAATGGTCGCATACGTTTCCCGCACGCCTTCCTCGGGGAAAATCGGGTCGTTTTTGCCGTGAATGACGACCAATTTGCGCGGCGCGATCAGCGCGGCCAGATCTCCCATGTCAGCATACTGCGCTATGTGGGGAATGAAATTGCATGAGCAATGAAACATAGCGCCGATGGAATGCTTGTAGGTGCACACCGCACAAGACGGCATGGCAACCTTGATTCTTTCGTCCATGCAGGCGGCATAGAACGTCGTTGTACCGCCGCCCGAGTTGCCCGTGCAAATGATGCGCTCGCCGTCAATTTGCTTAAATGTCAAGGCCAAATCAATCGCGCGCGACACATCGTAGCAGCGCTCGCCGATCATGGTGCGCCCCACCAACAGAGAATTCATGGCCGTGATGAAGCAACGCGGGATTCCGTTGTCATTGGGATCGCCGCCCAATACGGTTCGGCGCTCGCCCATTCCGCGCTGATCCAAGCACAACGCGGCATACCCGCGCTCAAGCGCCTGCAAGGCAACATCGCGGTCACCGTCCTCGGGATGATCGTTCGGATACAATTTACGTCCCATCGAAACATGCTTTCCCGTGCCGTGTCCCTGCAGACAAATCACCAGCGGTACCTTTTCTCCCTCGGCTACATGCGGAATGCACAACAAACAAATCGCCTGCACCAGCGGTTCGACATTAAAGCAAATGCGATATTCCGTGAATGTCTCGTGCTCGGTTGTTTGCTCGATCACGGGATTCAGCGGAACGATTTCCGGACGTTCTCCCAGCAATTCGGTTAACTTTTGCCGAAGAACGCGTTGTTGCTCCTCGAAATTTTTGTTTTCATCAAAGGCCAAAATCGGGCGCTCGTTCAATTTTGCGCGATGGGTTCCGTCGGGTGAATACATGGCAAATGCCTCCTTGCAATAAATAGATTGTGCCAATATCATAGCACAGATTCATGGGATTGTCAATCATTTTCTATTGACAAAAAAGTTCATCGGTGCTAAAATAAGTACAACAACGTTGCAGGAGGTATCCGTATGTCAACCCAACTGAAAATCATGTCCTTTAATATGCGCCTCGATCAAGCCAACGACGGAGAAAATCATTTTTCCCACCGCCGGCCTCGCATCAAACAATTCATTGACGAAACCGCCGCCGATATCATCGGCTTTCAAGAAATCACCCCTACCATGCGCGCATGGCTCGTCGAAACGTTTCCGAATTACTACATGGTCGGTGTCGGCCGCGCCGCCGACTATTCGGATGAGACCGCTCTCATCGCTTTCCGCAAAGACACCATGGCATTGATGTCCTGCGACACCGTCATGCTGTCCACCGCGCCGCGCATGTTCGGTTCTCGCTACGACGGCAGCGATCAGAGCCCCTGTCCGCGTGAGTATGTCAAGGTGTGTCTGAAACACCGCGACGTTGCCGAGCCGTTCTACGTCTACAATGTCCACACCGATCACGCCGGCCAGATCGCGCGTATGCTTGCCTCAACTCAAATCATGCAAGACATCACCTCGCACGGCAAAAAATTTTTCTTCACGGGCGATTTCAACGCTTGCCCCGACGCGCCGGAGATTGCGATGATCACACAATGTCAATCGCGCAAGATCATCGACGCGACAGCCGAGTTGGGCGGCACATTCCATAATTACGGCCGCGAAAAGGAGCCGTGGAAGATCGACTACATTTTTGTCGATGCATCCATCCGCCTCCTCGAATCGGTTCGCGCCACCGACTCTCCCGCGCCCGGTACTCCCTATATCTCGGATCACTACCCCGTCTACATTGTCGCCGAACTGTAATCACATGCCCCGGCGGTATCATCTGATACCGCCGGGGCATGTTTATCTCAGTGCTTACAATCCGATACTCTCCAAAAAACTCCTTGTAAACTCGGCTTTTTCCGCCGATATGGTTTGATTGTATTTTAACTCGCCCAACGCACGCTTGGCATGCCCGCAAAAGATCAATTTTCCCCATCTGCGAACCTCCATAAAAGGAATCAACCATCTGTGCTTTTGCAGAATAGGGTAATGGAACTTGATAACGTCATACGGAATAAAAATTCTCGACAAAGCGTACCTCATTCGTCCGCCTTGTTTTTGTTGTTGAACGGTTATGCGGTTTTCGTTGTTTCCGTACACGCC
>CAZOHP010000126.1:0-2904 GCA_964579815.1 uncultured Lachnospiraceae bacterium
CACGTCATTGGTAATGACGAGGTCATCAGTTCGATTCTGATTACCAGCTCCAAAATTGCATCTGCAAAAGCAGATGCAATTTTTTGTTTAGCACAATGCCTGTAAGCGAAAACGGCTCAACGATCGAAATTATTTGATCGTTGAGCCGTTTTGCCGATTACAGATCGGGGACTTGATGATTTTCATTGCTTGTATGAATATGCTCGGTTTTGGTGCATTCCTGTTTGCCGACAATTGCTTCCAAGACGTGCATCGTTTGTTCCGGCTCGTAGGTTTGATAGTGAACGTGCAACACATCTCCTACGCCGATGCCACCGGTCGGGATCGTGATGCCGTTTTTTCGTATCGACATGATCACACAGGTCGGCGGCCATAAGATATCGCGAATTTCTTTGCCGATGGCAAAGGCCCCTTCTGTGACGGTCAAATGGGTGTCGACGATCTTGGCTTCTTTGCCGCGGTGTGCTTGCTCCAATTTACCCTCAATCACCGTATCGGTGAAAGAAGTGATCCCGATGGTTTCAATGACGAGGTACGAAATGGTAACACCGCCGATGATGGGAAGAATATTGGTGAGTCCGCTCAGCGCCTCTACGGCAAAGGTGATGGCTGTGATCGGAATGCGAGAAGATGCGGCGAGAAAAGATGCCATACCGATGATGACCATAACGATATGATACTGTTCGGGCAGAATGCCGAGCGAGATCATCGCATGTGCGGACAGGGCTCCGATCATGGCACCGAACGTCAGTGTGGGGATAAATAAGCCGCCGGTGATGCCCGTAATATTGGCAACGATGAGTAAGATGGCGCGAACGCAAAGAAAAATCAGAAGTAAATATCGGGATTGGTGCCCGTGAATGAGCGCTTCGATCAAGTCATGCCCCGAACCGATGCATTCGGTCGAGAAAAAGCCGATCAATGCAACGGAGACGAAGATCAGCATGACCTTGACGGTAAAGGGAACGCGATTGAGTTTGTTGTTGAAAAAAACCTGGATGGTACGGTATACTTTGGTGAACAACACCGCGAGCAATCCGCATATGGCGCCGACCGCGAGTGCCGACCACAGCAGACGGAGCGGGAGAGTGACGTTCACGGTGAAATCGAACATGGTATTTTGCGTTTGAAACAGTTCGCAAAGCAGTTCCATGGTGATGTTGCTTGCGATCACGGTCATGGACGCAACCATGAAGATCATCGGAGAAAAACGGCGATGCGCTTCCTCAAAGGCGAAAAAGATACCGGCGATCGGCGCACCCGTGGCCGCGGCAAAGCCAGCGCAGGCGCCGCCTGTCATAACGTAACGATCCCATGCACGATTGTTGTGCGCCAAGAGATCGACCGTTCCTCTTCCGACGGCGGTCCCAATTTGCACGCTCGGCCCTTCGTTTCCGAGTGGGATGCCGCCCAAATAGGTGAGCATGGCCGAGGCAAATAATACAAAAATGCTTTTGAGCCAATGAAAGTCGATCAATCCGCGGAGCAATACGATGGACGTGGGAATTCCGCCACCGCGGCAAGCGGGGGCGGATTTTAAAATGAACGCCGCAATTCCTCCCGCCGCGCAAGCGCCGATGAGCAGCAGCGGCAGATAGGACGGGTTAGCATTGACTGCATGATATATGTGCGCGGAGCATTGGGCTACTGCCGAAGCCGCAAATTTAAAAAGAAAAATCAAGGCTCCCGTAACGATACCGGTAATGGCAGAAAAGAGCAGACAGGGAATGAGTATATTTTTGATGTATGTCAAGCGATCGGTCTTCATGTGGCAAACTTATCTCCGCGTAAAAATATATATGAGAAATTGTATCACAAAAACGGCGATATGTCAATTGATTTCACCGAGGGCGGGAAAATTCCTTTCAAAAAAATTTTCCCGCCTGTGCCGAAAATCGTGTCATTTCCGATTTTCGATGTTGATGCTCACGTTTTTATTGCCGTATATCGCGCCTGCGCCGAGGCTGTCCTCAATGGCAAGCAACCGATTGTATTTCGCCACGCGTTCGCTACGGCAGGGCGCTCCCGTTTTGATGAAATGGCAACCGGTTGCAACGGCGAGATCGGCAATGGTGGTATCTTCCGTTTCGCCCGAGCGATGGGACATGATGGTGCCGTAGCCTGCCTCCTGCGCCACACGAATTACCTCCAGCGTTTCGCTCAATGTGCCGATTTGATTCGGCTTGATGAGAACGGTGTTGGCCGCGCTTCGCGCAATGCCTTCGCGCAGACGTTTTGTATTGGTAACAAACAAATCGTCACCGACCAACATGATGCGGCTACCCAAGCGTTCGGTCAACTTTGTCCAGTTTTCAAAATCTCTTTGATCATTGGTGTCATAATTTTTAGCTCGAATTCCTGATTACTTTTAATACTTTGATAATCTTTCTTGAGCTTATCACCCTCACGGTACCAGGTCATGTCTAACTTCTCAGTTAAAAGATCATAGCTGATATCCTTGAGCGTAGCGACCTGAACTGTTTTTGAAAGCTGCTTCTGTGCTTCAGTAAACTCAAGTTTATTAAAAGACAATCTGATTGTGGATGGACTAAGATCAAGCTTAATCTGTGATGTCTCTACTCTAAGATATGTATACTCGCCATTTTGTTTCTCATAATTAAAAGACAAATTATCATCGGAAGCGCCGAACGAATAATACTCAACACCATTACGGATATCCTTGTCATTAGTAAACACCTCTGATGCCCTAAACTGATAACCTCTAGCGTAAGCTATTGTATTCATTATACGAGACAAAAGTCTGGTATCACCATAAGTTAATACCTTACCAGACACTTTAGCCTTTTTTGTAACACCAATAAGATATCCTGAATCGTAATATTCCTTTAATGCACTCACATCTTTGATATGTACATGAGTGAGCTTCTCACCTGACAAAATTTT
>CAZOHP010000127.1:0-2883 GCA_964579815.1 uncultured Lachnospiraceae bacterium
AGGTCTGAAAAATTCTATTATTTGGGAGGAAAATTTCTAACATGTCTACTTTCATGCAGAAAAAAGAAAATGTAGTTCGCAAGTGGTATGTGCTGGATGCCGCAGGTAAGCCCCTCGGCAAAACCGCTGCCGCCGCCGCTATGCTGCTCAGAGGCAAGAATGCCCCCGAGTTTACCCCGCACGTTGACTGCGGTAATTTCGTCATTATCGTCAATGCCGAGAAAGCAGTGCTCACCGGTAAAAAGTTGGAGCAGAAGTACTATCACCACCATTCCGGATACATTGGCGGTCTGAAGTCCGTTCAGTACAAAACTCTGATGGCAAAGAAGCCCGAACTTGCCATGGAACTGGCTGTCAAGGGCATGGTTCCGCACAACAAGTTGGGCGACGTCGCTATGACCCGCTTGAAGGTCTATGCCGGCGAGGCACACAAGCACGAGGCACAAAAGCCCGAGGCTGTCGAGTTTTAATTGAAAGAAAGGAAGGACGAAGTTAATGTATACTAGTGCTAAACCCTATTTCTACGGCACGGGCAGAAGAAAGAAGTCCGTTGCACGTGTTCGTATTGTTCCCGGTACAGGTGTCATCACCATCAACGGCCGCGACATTGACGATTACTTTGGCCTTGAGACACTCAAACTCATTGTCAACCAGCCTTTCAACGTGACCGAGACCGTCGGCAAGTTTGATATCATCGCAACGGTGACCGGTGGCGGTATCTCCGGTCAAGCGGGTGCAATCCGCCATGGCTTGGCACGCGCGCTTCTTGCTGCCGATGAAGCAAATAAGCCCGCTTTGAAGGCTGCGGGTTTCTTGACTCGCGACCCCAGAATGAAAGAGAGAAAGAAGTATGGCTTGAAGGCTGCACGTCGCGCTCCTCAGTTCAGCAAGCGCTGATTTATTTCAAACAGATTTTCAAAAGCAGCACCGCAAATTTGCGGTGCTGCTTTTTTCGGTGTATGAAAGCAGGGGGACGGTCAATATATGAATGAGCTCGATGAGTTGCCGTTCACTGTAAAACATTTGAGAAAGCGTGGCAACGGCGATCGGATATCTTCGCCAAACTATGACATTTTTCGACCTCTGTGCATATGTTGTATTGAGGCGGTACGTCGCCTCGGAAGGAGGAATTATTTTGAGTGAAATGCAGGATATGACACCGCAGGGGCGCGCTGACGATGCAGTGTTTGCTCGCATGCTCGGCAAGGATCGCGCCGAGGTCGGCGAGAGTACACGACCGGATGCTATGTCGGCGACTGCCGCACGAATGTGCAATGGCGGTTGTGGCAGCGGCTCGTGCGGAACTGCTCACGATGAAGACAAGAGTGTTTGTGGGTTTGGCGTTGATGGCGGTATTTTAGCATCGGTTTATGCGCCGATTCAATGTTTTGACGGCGTGTACGATGTCCAAACCGCGATGCGGCGCGGGACAATGTTTGAGGCATTGGATAAGCCGTTTTACGGTGACGGGAAGGAGGTCAATTGTCGTGGTAGAGAGGGATAACGGATATGCAAACTGCGAACTGCGCCGAAATATGAGAAGTCATAGCGGAAATGATTCGGATATGTCTCGGCGATTGAGTGCTCGTGGCGGAGATCGTGAAACCAATTTGTCTCGCTGTAACAATCGTAGTGGTGGGCGCGGCGGTCCTCGTAATGCCGACAGTGGGTGCAGTTACGGTTGCCGTTGCGGTTGCGGGCGCGACGATTACCCTGCCGAGGGCGCGTGTGCGAATCGGGAGAGTCGGGCGCTGATGAACAAACTGCAGCAATTGGATTTTTCCATTCAAGAGACTGTGTTGTATTTGGACGCTTATCCCGATGACGCCGAGGCACTGGCCTACTATCATCGTTTGTTGCGCGAACGTTCTGCGGCGGCAGAAGAATATGAGCGAAACTGTGCTCCGTTGACATCGCGTAGCAATGATAGCACACAGGATTGGCGCTGGGGAGAAAACCCGTGGCCATGGAGCCTTGAATTTCCGGGGAATCGGCAGAGGTAAGGAGGGAAGCATATGTGGATCTATGAAAAAAAACTTCAATATCCGGTTCATATCGATAAACCGGATCCTTCGCTGGCCGCTATGATTATCAGTCAGATCGGCGGGCCGGATGGTGAACTCGGCGCCTCTATGCGATATCTCCATCAGAGGTATTCCATGCCGGACGGCGATGTTGTCGGTATGCTGACAGACATTGGCTCGGAAGAATTGGGACACATGGAAATGATTGCGGCTGTTATTCATCAGTTAACGCGCGACATTAGTCGAGACAAAATCATGGATACGCCGTTTGCTCCGTATTTTGTCGACCATACCACGGGCGTTTATCCCGCCGCGGCCTCCGGTACGCCTTTCGACATGAAGTATGTCGGTGTTAAGGGAGATCCCATTGCCGATTTGGTAGAGGATTTGGCAGCAGATGCCACGACCAGCAAAGAACAACCACTATTTCCGAGAGTTCGAAAACTCTTGATATAGGCGGCTTTTCGGCACTTTGATGTTTTTCGCAAAATCGGCATACCTGCAACCACATAAGGACAACTTGACCGCATTTTATACTAATTTTTACAAAATTCAAGATAGGACAAGCTGTTTCCGAAGAAAAGAAAATGCCCCCAATATTGCAAATCCAAAACCGGACAAGCAACATCAAGGGATTTGACAATATTATTGTACCGTAGTTCAAGTTTGAGTCCCTTATAAAATTACACTACTCTCAAACCTTTGACGGATTTTCTGCAAAATCCCTATAGTTTGAGTCCCTTATAAAATTACACTACTCTCAAACATACCTCTTATTTTGCTCTCGCTCGCCTTGGTTTGAGTCCCTTATAAAATTACACTACTCTCAAACACAGCTTCTAAGGATTGGAGTGTAACA
>CAZOHP010000128.1:0-2835 GCA_964579815.1 uncultured Lachnospiraceae bacterium
GAATGGAAAATTCATAGCGAATACCCTTTCCCTCACCGTAACGCCCGGCATCGGTGCCGTTCTCCTGCGTCAATCCGGAATACCCGGGAACCAAATAATCTTTTTCACTGTCCGCAAGCGGTTGGAACACATGTTCCACCTTGTCACAGTCCCCGAGGTCGGGCTCGGAGCCGGGCTCATCGCCGTCGTCGCCGTCCTCGTCGCCGCCGTCCGTAAGGCCTCCGGCATAGTCATCCGCCACCGCCGGAATTACGGCCGCGGGAATCACCATGAGCACGGCAAGAAGAAGCGCTAATAATTTTCTTGCTTTTGCTTTCATTGTTTTTTCTCCTCTTTCTTATATTGATCGGTCGGAGCGGGCGCACATTTCCGCGCAAAACGGGAAAATTTGTCCACCTCGTACACCTACTTAGCATAATTATATGCCGAAAGACTAAAATTGTCAAGCGCTTTATCAACATTTATGAAAAGAAAGCAAAAAAATCCTATTTTTTATTAAGAAACGTTAAAAAACGGGCAACCGCGCAAGGCGGTCACCCGTTTGAGAATCATATGTTGCATTTAACGATCAGCGATAGGCGAGATCGGTCAGATATCTCCCCACGGCCAAGCCGTAATTGCCGAGCGCGCCGACAAGTTCGCTGAGAGCCTCGGAATAGTTCTCTTTTTGAGTCGGCAAACTTCCGTCGGCGTTATAGTGGTTGTAAATGTAGGAGTTGACGGAGTAAACCACGCGATAGTCTTCATATTCCACATCGTCATAAATGAATGTTGCGACATACGCCGTGTAATAGTCATGCGCCTTGACGGGAATAAGCATTGCGCAAACAATGTATTCTTCTTCTGATCTTAAACTAGTAAAATACGGGCCCATTTCACTCAAAAAGGCTTCTTCAACATAAGTATAGATCATCTCGTCGCCGTGGTTGGATGTCACACGGATTTTCAAATTATTTTTCAAATCTTCCAAATTCGTACCCGCAGGCATCTGCACCTTAAACAAATATTGCAACATCGTGGAATTGCCCAGTGTCAAGGTAGCGCCTGTCCATGTAGCGGGGCCCTGCTGCGTGCCTTTCAAGCCGGCAAACACGCCGCCTACAGCAGGACGGCTGTCAATCACGCGTTTGGGCAAATTGTCGTCCAAATACGTGCCGTTATAATCCGCCCCTTGTTTCTCCTCTGCATACCGTTGCGCCGCCGCGCCGTAGTACAAAATATTCTGCAACAAATCGACAAGCGCTTCGTCATCGGCCATGCGAACCATCATTCGGTCGCAATATTCCTTGACGCTGTATTTCGCCTCATATTTGTAGTCGAGAACGCCGCCGGCCTTGCCCGTCAAGCGCAGAATGACCTCTCTGCCCATGTATTGAGGCAAAATACCCGCAAAGCGGTAAGTTCCGTCCTCTCTACGCTCCAGTTCGAGCATAGATGACTCATCATCAGCAAATCCTGCTTCCACCTTGGTGTCTTGGCTGGACAGCGGGATGTTGAGTTTGTAGACGAGGTTGAAGTTTTCGGTCAAGTTCAGCGCCACCGCGTCAATGCCGGCATACGCCGCATCTTCTGCATAGGACACGCCCCACGACATGGTCACAGGGTGCTCCGAGCCGAGCGCCACGCGCACGCCGTAGCCGTTGTGCTCCCAATCGGCGTCGTAGAACTTCAAATAAATGTATTTGTCGCCCGAATCGGTTCCCTTTCCCGTCAAATCGTAGGAAATCACCTTGAGGGCGGAACCGGTTGTGCCGTTGAGGCCGTCATCCGAAAACAGCGCCACATTGGTCCAAAGGGAGTCGTCGTAGGGATTGGGGAACCACTCGTCGCCGATAGCAACGTCCACGCCGTAGCCGCCGCCGAGGTTGGCGCTCCAAACCATGGTGTTGGCCGTCGCGGGAACCCGATAGCGATAGAGGAAGAAATCATCGTTATCGGCATAGCGGCCGTTCCAGTTGCCGTCGCCCTTGGAGGTCATGGTGCCGTCGTCTGCGACGGTCACCGTGCCCGCGCCGATGTTGGTGCTCAACTTGCCGCACGGCAAACCGGTGTCGGTGGTCACGAGCATGGGCTCGTTCTCGATGAACCGATAGGTGTAGGTGTCGGTGTCGGAGTTGTACGAATAGATGTCAACCTTGTCCATGATGACGCGGTCGGTTTCCACTGCGGAACCGATGTCGCTCGTGGGCGGAACAAGGGCTTTCAGCGTCACCTTGCCGACCAACTGACCGCCCCAGCCGCCGGTGGCGTTGGTTACATTGCCTTTCGCATCATATGCGTACGGCATGGAATCTCCGATTCTCACATACAGCGATTCCGAATTTGTCATGCCGGCCGTTTTGGCGGCGATCGCCGCCTCGGCAATGGCAGCCGTCAAATCAAAGGTTCTTTCTTTTGGTTTGAAACTCGTATCATTTTGACTTTCATTATTTGCAGCCCGTGCCGCATTGTATCCGACATTCAAGTATCGGAACGCCGTAGCCCAGTTCTTGTTATCCAGCGAAACCTCCACCAACAACTGATTGGCGTTGGTCATGGTCAAAAGCACTTCGGGAGATTGGTCGAGATTGGTCAGCGGGAAACGCATAGTACCCGTGTTCAACGCATCGCAATAATAGACACTGCCATTGTATTGTACCGTGCCACCCAACCAATAACTTGATTCATTTTCGCCTTTCACCGTCCAACTACGCTCGGTATATCCGCCGATGACATTTTCACGTTGCGGATAAATCAGCGAGAGGCGGGCGAAATTGTTGAAATTGATGCAACCGCCCCAACCGTCATCCGTTTTCGAATCGGAAATCTTAATGTACAGCGTGTTGGAGGGAGTTG
>CAZOHP010000129.1:0-2815 GCA_964579815.1 uncultured Lachnospiraceae bacterium
CAACGCCAAATCAGTTTGCCGCCCTCCTCCACGATCTCAATTTCGCCCTCGTAACCGCACACTTGGCAATAATCGCTCTTGGTATTGAGTTCGGCATACATAATATGGTCATAAATAAATTTCATAACTTCAAGCACGGCCGGGATATTCTGTTGCATATTGGGCACCTCAACATATGAGATTGCTCCGCCGGGCGAAAGCGCTTGAAACTTAGATTCAAGCGCCAACTTGGCAAATGCATCGATCGGCTCGGTTACATGGACATGATAGGAGTTGGTAATGTAATTTTTATCCGTCACGCCCTCAATAATACCGAAGCGGCGTTGCAAGCATTTGGCAAATTTATAAGTCGTTGACTCCAGCGGCGTGCCGTAAAGCGAATAATGGATGTTCTCCGCCTCTTTCCATGTCGTGCAAGCATCGTTGAGACGTTGCATCACGGCAAGACCGAACTTTTCTCCCTCAGCCTCGGTCAATTTGTGACCCGTAACTTCATACACACACTCCCAAAGGCCCGCAAAGCCGAGCGAAATGGTTGAATAACCGCCGTAAAGCAACTCATCGATGGTCTGGCCCTTGGCAAGGCGTGCCAGTGCGCCATGTTGCCACAAAATGGGAGCGGCGTCCGAAAGCGTACCCTTGAGACGCTCATGACGGCAACGAAGCGCACGGTGGCAAAGGTCCAATCTCTCATTGAGAATCTCCCAAAACTTCTGCTCATCCTTACCATTACGACAAGCGCTGCAAGCCACATCGACAAGATTGATCGTAACAACTCCTTGATTGAAACGGCCGTAGTATTTCGGTTTTCCTTGAGCATCGACATACGGAGTCAAGAAACTGCGACAGCCCATGCAAGTATAGCAGTTGCCGTTGCCGTTGGCATCCACTTTCAGTTGTAGCATAATCTTTTCCGAAATATAGTCGGGGACCATTCGCTTAGCGGTACATTTGGCGGCAAGTTCGGTCAAATACCAATATTTTCCGTCTTCGCGAATATTGTCTTCCTCCAGCACATATATGAGTTTGGGAAAGGCGGGCGTAACCCAGACGCCGACTTCGTTTTTCGTCCCCGTGATACGCTGACGGAGCACTTCTTCGATAATAATGGCCAAATCGGCCTTTTCTCTCTCGTTCTTCGCCTCGTTCAGATACATAAACACCGTGACAAAGGGAGCCTGTCCATTGGTCGTCAACAGTGTGACAACTTGATACTGAATGGTTTGAACTCCGCGCTGGATTTCCTCGCGCACGCGTTTCTCCGTCATTGCCGAAAGTTGTTCTTCGGTGGTATGGACGCCCAACTCGTCCAACTCTGCGGAAAGTTGGCGGCGGATCTTCTCACGCGAGACCTGCACAAAGGGGGCCAAATGCGTCAAAGAAATGGATTGGCCGCCGTACTGATTGGAAGCGACCTGTGCAATGATCTGCGTGGCGATATTGCAAGCTGTCGAGAAAGAATGCGGTTTTTCGATCATAGTACCCGAGATGACGGTGCCGTTTTGCAACATGTCCTCCAAATTGACCAGATCGCAGTTGTGCATATGCTGAGCAAAATAATCTGCATCATGAAAATGGATAATTCCCTCTTCATGCGCTTTCACAATCTCCTCCGGAAGTAAAATCCGGCGAGTCAGATCTTTGGACACTTCACCGGCCATATAGTCACGCTGCACCGAGTTAACGGTCGGATTTTTGTTTGAATTTTCCTGCTTGACTTCTTCGTTATTACATTCGATCAGCGACAATATCTGGTTATCGGTTGTGTTGGCCACACGAGCCAAATTGCGTGTAAAGCGATAGCGAATATAACGCTTAGCTGTCTCGGGTGCGCCTTGAAGAATAATATGCGTCTCAACCAATTCCTGAATCTCTTCCACCGAAAAAGCACGGCCGACCTCGGTGCAATGGTCTTCAATGACGAGAGATATATAATCAATTTGACGTTCGGACAATTCGGGCTTGCCCTCGGTATCTTCATTTGCTTTGCGGATGGCGTTTTTAATTTTTTGACGTTCGAAATTCTCCTCCGAGCCGTCTCTTTTAATAATTTTCATGTTCTGTTCTCGCTCCTTTCGGTCTTTGATCGTATCTATGAGCACACGGCATCCATCGATGCGCAATCAGCCTTGAGTAATATCATACCACACATTTCCGAATTTTGCAATAGGTAAAACACAAGATGTTGAATTTTTTTTTGCTTATTTTGCCTATTTTGTGTTGAAAACCGTTTTTACCGCACATGTAAAAAGCATGGCACACCATGCATCGTGCGCCATGCTTTTGTTCAATTACAATTCGGACAACTCGCCATCCCGCATCTGAATACTTGCTTTTCCCTTTCGATCAATGCGCAAAATCGCCTGTTCTTCTCCCAAGCGAAACGGTTCCTCACGCGCGCCGCGCGGCAACTTGAACGTCTGCCCGTCAATCTCCAGTGTGACGGTACGGGATAATTTACGGTACGTATAAATCAGTTCATGCTCGGCGTCATCTCTGACTACACTCCATCGCTGTATTTTGGCCATTATGTTTCATCCTCTCCCCGCGGCTCGTGCGGTTGTTCGTTTTTGCGTCGACGCGTCATAACCACCACAATATCAATGCCGATGATCGCAAACACCATTGCGATGCACAGTCCTCGGCTCCTCGTTTTGGTCAAACTTGCATTCGACCCGGTTGAATTTTCTTGTTGCTCCGGTTGTTCCGGTTGCTCGGGCAGTTCCGGTTGTTCGGGCTGCTCCGGTTGTTCGGGCTGCTCCGGTTCGTCAATGATGGGCGTACTCAAAATAATATTGTCGATTTTAAATATCCA
>CAZOHP010000130.1:0-2756 GCA_964579815.1 uncultured Lachnospiraceae bacterium
CTACAAAGAATACTGGGGCGAGGGTTCTGCCCGTGCCCGCAACTGGCAAAGATACGACCTGGGCGGCGACAAAAAGTTATCCTTTGAAGAGGGCGTGGACTCCTATGTTCCCTACGCGGGCAGTCTGAAGGACAATGTAGCCATGTCGCTGGCCAAAATCAAGTCGACCATGTGCAACTGCGGTGCCCTCTCCATCCCCGAGTTGCAAAAGAAAGCCAAGTTGACACTTGTCAGCGCGACCAGCATCGTTGAGGGTGGCGCTCACGACGTTATTCAAAAAGATAAGAGCCAAGCCATCAAATAACAAAGTAACGAAACCGAAGCGAGAAAGAGTTTCCCGAAAACTCTCTCTCGCTTTCCGTTTTTTTATTTCCGCCAAGACAAAAAACTTGATTTTTTACTTTGATATTGCTTGACATTATGCTGTATGTATGGTATAATGTTTTTGTCAAAAGTTCCCGTCAATCGTCAATCGTCAATCGCCAATATCAAATATTATTTATCCGAATCGACATACGAATGCCGTGCGCCACTCGACGCCACGGCTTGCGCCGGTCCTCGTGTCCGACACGCCGCGCATCAGTATGCCTTTTTGCTTTTTAGGAGCATTCTCAAACAAATTTTAATTTTTAAGAAAGGTAACTTCATCACCATGAAAAAAGTCGGCATCGTTATGGGCTCGGACAGCGATCTGCCCATCATTCGCAAGGCAACCGATATGCTCACCTCGCTCAATATTCCTTTTGAGGTGCATGTTTACTCCGCTCACCGCACCCCCGAAGATGCTCGCAATTTCGCACTCGGCGCGCGAGAGAACGGCTTGGGTGTGATCATCGCCGCCGCCGGCATGGCGGCACACTTGGCCGGTGCCATCGCCGCCAACACCACGCTCCCCGTTATCGGCATTCCCTGCGCTTCCGCTCTGTTTGACGGCATGGACGCCCTGCTTTCCACCGTTCAAATGCCAACGGGCATTCCCGTTGCCACCGTTGCCGTGAACGGCGGCGGAAACGCGGCACTTCTGGCTGCCCAAATTCTTGCCGTGGAGGACGCGGAACTGGCCGCCCGATTGAATGCCAAGCGCATTGCCGACGGCGAAGCCGTGCTTGCCAAAGATGCCAAAATCTCGGCAGAGTTTGCCGAGGTACGGGCATAAGGAGGGATTCTTATGGGAGGATACTTCGGCGCTGTCTGCCATCGCGACGTCATTGAGGACGTATTTTTCGGGACCGATTACCATTCTCACCTCGGTACGCGCCGTGCAGGCGTCGCCGCTTACAATACCGCGGTCGGGCTTCAGCGTGATATTCACAACATTCAAAACGCCCCTTTTCGCACCAAGTTTGAGCACATTTTCGAAGAGATGGACGGCAAATCCGCCATCGGCTGCATCAGCGATTACGACCCGCAACCGTTGCTTGTGCGCGGAAAACTCGGTGCCTACGCCATCTGCGTTCTCGGCGTGGTCAACAATGCCGAGGCACTCATTGAGCAATACTTGACCGACGGCGGCGGGCATTTTACCGCCATGACGGGCGGTGCGGTCAACGCCACCGAGTTGGTTGCCGCGCTGATCAATCGAAAAAACGATTTTGCATCGGGGATTCGCTTTGCCCAAGAAGTCATCGACGGAACGGCGGCCGTTCTCATTCTCAAGGACGGCGGCAATTTGATCGCCGCACGTGACCTACTGGGCCGATTGCCCATGACCATCGGTAAATGCGAGGACGGTCATTGCGTTACATTTGAATCGTTTGTGGCCGAGAAATTGGGCTACCGGGAAGAAAGACGGCTGGGGCCGGGCGAAGTAGTCGAGATTACCGCAGACGACGTCACACAACTGCTGGCACCGGGTCGGGAAATGCGAATCTGCTCGTTCCTTTGGAGTTATTACGGCTATCCCACATCCTCGTATGAGGGCATCAATGTTGAAATGATGCGCTACCGAAACGGTCAAATCATGGCTCGTTCCGACAGCGCAGCGGGCAACAACACAAACATCGATTACGTCAGCGGTGTGCCCGATTCGGGAACGCCGCATGCCATCGGCTACGCCGCCGGCTGCGATATCCCTTACGCACGGGCGTTTATCAAGTACACACCGACTTGGTCTCGCAGTTTTACGCCGACCAAACAAAGTGACCGCAACCGCATTGCCAAAATGAAACAAATTCCCATCCACGATCTGATCAAGGACAAGAAATTGCTTTTTGTCGATGATTCGATCGTGCGCGGTACACAACTCAAGGGGACGGTCGATTTTCTGTACAGCAACGGTGCCAAAGAAGTGCACATGCGCTCCGCCTGCCCGCCGATCATGTACAGTTGCAAATACCTCAATTTCTCCCGCGCCACCAGCGACATGGAATTATTGGCGCGCCGCATCATCAATGAATTGGAGGGCGACGAGGGGCAGGAGCACATCGATGAATACCGCGACGGTTCGACCGAACGCGGTCGACGATTGCGTCGGGCCATATGCGAAAAATTTCATTTTGCCTCCCTCGATTTTCAAACGCTTGAGGGCGTCATTGAAGCCATCGGCCTGGAGCCCTGCAAACTCTGCACCTACTGCTGGAACGGCAAAGAATAAACGGCATGTTATGCCACCGAATACCGAATACCGAATACCGATTACCGATTACCGAATAAAAACGAAGAAAGGAACAACACCATGCATTCCAATTCCAGATCCGACAGTTACGCGGCAGCGGGCGTAGACATTACCGCCGGCTACCGTGCCGTTGAATTGATGA
>CAZOHP010000131.1:0-2751 GCA_964579815.1 uncultured Lachnospiraceae bacterium
ACTTTTTACGCTTTGTTCATCCTTTTTTATGTGTATTGTGGTACAATGTTATGCACAAAAAATAAAGAAAGGACGGCTATCATGAACAATCCACTGCTTTCCGACGACGCCAAACTGCCCGAGGACCTCACACGTTTATTTCACAACTATCAAGATCTCTTGGAAATGCAGCAACTTTACAACGCCGCAATCAAGGAAATTCAAACTAAATTGGAAATCCTCAACGACGAATTCAAAGTCCGCTACATGCGCAATCCCATCCACCATATCGAAAGTCGCCTCAAGACTCCTCAAAGTATTCTCAAAAAACTCAATCGCCGACATTACGAAGTCAGCCTTGCTTCCGCCAAAAAGAATCTCAACGACATTGCAGGCATTCGCGTAGTCTGCTGTTATATTGATGATGTATACCGCGTCGCCGACATGTTGTTGCGTCAATCCGACCTCAAACTTGTCAAACTCAAAGATTATATCAAAGAACCGAATTTTAACGGTTACCGCTCGCTCCACCTAGATGTTGAAGTGCCCATCTATTTGGCCGAGCGCACCGAAAACGTAACCATTGAAGTGCAACTTCGCACCGTGGCAATGGATTTTTGGGCCAGTTTGGAGCACGACCTCCGCTACAAATCGGAAAAAGATATTCCGCATGATATCATCGAGGAAATGTTGCAATGCGCGAACGAAATCGCCGTCATCGACGAAAAAATGCAGGAGATCTACCACCGCATTCAAAACATACAATAATTCGGCCTCGCCTTCGCCTTTGATTTTTTCATTTTCGTTGCAAAAGTTTCTTTTTCGTGCTATAATAATATGGTGGATATTCAATTACCATTTAAGGAGATTTTCCTATGTCAAACTTTCATTCCGTACCCGCCACACAATTCTCATCGCTTTTTGATCGCATTGCCAACGAATGGATGCTCATTTCCGCCTCGGACGGCAAAGTGACCAACTCCATGACTGCCAGTTGGGGCTGCTTCGGCGTTCTTTGGGGGAAACGCGTTGCCGTCTGTTTCATCCGTCCGCAGCGCTACACCTTTGAAATCACCGAGCGAGCACAGCATCTGTCCTTGGCATTTTTTGACAAAGAGTATCATCGTGCCTTGGCTTACATGGGGGCCCATTCGGGGCGCGACGGTGACAAATATCCGGCAGCGGGATTGCACATGACCGAGGACGAAAGCGGCACGCCTTTCCCGGTGGAAGCGCGCGTCGTCCTACTTTGCAAGCAACTTTACGCAGGACGCCTGCAAAAAAACGACTTTTTGGATCAAGCGATCATCGATATGCATTATCCCGCCGATGACTACCATCAAATGTATGTGTGCGAAATCGAGCGTGTGCTCATTCGCGGGGACGACAACCGAGACGAGGGTTGATGTCGGCAACAACATACCATAGGGGGAGTTCTTTCAAAGGAACTCCCTTTTCTTTTTGCGGTTTTGCAAAAAAGTTCAAAAAACTAATGACAAATCGGTCGGAATCTGCTATAATGAAAGCGTTACATTCAACAGACGCTATGATCCGTATAATTAGGAGGAAATTTCAAATGAAACAGTTGAATCAAGATCGCCTTGCCCGCGCCCTTTCCGAACGATTGCGGCAGGATGTTGTCGACGGCCGAATCAGCGGCGCGGTTGTCGGGGTGTATCAGCAAGGGATTCCGCTGTACGAGACGGCTGCCGGCGTCAAAGATGTGGACACCGCCGAGCCGCTCACCACGCAGGCGTTGTTTCGGTTGGCCTCCATGACAAAGCCGCTCACGGCGGCGTGTGTGCTGATGCTGGTGGATCAAGGGCGCTTGTCACTGGATGATCGCCTTGACCGCTATCTCCCGGAATTTGCCCAACCGCCGATCGGCACGCTCAATGAAAATCGCGAGTTGATCATCACCGGTCAAGCCACCACACCGATCACCGTGGAGCATCTGCTATCCCACCACAGCGGGCTGGGGTGCCGCGATGCCGGCTATGCGCAGTTGGGGCAAATGTGCGCATCCGACAAACAGTCGCTGGCCACCGCCGTGCGATATATCTCCACCATGGCGCTGGATTTCAACCCCGGTGATGGCGACGCCTACAGCGCCACCGCCGCCTTTGATGTGGCGGCCTATCTGGTGGAACTCATCGCCGACTGCCCCTTTGCCGATTTTGCCGATGAACACCTGTTCCGGCCGCTGGGCATGACTCACACCACCTTTGCTCCCACCCTCAACGAGTGGGAAGCAATGGTCACCATGAGCCGTTCCCAAGATGGGCGATCCGTATCGGCGCCCATGCCGCATTGCGTGTTTGAGGATTTTCCCACCACCTACACCTGCGGCGGTGCCGGAGCGGCTTCCTGCTTGAACGATTATGTCCGGTTTGCGGAAATGTTGCGTCAAAACGGCACACTGGACGGCCGCCGGGTACTGTCTGCAGCCGCTGTTGAGCAAATGCGGACTCCCCGTCCCCCCTGCCACGGAAGTTGCTGGGGACTGGGCGTGCGTGTGAATCGCAATGGCTTTTACCCGCGAATTCCCGAGGGCTCCTTTGGCTGGAGCGGCGCCTACGGTACCCACTTCTGGATCGATCCCGCCAACCAAATCACCGCCGTTTATCTGAAAAACTCCCGCACCGACGGTGGTTCCGGTGCTCAAACAGCCGCGCATTTTGAAGAAGACGTATACGCCGCGCTGGATGAATAATCCCCCACGTCGCCTCTCCGCACAACCCGTTTCGCGGCATCCGAAACAGTCGCGGCATC
>CAZOHP010000132.1:0-2675 GCA_964579815.1 uncultured Lachnospiraceae bacterium
CGCTACCACTGGATTTTGAGTCCAGCACGTCTGCCAATTCCATCACACCGGCAAGCGTGACATCCTGTCAAACATTTGTATTATACCACATCTTTTTCAAAAAATCAAGGGGTTTTTGCAATTTTTATTCTCGCAAACGAAAAATTTTTTCAAATATGCCAGATCGGAACGGCGACCCGCACCGAAGCGCGAGCCGCCGTCTTGAAATATCGTTCAATCAATGTTTCTTTTTGCTGAGTACAACCACAACCACGACAGCGGCAACCACCACAACGGCAGCCACCACGGCGATAATCCAACCGTTCCCGCCGTCGCTTTCCTCTTCGGGCGCGGTATCGTCGGGCTTGTTGTCACCCGTATCCGGCGTGGAAGGTTCGTCGACACTCGTATTACCGTCATCCTCCAGCTTATCGTCTGCGGGGGGAGTAGCATCATCGGGCGTGTCGGTTCCCGGCTGATCCGTCGTAGGCTCCTGTGCGGCGGCCAACGCGTCCTCATACTTTTCCAGCGCGCGAGTCACCGTGCGCTCAATCTTGCTCACCTCAAGTTCCGCCGCGACAACCTGCTGAACCGTGGCATCGGCATCATTATAGGCTTTCACTGCTTCTGCCAACTGTGCCTTGACCGTCTCATAGTTGTCGGCGGTAATATCACCGGACGAAATATCGGCAATCAGTGCATATTTAGCCGTAACCTCCGCGGCGGCCGCCTTGGCAGCCTCGGCCTGCGGGCTGGTCTCGCAGAAATAGAGGTTCTTAAATGCCAGCGTCAAGCCGTTCTCGGCAACCAACTTATCGGCATTATAAATGCGCATGAAGTTCCACCTTGTCCAATCGGTATCACCATCGGTCTTGTCGCTCAGAGAAGAAAGCGCGATCTCAAAATGGTTCCAACCGTCAACAATTGACCCGCCTTTCATATCGCTCAAAGTCGTCTTGCGAGCCGACTCTTCATGGTCCGGTCCGCCCTTGGAAGTCAACTCAAGGAAGAACACGGTATCTTTCACCGTCGCGGCATCGGAAATGTACATATCGAAAATCAGATAATTCATCCCCGTCAGATCGTACGTTTTGGTTTCGGTATTTCCGGCAATGTAACTGAATTTGATTCCGTTTGTCGGGGTCTTTCCGTTTCCTTCGGGATTGCTCCAACCGCCGTTGGCATGCAATTCTCCCTCATAAGTAAAGGAAACGACACCATAGGAATCGATCTCCGTGTTGATTTCAGGACCGGGGAGGCCTGCCGCATCATCTCCCGTCCAGCCATCGGTTGTACTGCCGTCGGTGATAACCACGCGTCCGTCCTCGGCCGCCGTGGCAAATGCCATGCAAGACAGCAGCATCATGACGCAAAGCGCCATAGCAAGAAATTTCTTCATAACTTTTCCTCCGTTTCAATGCACCGCATACTCTTGCGGTTGATAGTAATATTATAGCACAGAGTGCATATGTTGTCAAGTTTTTCGCACTTCATTCGTCTTTTTTGTCACATGTGCCAAATGCGGCACGGCAACCTTGTGCAAAACGACCACGTGCACGGAAACGCTTATTTTTTCTTTTTCAACACGACCACGCAAATCACGGCGATGGCGGCCACGATCACCAGCGTTACAACCACGATCACGATGATCAGCGTCATGGTGTTATCGGGGGTGGAGTCGGCCGGAGTTTTGTCGTCCGAGGGGACATCCTTAGAGGGATCATCCTTGGGCTGATCATCTTTAGGCTGGTCATCCTTAGACGGGTCGTCCTTAGACGGGTCATCTTTAGATGGGTCATCCTTGGGGTCATCCTTGGAGGTGTCTTGCGGCTCCTTCGCGTCCTCCAGTGCTCGTTCGTAAGAGAGAACGGCGCGCTCGGCACTGGAGAGCAACACGGCGCACGCAGAGGAATCCGCCGTCGCTTTACCGGTTGCGCTCAAGGCATCGTAGGCGGCTCGGGCCTCTTTGACCTGCGCACTGATCGTCTCGTGGTTATCGGCGTTGATTTGGTCTTTTTTCAGCCCCTTCAGCGCTTGAATCGCGTCAATCACCTCTTGCACGGCCTTGGCCTCGCTCTCCTCAATGGCGGCGGCCGCGTTGGTCAGGCGAATGTTGTCGATTTTCATGATCATATTGGCCTTGGGCGCCGCACAGCGGGTCCAATAGATACCGATATGGTTGATATGAGAAATATCAAAATCGCCTTTTTTGGCAATATCCGACTTGCTCATTTGGCTGATCGGGATGGCAACATGATTCCAGCCGACCGTCGGCTCATCGATTGACTCGAATATTTTGCTGAAAAACACGAACAACTCCGCACCGTCGGCAACACCGGACGAACTCATCTCAAAGGTCGCCTCGCCGAAATCAATGTCCATAATCTCAAGATCGGAGAAATAAATTTCCATCTCAAGCGTATCCATTCCCGTGGCATCCACCGCCTCGGGCAATACCATACGGGCAGTCATGGCGGAATTCATGACATAACTGAGAGAAGCCGAACCGGCAACTTTCTCATTGGTGTCGATCATCCAACTTCCCCACGCGCTGTTACAACCGAACAGCGGCACGCTGACATTGGTTTTTGTCATTTCCTCGGCGTCCTTTGCCGCGGCATCGGGATCGACCTTAACTTCTTCGGAAGTTTCGGACTTTTCAAAGCCCAAATTGTCAAATGCGATCTTCAAACCTC
>CAZOHP010000133.1:0-2618 GCA_964579815.1 uncultured Lachnospiraceae bacterium
GTTCGAGCGGTATTTCTGTATCTGGCAAGCCCTACGGGTCGGAATATCATACAGTATTGCAATCGGGCAATATTAAATTTATAAAACCTAATGAGGGTTCAAGTAATGCACCGCTTGAAACAATGACAAAAGGGCGTGTTTATGTTACGGTAAACAATGCTGGAACGCTTAAATATATTTCGTATTATGATACCGAAAACAAGAGAACTAAAACTATTGATTTGGACAAAGAGCATAAAGGAATGATACCCCATACACACCACGGTTATTTACATAATGAGAATGACGGAGCAAAAGGCGCAACAAAACTTACAACAAAAGAAAAGAAAATGGTTGCAAGAGTAAGAAAACTGTGGTATAATAAATAATGCAAGTAGTAATGTAGGAGGAGCAAGCGTTGATTGACGCTGCCACGGTGCAAATCCGTGCGCTTGTGTATAGGGGTACAAATAGTACCCCTATTGATATAATAATTTCACCGTAGACCGCGAACGGCAAGCGCATGATTCGAAAGGAACTCATCATGAAACATTTATATCCACTCAAATTATCCTGTGTTACCAAATCTCCCTTGTGGGGCGGCCATCGTCTGTTGAGCGATTGGAACATATGCGCCGATACCGACACGGTGGGGGAAGCATGGATGCTCACCGTGCGCGACAAGGAGATGAGCGTCATTCAAAACGGCGTTTGCGCCGGTATGACCATGCGCGAATATATCGATACTTACGGCGAGTCTGTCGTCGGCGCGGCGCATACAGGCGGCGATTTTCCCCTGCTGGTCAAATTGATCGATGCCCGCGACAAATTGTCGGTGCAAGTGCATCCCGACGACGATTACGCTGCTCGCGTGGAAAACGATCGCGGCAAGACCGAGATGTGGTACATCGTTGAGGCCGACGAGGGCGCCGAGATCATTTACGGACTCAAGGACGGCATAAGCGCCGAACAATTCCGTGCGATGGTCCGCGAGGGCCGATTGGCGGAGACCATGCGCCGATGTCCCGTCCGCGCGGGCGAGACTTATTTCATTCCCTCGGGCATGCTGCACGCCATCGGTGCGGGAATCTTAATTGCCGAAATTCAGCAAAACTGTGACAGAACCTATCGTGTCTATGACTATGATCGTCGCGGCGCGGACGGCTCGTTGCGCGAGTTACATGTGGATAAGGCATTGGATGTAACCGTTCCTTTCACCGATGCGCAAGTTAATGCCATACGCTATGAAGCGGGCCGTGCCGACGATCAAACGCTGGCGCACTGCCGCTATTTCAAAACACGCAAATGGAGCATCACCGCGCCTACAGCGTTGACCGTAGACGAAAATTCCTTTGCCTTTTTGCTCTGCTTGGACGGCGAAGGCCGAATCACGTCGGGCGGTGAACATTACCGAGTGACCCGCGCAGACGGCTATTATCTGCCGGCCACTCTCGGTGAGGTCACGCTGGACGGCGAGATGACCGTGCTGATTGCTTCCATCAAATAACCGCTGCATACAAGGAGTGTCTTCATGAAAAAAAATTCTTCGTTTAACACATACAAATTAACATATTTGGCCATATTGACAGCGCTGGTGGTCATATTGCAATACCTCGGGAATTTCATTCACTTCGGGCAATTTTCCATTTCGCTCGTCCTGCTTCCCATTGTCATCGGTGCTGCAATCGGCGGCGCGGCCGGAGGCGCGTGGTTGGGCGCGGTCTTCGGCGCCGTCGTGCTGCTTCTCGGCGACGCGGCTTTCTTCATGGCCATCAATCCCGTCGGCACCATCATCACCGTCATGGTCAAAGGCGTTTTGTGCGGTCTTACGGCCGGGCTGGTTTATCGTGCTCTTTCCGCTCGGCGCTATCTTGCCGTTATATCGGCCGCCGTCGTTTGTCCCATTGTCAACACGGGAATCTTTGTCCTCGGCACACGCCTGTTTTTCTGGGATGCCATGGTTTCGGGCGGCACGCAGGAAGGATTGAGCGCTTGGGGATACGTCATTTTCTTTATGGTCGGCGCCAACTTCATTTTCGAATTTTTGTTCAACCTGCTTCTCTCTCCGGTTCTGATGCGGCTGATTAAGTTGCTTCCTCGCTCGTTGGAACAATAAACACAAACCGAAAGCGTCCCTTTCGCACCATGCGAAAGGGACGCTTTTTTGATATGACAGTCGGCACGCTTAAACTCCGAGCAGTTCCTCATCTTCGAGCAGATCATCCACTTCGCTGACTTTTTCGTCAAATTCGTCCTCGGCCGGTTCCCATGCATCGCCGAAACGCATGTCCTTGAACAGTGCGGCAAGCCCGGTGATCTGCTTCAAACGCAAAATCTCATCTCGATCCATTCCCAGATGCTTGGAGATCCATGCATCCGAGCGACCGAGTTCATGCAATTCCTTGACGATATTGCTCATCAAGTCAACGTCGTGCGAACCGCGGGCGCGGTTATGCCGTATGGTACTTGCCATGCGGTGGGCAATGGATTTGTTGATCACCGAAACGGGCAGTTTTCCCCCTTCCCGCTCGTAAATATCTCGATGCTCCAGCATCACGCGATAACGGTGAAAGCCATCGACGATGACATAAGCGTCCTTTTCCTTTGCATAATAGCAAACAATGGGCATCGTGTAGCCG
>CAZOHP010000134.1:0-2423 GCA_964579815.1 uncultured Lachnospiraceae bacterium
TGTCATACAGCAGTTCCAGTTCGGGCGGTGCCACGCTGTTGGGATTATATGTATTGGGAATGATCTTTTCAATCGGCACGGCGATCACTTCATAGACGGGGCTTATATATGCCATACTTCAGTTGCTTCCTTTCCGCGAAAGATGTCGGTTAATCTCCCACTGCATCATATTTGCGTTGCAAAATACTCAGTCTGCGCTGTTGTTCACGCGTCAGCCCAAAGCCCATAAAACGACAAATGTGGTCGTTTCTCAAAATGCAATAGCACATTCGTTTCCAACTCGGCACGTCCTTGGTAGATTTGATATCATCGGTATGATCGGGAATTTTTCCGACAAAGATGATGCGCGGATGTTTCATCAAGGTATAATTGGAAACGCCGTTTTTCTGCACCCGATAGCCGCGGGCGATCAACTCATGATAGGTCTCTTCGGTGAGTCCGCCTCCCGTCTTGTGCCAAAAATCCATGGACGTTTTAAATTTTTTGACATAGTTATTGCGCAATCTGGCAGGCAATGTGGCAAGCAAAAACTTGGTATACGACTCACATGTATGTCCCTCGGGGAGTGTTAGCGTACGATAACCGAGTGCCTTTGTTTTGCCGTAAATGCAGGCAAAATTCGCGCCGTGCACGCGGCCGACCAGGCGCGCCCATGTCGGCGGGTCCAGAACGCGATAAAGATTCAAACTCTCCTTGGCATAATCATTGAACGGTGAGGCCACGCGCATCAAATCGGGACGAACCCCTGCCATATAAAACATATCATACAAACGGTTGTAATCATAATCAAACAAATAATTGGCGTGCCAAACATCGGACAGTGCCCAATCATACAACGGAGAGGCAGCATAGACATCTTTGAATTGCTTGGTGATCCAGCATTGCCCTTGATATCCGTAGCGCTTATTGATGATACCGCTGTATCGCTGCATCGACTCCTCGGCGCGAATACCCAAAAGGCAAACCGTTTTTTTATTTCCGTGCGACATGCGGTACCAACGGCTGAACTGCTTGGCAAGATCCTCCTGGTGCATACGGTAACGATAGGTGGAGATGGGGTTGTTTCGGAGATCGATCACATACGGATGTTGCGGCATAGGGCGCACCCACAACTCTTGCTTGGTATCGTCCCACGGATACCAAAACATGCTGTAACTGCTCAGGGCCGTTCGCGTTGCCATGGGCAGACAAACCCAATATCTCTCGACATTTTCATGTTCCAGCCGCTCGAAAGTCCGCTCGATATATTCGGTCGTCCACTTATATTGCGCTTCGAAATCTTGGTGAAACACGCCGACGGTGCGGTCCGGATAAAACTTGTGTTGAAAATCAAGCACCATATTTAACAGCAATCCGCTGTCTTTACCGCCGGAAAAAGAAACGAGGATGTTATCAAATTCTCTGAACAGGTAATGGAGGCGGGATTGCAGGGCGTCATAAACGTTTTGAGCGATATATTTTCTGTACATAAGTCTCCCCCGTTTCCGCTCTGTATTTACCAAAATATTCCTTTTGATGGTATTATACTACTTTTTTTGTCCAATGTCAATATGATTTACCATATTTTGGTAAGTTTCGGGGTAAACGAAAAAGCGCACCGCAATGCGGTACGCTTTTTCGTGACAGTTTCGTCTGTAAGCCGGGTTCTGTCTTAAACGGCCATCAATCTTCGCCTGCCGTCACCGGACAGGCTTCGGCGCGAACGCCGTGCCACCCCGAGAGCATGTGTCGGGCCGACGCTCTCCTGCGGTGTTGCTTCGGATAGGGTTTACAGCAAATGCATGTTACCATACAAGTGGGTGAGCTCTTACCTCGCCTTTCCATCCTTACCCATACGGGCGGTTTATTTCTGTTGCACTTTCCCGGCGGTTACCCGCGGCTGACGTTATCAGTTATCCTGCCCTGTGAAGCCCGGACTTTCCTCACCGTAATACCTTTCGGCACCATACGGCGCGGCCGTTCGGCGAAACCGTCATGTAATTATAGCACGAGAAGATTGCTTTTGTCAAGCGTTTTTCGCGCTTTCATTTCACTCGTTTTTAAGCAACACAACTTGATTTTCCGCCAACGTGATCGAACCATCGGCCACCGGCGTTTCCGTAAGGAAATGGTCGGCATCGACCAAATATGCTTTCATATCGGTCGGAATTCCCCGCACACAAGCCGCCTCGCCCACATTAACCAGCATCACGGCGCGGCGCGTTCCGTCACAGTCGACGGCACTGACAGCGGCAAGTGCTTCGCATTCACACTCGACCTCGTTGCCCAACGTATACAACTCGCCGAATGCTTGGAAAGAATAGTAAGTCGAAACGGGTTGACGTTTTAACGGATTAAATAAGCCGCCGTACATGGTGGCTTTCATCCGTGCGTCGTAATAGCACATCACCGTCATGCGCGTCTTCTGCATACGCAGCATCGTC
>CAZOHP010000135.1:0-2340 GCA_964579815.1 uncultured Lachnospiraceae bacterium
GTGTCCAAGGAGGTGTCAAGGATGGCAAAATGCAGTATCTGCGGCAAAGGTGTCGTGTTCGGCGAGAACGTTTCTCACTCGCACCGCAAGACCAAGAGATGTTGGAAACCCAATATCCGCAAGGTTAAGATTTCCGTCGGTGGCAACACGAAGACTGTTTCGGTTTGCTCCCGTTGCCTGCGCACGATGAAGAAGGCATGAGCCCTCGCATCCTGCATAAAGATTCGGCAGACATGCAGAAGTTATTTCTCTGTATGTCTGCCATCTTTGTTTTCATGAAAGGAATCACCACATGCTTGCACTCATATCTTCACTCGCACCGATCGCCGTGCGCACAGCCTTGATCGCGCGCGGCTACGATGTACTCACACTGCCGCCCCTCCCGTCACTCGCCGCTCCTGTTTGCGCACATCCCGATTTGCTGGTACTGGCACTCGGAGGACGGCTGTTCTGCCCCGCCGTTTATGCGGCACAGGATGATGCACACGCGATCTTGGATGAATTATGCCGCCGCTCAAACCTGATTCTCTCGCCGCTCCCTGCCGAAGAAATATGGGGCAATCGCTATCCAAATGACATCAAACTCAATGCACTGTCACTGAGCAATCGGCTGTACGCGCGCACTGATGCGATTTCACCGACATTGCGCCACGCAACAACGACGATGGGAATGACGCTCATCCATGTTCGTCAAGGATATACGCGTTGTTCAACAGCGGTTGTCGCCTCGAATGCCATCATCACGGCCGACCGTACCATTGCCAACGCCGCTCGCAACGAGGGCGCCGACGTTTTGCTCATCTCGCACGGGTATATTTTTCTCCCCGGCTACAACTACGGTTTCATCGGCGGCGCTACGGGCTATGATAAAACCGCCGGTACACTCTTCTTTTGCGGCACGCCTCATGCTCACCCCGATTGGACAAGCGGACGCATACAGGCATTTTGCTATGCACACGGATGCAAAACGGAATGCCTATCGCGAGATATCTTAACGGATGTGGGTGGAATACATTTTTTTGAGGATACGGAAAATTAAGGCAGAGTCACTCGCTTGACGAAAAGCGAGCGACTCTGCCTTTTTTGATCAGAGCCATCCGTGATGCTCCGCCTTATATTGCGCCAAACATTCATCCGCACAGGTGATCAACTGTTTCGCCTCTTTTTTGCTGTGCACCGTTGCGCCGCAGGCATGAGCATGACCGCCGCCGCCGAATTGCTCTGCCAGCGCATGAATGGGGACAAATCTCGAACGCAAACGAACGCGAATGCTTCCGTCATCGGCATCCAAGACAACCAACCAAATGAGGCTGTCGCGAATAGCAGACAGTTGGTTGACCGCCTCGCCTGCCTGCTCACTCGTCAGCCCAAAACGCCGCCGCACAGCACGATCGATATACAACCATGCAACACCGTTTGACGTGATTTTCATTTTCTTGTACACATATGATTGAAACCGATATTCCTTAACGTCTCTCAGATACAGATGCGCATATAAGGTATCGGTATCAATGCCGATATCCAACAACATCCCCGCATATCGCAACGTATCTCCCGAAACCGAATTGAAACGGAAACGCCCGGAATCGGTCACCATGCCGGCATAAAGTTCCGTCGCAACAGCGGCATTGAGCCTAAGTTCCTCCCGATTGGCATAGTACAATTCGGCAACCATTTCACAGGCCGACGATCTTCCATCTTCCACCCACATCACATCGCCGTACGGCTGCACATTGATATGATGGTCAATCTTGATGAGTTCTCGGCACAATGCATATTGCGGATTGGAAATGCGCTCAACATTAGCTGTATCAAGCACCACGCCCAGCGCATCGGCAAAAAACTCATCCGACCTGGGGGCATCTTCCTCGCCCATAAACGCAACATACTCACCGAAGTCGCAATTGAGCGACAAGACCTCTTTCTCGGGATAGGTCAGCCTCAACATATCTCGCAATCCCAGAGTCGCGCCGACAGCATCTCCGTCGGGGCGAATATGCCTGAAAATGGCAATTTTATCATATTGCTTGATCTTATCTAAAATCAAATGCATTTGCTCAATATTCATTTCTGCCTCCGTCAGTACATACCGTTCTTCGCATGACCGTAATACGCTCTTTTTTCATGCGCCGGTTAGCTCTCTTTCCACCTGTTCCGCGTAACGCACCGCCCCCATGGCATCTTTGGCATAATGATCGGCGCCGATCGCATCGGCATATTCTTGCGTCAGCACGGCACCTCCGACAACGACTCGACACCACGGCGCAGCGACGCGAAGCGCTCGAATGGTCTCTTCCATGGCAGGCACGGTTGTGGTCATCAAAGCACTCAAACCGACCA
>CAZOHP010000136.1:0-2340 GCA_964579815.1 uncultured Lachnospiraceae bacterium
ATGGTTCGCGAATTTTGGGGCGCGGTGAATGAAAATGAGGATTGATTTCAAAAAAACGGCAATCCCCGGCAAAGTTTTTTTCAAAACAGTGCCGAGAACTCTTGCAATTTGTCAAATGATGTGCTATAATATATAGCATATTGTGATAATTGCAACTTTATTTTGAAAAATTGCAAAATGAAAGATATTAAAACGTGAAAGGATGATATTTCCGTGAAACGAATTACCGTAAAACAGTTGTTTTCCGACCCTGCGACCTTTGCGGACAAAGAGGTGACCGTCGCCGGTTGGGCCAGAACCATCCGTGCATCCAATGCTTTCGGCTTTATCGAACTCAACGACGGCAGTTATCTGACCAATCTGCAAGTCGTTATTGAGGCGGAGAGGCTGGACAATTACAAAGAACTTGCTAAGCAGAATGTCGGCGCATCGTTTGTGGTGAAAGGCGTTTTTACGTTGACGCCCGAGGCAAAACAGCCTTTCGAACTCAAGGCTACTGCGGTTGAAATTGAGGGCACATCTACGCCCGATTATCCGTTGCAGAAAAAAAGACATTCCTTTGAATATTTGCGCACCATTGCTCACTTGCGCCCTCGTGCCAATACATTTAATGCCGTGTTTCGCGTGCGCTCGGTGGCGGCGTATGCCATTCACAAATTTTTCCAAGAACGGGGCTTTGTCTACGTTCACACGCCGCTGATCACCGGTTCCGATTGCGAAGGCGCGGGCGAGATGTTTCAGGTTACTACACTTCCGTTGGATTGTGTGCCCAAGACCGAGGACGGACAAGTCGATTTTTCGCAGGATTTCTTTGGCAAAAAAACCGGATTGACCGTTTCCGGTCAACTGAACGGTGAAACGTTTGCCATGGCGTATGCAAATATTTACACGTTCGGTCCTACGTTTCGTGCCGAGCGTTCCAATACGCAAAGACATGCGGCCGAGTTTTGGATGGTTGAGCCGGAGATGGCCTTTGCCGATTTGACCGACTATATGGATACGGCCGAGGACATGATCAAATTTGTATTGCGCTACGTGATGGAACAGTGTCCCGCCGAAATGGAATTTTTCAACAAATTGATTGATTCGACACTGTTGGAACGGTTGCAAACATTGGTTGATGCCGATTTCGGACGTGTCAGTTATACCGAGGCGGTTGAGTTGCTGCAAAAATCCGGCCATCAATTTGAATACGATGTATACTGGGGAATGGATTTGCAGACCGAACATGAAAGATATTTGACCGAAGAAATATTCAAACGTCCTGTTTTTGTGACCGATTATCCTCGCGAGATTAAGGCGTTTTATATGCGTCGAAACGACGATGGCAAAACTGTTGCGGCAGCAGATATGCTGGTTCCCGGTGTCGGCGAATTGATCGGCGGCTCGCAACGTGAGGAAAGGCTGGATGTATTGCTGGATGCCATCAAGTCGTTCGGCTTGAACGAGGAGGATTATTCCTGGTATATTGATCTGCGTCGCTTCGGCGGCACCAAGCATGCCGGCTTCGGTTTGGGCTTTGAGCGCTTGATTATGTATATTACGGGCATGTCCAACATTCGTGATGTCGAGGCATTCCCCCGTACGACGGGTAGTGCCGATTTCTGATTTTCGTGTTTTGTTTGAGAGGGTTATTCTGTATGAAAAAATACGCTGATATGAGTTGCGACGAACTGTCGTCGCTTCGCGCCGAATTGCAAAGTCAATATGATGAGGTCAAGGGCAGAGGACTTTCGCTTGATCTCTCTCGCGGTAAGCCGTGCGCCGAGCAACTTGACTTGATTGACGATATGATGCATTGCTTGGACGCGGCAGACGCTAAGGTCGGTTCCGATTACCGTAATTACGGTTTGCTGACGGGAATTCCAGAGGCAAAAAAATTGTTCTCCGCGTTGCTCGGTATCCCCGAGAGTCGATTGATGGTGTGCGGTAATTCATCGCTGAATCTCATGTATGACGCACTGGCCCGCGCCATGCTGTACGGTGTGGTCGGCAGCGAACGCCCGTGGTGTCGCGAAGAAAAAATCAAGTTTCTGTGTCCCGCACCGGGGTACGATCGCCATTTCGGCGTTACCCAATCGCTCGGTTTTGAACTCGTTTATGTGCCCATGACCGAAAATGGACCGGATATGGATGCGGTCGAGCGCCTTGTTGCCGACGATGCGAGCGTCAAGGGCATTTGGTGTTGTCCCAAATATTCCAACCCCAACGGGATCACTTATTCGGACGAAACGGTCAAGAGACTTGTTGAGATGAAGACCGCTGCCCCCGATTTCCGTATTATGTGGGATAACGCTTACGCCATTCACGACCTGTATCCCGATACCCCCGATCGCTTGG
>CAZOHP010000137.1:0-2313 GCA_964579815.1 uncultured Lachnospiraceae bacterium
TGCCCTCGGGCGCGGTGATGAGTTTGTCAAACGGCGTCATAAAAGCGGAAACGGGCGTGGCGGGATCCATACGGCTGACACGGTAATCGCGCCCCGTGACGATGCCAAGCAGTTTACCGTGCGCCGTTCCGTCATCGGTGACGGCCACGGTCGAGTGTCCCGTCTTTTCTTTCAACGCGACGATATCGGCCATAGTTGCGTCCGGTGTGATATTGGAATCGCTCGTGACAAACCCCGCCTTGTAATCTTTGGCGCGCTTGACCATGGCGGCCTCATCTTCAATGGATTGCGACCCGTAGATGAAAGATACGCCGCCCTCGGTGGCAAGAGCCACGGCCAAACGGTCACCCGAGACCGATTGCATGATAGCGGAGACCATGGGAATGTTCATGGTGATGGCGGATTGTTCGCCGCGTTTGTAACGAACGAGAGGGGTCTTGAGAGATACGTTGGTCGGGATGCATTCACCGGAGGAATAACCGGGAATGAGAAGATATTCGTTAAAAGTGTGGGATGGCTCGTTGATAAAGGTTGCCATTCTTTCGTTTCTCCTTTTTTATTGATTGGCTTTGGTTTCGCAGTAAATGCAACGGTAGATTCTGTTTTCACGGTCGGTCAAGCGGAATACATGCGGAAGTTCTTGTTCGACCGAGGTGATGCAACGGGGATTTTTGCAACGGATCACGTCGGTCAGCCGAGCCGGCATGTCGATGCTCCGTTTGTCGACCGGTTTGCCGTCGCGGATGATGTTGACGGTCGCACCGGGATCGACGTAACCGATGATGTCTAAATTCAGCGGCAATTCGGTGTCGATTTTGATGATGTCTTTCTTTCCCATTTTGTTGCTTGATACGTTTTTGATGATAGCGACAGCGCCCTCGGCGCTTTCCAAATCAAGCAATTCATAAAGCCGCATTGCGCGGCCGGCCGTGATGTGGTCAATCACGATGCCTGTGCGAACAGTGGAATCGATTGTCATATCGTACCGGCCTCCTTTAATAATTTCAAAATGAGGGCCATGCGCATATATTTGCCGTTGAGCACCTGCTTAAAGTAGCAGGCGCGGGGGTCGTTGTCCACGGCAACGCTGATCTCGTTGACGCGCGGCAGCGGGTGCATCACGCACAGATCGGCTCCGGCATGTGCCATTTTTTTGGTATCGAGAATGTAACTGTCCTTGAGGCGCAGATAATCTTCCTCATTGAAAAAGCGTTCGCGTTGAACGCGAGTCATGTAGAGAATATCGAGCGAGGGCAGAGCGGTTTCAAGGTCGGTGATTTCCTCGTAGGGAATGCCGTTTTTCTCCAACACGTCCTGCTTGACATAATCGGGAAGCCGCAATTCGGCCGGGGAGATGAGGACAAAGCAGATGTTATCGTAACGCGACAATGCATTGATGAGGGAATGAACGGTGCGGCCGAATTTGAGATCGCCGCACAATCCGACAGTCAAGTCACAGAAACGACCTTTTTCGCGGTACACGGTGAGCAAATCGGCCAGCGTTTGCGTTGGGTGGCAATGCCCGCCGTCGCCGGCGTTGATCACGGGAATGGTGGCGTTGTCAGCCGCAACGAGCGCCGCGCCCTCTTTGGGGTGACGCATGGCGATGATATCGGCGTAGCATGAGATGACCTTGGCGGTGTCGGCTACGCTCTCGCCCTTGACGGCCGAACTTGATGCGGCGCTTGCCATGCTCAAGACTCTGCCGCCGAGTTCATACATGGCCGCTTCAAAGGACAGGCGCGTCCGGGTCGACGGTTCGAAGAACAGCGTTGCTAATTTTTTTCCCTCGCATGCATGGGCATAGGCGTCGGGGTGATCGATGATGTCACATGCCGTGGCGATCAGTTCGTCGATTTCCCGCACGCTCAAATCAAGAATGTCAATAAGACTCCTCATGGCACGCTCCTTACTCCTTTGCGCCGTTTACCGCAAGGTAATTTTTGATGCGGGTGACGTTTTCCCTGTTGGCGGGATCTTCCTCCAAATATTCGATGATATCATACACATCGACGATGGAGAATACGCGGAATCCGAATTGCTTCTCGATCTCCTGCATGGCGCCCTTGTCGGTTTGGCCTTTTTCCTTTCGATCGACCATGATGAAGGCAGCCGCGACACGGGTCCCCTCCAACTGAGAGAGAATTTGCATGCTCTCGCGGATGGCGGTGCCGGCGGTAATGACGTCCTCGATAATGACGATCTCCTCACCTGCCTGAGGCACATAGCCGACGAACATGCCGCCCTCGCCGTGATCTTTGACCTCCTTGCGGTTGAAGAAAAACGGAACACTGAGATCGTTTTTGGAAAGCG
>CAZOHP010000138.1:0-2312 GCA_964579815.1 uncultured Lachnospiraceae bacterium
GTCGATGAATATGCTTCCGTTTTCGCGGCGCTCGACGAGCGCAACGTCTTGAAGATAGCGACCGATCGGCTCCCCGAGGCGCGGTTCCAGATGACGTTGATGCTCGATTTCCACATCATCTCGCAGACAGACAGGGGACCACGAGGCGGCGGAAAACTCCGGACGGTCAAAACCGAAAGGATAAGCGGTGGCATTAATGTTTTCGGATTCTTCTTTGAAGAAATACGTGCCGGCTTCGTTGCCGGAAGCGAATACACGGGTGCCGTCCATGCCGAGAAAAGTTTCCGCGTCGCGCGCACTGTTGAGCAGCACGCGTCGGCTGCCGTTTTTGTAGAAAACGGTCAGTTGGCAGAGAAACGATTTTTCTTCTTTGGTGTAGCAAATCACGCCCAACGCGCTGGTGGGAGCGAGGTGAGCCGTTATGTCATAACTGTCGTAATAGAGGACATCTTCGCCATCGACGCTTTTGCCGATGCGGGTGGGGCCGAGACCGACGAAATTGCCGTTGAGATAAGCATGATAAACATAGCGGCGCGACGGTTCGGGAGAGGTGGCGGTGACGCTGAGCACCGCGCGTTCGACGGCATCGATATCCGGAACTTTGAATTCGGTGCGCAAAAAGGCAAAGTCACTGTTCCCGTCGGTATCGGGGCTCCAAATGCCGCGCGTATCCTCCCACGCGTTCCCGATCGCCGTTGTAAACGGCATCGGATCGGACAGCGTGCTTTCGGCGCCGCTCCTGTTGCGTAACTGAACGGCCCAATAGTACAGTTCGTTGTCTTGCAACACGGTATCCAATCCGGCAATGGTGATATTACTGCTCTCGTCGCTGGCGGTCCAGCCGGTGTCGATCAGATAATTACCTTGCTTCATATCTTCCGAACGGCCGGCGATCAAGATGCGATAACTTGTTTGGATATCTTCATCATCGCCCGAACGCATGACCCAAGAAAAAACCGGAGCCGCTTTCGGTATACCGAAAGCGGAGGCGAGCAGGTTGACCCGAAGCCCCTCCGGTGCGGCAAAACTGAATGCGGATGTGTTGATGTCGGAATTCAATCGGATACCTCCTTGTGTAGGTCGCGGATGACGCCGCAGACGGTAGTACAGGCAGTCGGTGTGCCATGGTGCTATACATTATAACTTGTTTTTCCGAATTTGTCAAGATATATGCTTTTTTCTTTTCGGTTTTACATCTATTGCAACACTGCATTTTATAAATTTCTTCTCGCTTGACAAATATGTTAAAAAATGTTATAATATCCTATATATACCCATAGCAAAGGAGATTTTCATGTCCATCAATTATTCCGAAATTACCCCATATCTCCATCGGTTGGCCGCGCGCACCGATGCCAACAACGGTATAGAGACGCGTATGTATGCCGAACATAATGTTAAGCGCGGCTTGCGCGATCTCGATGGTTCCGGTGTTGTGGCGGGATTGACCGAGGTATCCAATATTGTGTCCAAGGAAAAGGATGCGGACGGCAACATTGTGCCTTGCAAGGGCCGTCTGTATTATCGCGGCGTCGATATTCGCGATTTGGTCAACGGCTTTTTGACCGACGGGCGCCACGGTTTTGAAGAGACAATCTATCTTTTGCTGTTTTCCAAACTTCCTACCCGCACGGAATTGGCCGATTTTTCCGCGCAACTTTCGCGCTATCGCTCGTTGCCGCCCTCCTTTGTGCGGGATATGATTCTCAAAGCTCCCGGTAAAGATATGATGAATATGCTGTCGCGCAGTGTGCTGGCGCTGTACGCATATGACGAATGCCCCGACGATATTTCCACGCCCAATGTGTTGCGCCAATGCTTGGGGTTGATCGCACAGTTCCCGTTGCTTGCCGTTTACGGCTACCATTCCTATCAGCATTACCATAACGGCCAAAGTTTGTTCATTCATTTCCCCAAGCCGGAATTGAGCATTGCGGAGAACCTGCTCTACATTTTGCGTGAGCACGGTGAATTTACGCCGCTGGAAGCACGGTTGCTGGATTTGGCGTTGGTTTTGCATGCCGAACACGGTGGCGGTAACAACTCAACATTTACGACGCATGTGGTCACTTCGTCGGGCACCGACACCTATTCGGCGATTGCCGCGGCGCTCGGTTCGCTCAAGGGACCTCGCCATGGCGGAGCCAATATCAAAGTGGTCAAAATGTTTGAGGATATGAAAGGAACGATCGATATTACCGACGAATCTTCCATCCGCGATTATCTGATCGATTTGTTGGAAAAGCGTGCCTTTGACGGTGCGGGATTGATTTACGGTATGGGGCATGCGGTTTATTCGCTGTCCGACCCCC
>CAZOHP010000139.1:0-2292 GCA_964579815.1 uncultured Lachnospiraceae bacterium
TTCGATATGGCTTTCGGCTTTCGGTATTTTATTTTACCAAATTTTTGAGAATAATCTTTGAACCGCCGAGCCATACCACGACGGAGCAAACAAACAAAAAGGGAAAGCGTATACCCGCTTTCCCTTTTTGTTTGTTATTTGCTCGTCTTTACGTTTTTTCGATGGCAGCCTCTCGGATGATGGCCGCTCTCATTTTTTGCACTGTTTCTTCATTGAATTTCGGGCTTCGATCGTAATGGTACAATCCGTTTTTTTCTTGCTCCACATCGTACAGTTGCGTATAGCAAATACCCATGATATACGGATTATTCATGAGAATATCGGTCAAGCCGCAATAGCGCTCGACATATTCTTCCCGCGTTTTCGGCGCATCGCCGTAACCCCAGCCCGCGTTCTCATCCGGTGCCCATTTGATCCCGCCGTATTCGCTCATGTAAATAGGTTCGCCGCAATACGGCTGAACATTGCCCTCGTTTCGGCGAATTTGATCGTTCACGACACCCTCGCCGATATGCGCATAATGTTCGGCAAATCGTGCCACGTTCTGCTCGTAGTCGTGCACATCGTGTATTTCCTTGCCGTCAATATGATAATTGCCGCTCGTATCAATACAAGGACGCGTTGTATCGTATAGTTTGGTCATCCGATACACACACTCGACCAAGCGCGTCTTTTCCGTCCTTTCGTGATATCCCCATGTTTCGTTAAAAGGACACCAACCAATCAGTGCGGGACTGTTGAAATCACGCTGAATGATTTCGGCCCACTCGCAGATGAAATTACCCTCGGCCTCCGCATCTTTCTCGTCAATTCCCCAATTGGCGTGCTCTCCCCAAACAATATATCCTGCGCGATCGCAATGATACAAGAAACGCTTTTCAAACACCTTTTGGTGCAACCGTGCACCGTGAAAGCCAAATGCCTGCGACAATAATATATCGCGACCAAGCGTTTCGTCATCTCGCGCCGTATAGATTCCGTCGGGATAAAATCCTTGATCGAGCACCGTGCGCAAAAACACGGTTTTACCGTTCAGTTTAAATTTGGAACCATCCAACGCCACTTCGCGCATACCGAAATAACTGTGTACCGTGTCTTGGCCAAAAGTGATATCCAAATCATACAGTCGCCCGTGGCCGATCTCCCAGAGATGCAGTTCCTCCGGCGTCAGTTGCACCGAAAATCGACCGCCGCTGACCGTCAATGATGTCTGTCCCATCGGCCGGCCCTCGTAAGAAGCACGCAAGGTCAGTTCCCCCTGCCCCTCAACCTCACCCATCACGGTCAGCACGCCGCGCGAGATGTCGGAAATATATTTACAACTTTTCACATGGTCAAAAGGCACAAATTCCAACCAAACCGTTTGCCATATCCCCGTTGTGCGCGTGTAAAAACAACCATAGGAATCATATTGCGTACTTTGCTTTCCCGACGGTTGCCGTACGCTGCGTACATCATCCTCGGCAATGACGAAAATCACATTTTCTCCCGCCCTTACATGTGCCGTCAAGTCCACGGTAAACGAACTGTACCCGCCGATATGTTCTCCCACCGGTACGCCATTTACATAAATATAACTGTGATAATCAACCGCACCGAAATGCAACCATACTCGTCCGGAGAGTTCGTTCTCGGTCAAGTGAACCGTGCGACGATAGCAAACGGCGGGGATAAAATCCGTATACCCAATGCCGGACAACTCGCTTTCGGGACAAAACGGCACCGTGATTCGACGCGAGAGCGCCCCTCCCGCATATAATTTGCGCGCCCGCGCACTTACACCGAAGTCAAAATCAAATTCCCATTCTCCGTTGAGATTTTTCCAACCGTCTCGTTGCCATTGCGGATTGGGATGTTCGGGTCTCGGAATATTCATAGGCTTTTCCTCCTGCGTTTTTTCTATATTGTACATGAAAACGCATTTGATTTCAATGCTTTTTTGTTTTGCCGATTGACATTTTGTTTTATCTTTGATAAAATACTATTCGGAGGTGAGAATATGCTCGGTTATCAAATCATTCGAACAAAACATAATGGCTACGAAGCCCCGGATTTCAAGTTGGAACGTCCCGGCGGCACCGATGAATACTTGTTTCTGCATTTCAAAACTCCCGTTGTCTTTATTCTGCACGGCCATACACACCGCGTATATCCGGAAGAATGCATTCTGCTCACTCCGGGCACGCCGCATTCCTTTTACCCCGATCACTGCGAACTGATTCATAATTGGATGCATTTTATGCCATCCGACCGCGCGGCGTTTGAAGCGATCGGTCTGCCGCTTAACACGTC
>CAZOHP010000140.1:0-2169 GCA_964579815.1 uncultured Lachnospiraceae bacterium
ATAATACGAACTCAACTTTATCCGTCGGGTTCGTATTATTCTTGTCTGGTGCGGGCAAGAGGACTTGAACCTCCACAACCTTGCGATCATAAGAACCTGAATCTTACGCGTCTGCCAATTCCGCCATACCCGCATATTGTATTGTCTTTACTGCAACGGATATATTATAACACTTTTTTCGAATTTGTCAATACCTTTTTTGAATTTTGTCCGGAACTTTTTCGGCGAACTTCCCGTGAGGGCCCTGCCGAGCCTTTACGGCGCGGCAGGGCCATGCGATTCGTTTTCAGCGAATCGCATCATGAAATACTTTGCCGAGACGCTTGATGCCCTCAACGATTCGTTCATCTGACATGGTGGAGTAATTCAATCGCAATGCGGAGCATGGCTGATCCATGTCGACCATAAAGGTGTTGCCGGGAACGTATACGACTTTCTCGGCTATGGCCGCTCCGGACAACGCCAGTGTGTCAAGCCCATGGCCGAGATCGCACCAGATGAAAAGGCCGCCGCCCGGACGGGTGTAGGTGATGTCGGCAGGGAAGTATTCGTCCATGGCATTCAGCATGGTTGAGCACTTGTGCGCGTATGTCTGACGCATTTTGGTGATCAAGGCGTTAAGATCATACCGTTTCATATACTCTGTGGCGAGTAACTGCGGCAACATGGGCGTATGAACGTCCGAGACCTGCTTGGCAATGACAACTTTTTGTACAATGTCGCGCGGCGCGCAGAGAAAGCCCAAACGCAATCCGGGAGCGAGAATTTTGGAGAAAGAGCCGCTGTACATGACGATGCCGTCCGTGTCCATCGATTTGATGGTTGGGGTTTTGGTGCCATCGAATGTTAACTCGCCGTAAGGGTTGTCCTCCAGAATCAAGATACCGTTCTTTTTGGCGATTTCGTAAAGTTTGCGACGCTTTTCCATGCTCATGGTGACGCCCATGGGGTTCTGGAATGTTGGAATCGTATAGATGAAACGAATGTTCTTGTTCTCGGCGATGGCCTTTTCCAGTATGTCCAAATTCATGCCGTCACTCTCGACGGGGATGCCGACGAGATGCGCATTGTAGGAGCGAAAGGCGTTGGTGGCACCGATGAAACTGGGTTGCTCGACGATGACGGTGTCGCCCTCATTGACTAAGCATTTGGTCACCAACTCAATGCCTTGCTGGCCGCCCGAAACAACAATGACTTCGTCGTCGCGGCGCCCGATGCCCTCCACACTGCCGAGCCGCTCTTTGACGGCCTCGCGCAGTGGGGTATAGCCCTCGGTAATGCCGTATTGAAGCGCCGTGACGGGCTGCTCGCGCAGCATTTCGGCGGCAATGTCGGCAAGTTCCTTGTGCGGAAACAACTCGGGAGCGGGATTGCCGCCCGCCAAAGAAATGACGGATGGTTCGGCGGCATATTTGAATATTTCGCGAATGGCGGAGCCGCGCAATGTACTCATACGGTTCGAAATAGTATATTCCATAACAATCTACCTTTTATCATACAGTTTTTGAGGAGTGAGGAGCGGGGAAGTTTGATCGTTAAATTCGATAAACTTCGGCGGGGTTGATATCACCGTAACCGCCTCGATTGAGAATGTTGGCGGCAAGATCCAAGTCATCGGTACGAATGACCAAGAGCGCCTTCCCGCTCATCATGCCGACACAGGCGTACATGTATTCAATGTTCAAGCCGGATTCGGAGAGCAAATGGAGAATGCCGACGGCGCCGCCGGGCGTATCTTCTGTGGCAACGGCGAGCACATCGGTCAAGCGTACAGCCACACCGCTTGCGGTCAGTACTTCTTTGGCGCGATCCGGCTGATCGACCAAAAGGCGGAGAATACCGAATTCGGACGTGTCGGCCAGCGTCAAGGCATTCAAGTTGATGCCCTCGCGCGCAAGAACATCGGTTGCGGCACACAGACGGCCGGGTTTGTTTTCAAGAAAAACAGACAGTTGTCGGACGATCATCATAATGGTTGTCTCCTCCTTGTGTTATATTTTACCCGCGCGATTATCAATGACGCGCTTGGCCTTGCCCTCGGAGCGGACGATGGATTTGGGGTTGACCAAATGGACCTTGGCCGAGATTCCCAGCATAGAACGTAACCGCTCGGTGATGGTGCGCTCCAACTTTTCGATCGAGCCGATGTCATCCGAGAAAAACGATTCG
>CAZOHP010000141.1:0-2032 GCA_964579815.1 uncultured Lachnospiraceae bacterium
CCCTCGCCTTGATCAATCGAGCCACTTCACACGTGCCACGTGACATCAACGCGCCCTTGAGCGTGCCGAGATCATAGCCGTCCAGCATGCCCGCGGCAATGCCGATCACATTTTTCGCCGCCGCACCGATTTCGTTGCCGATCATGTCCTGCCCGTAATAAAAGCGGATCAGATCGCTTGAAAACGCGTCGACCAAACGGTGCTTGACGGCGTCGTTTTCCGCATCGATGACCATGCAGGACGGATGTCCGCGGTAAAATTCCTGAACATGCCCCGGGCCGAGCCATACGGCAACGGGGCAATCGGCGTCAAGGCCATCGCGCGCAACTTCACTGAGTCTGCGCCCCGATGCGATATCGATTCCTTTCATGCAAAGCACAACCGTCTTTTCATGCAGAGCCAGCGGCTTAAGTTCCGTCATCAACTCCGTCAATGCTTGCGAGGGAATGGAGATAATAATGATCTCGCCCTCGGCAACGGTGCGGATGTCGGTCGACAGTCGTACCGTTGCGGGTAATTCGAGTAAGGCGTTTCGGCGCGTGGCCGCAAATTCACGCATTTGCGCGGAATCGGCGCGCCCGTAAAGCGTCACCTCATGCCCCATGCGATCGAGATACCAGGCAATCAGCGATCCCCAGCGCCCGCAACCGATCACGGTTATTTTCATATTGTATACTCCGGTTTGTTATAGTTTTGAAGAATTGTTTCGGCGGGGGTAATGCCCCGCCGTTTTTATCTGATACGCTCGCCCAGCGGCGTTTCGGGGTCAAGGAAAACAACACGAACCGTTTCTTCACCGGCGGCCAAGATCATACCGTTTGATTCGACGCCGCACAATGTCGCGGGTTTCAGATTGGCGACCAATATGACTGTTTTTCCGATGAGTTGGTCGGGCGTGTACCACTTGGCAATGCCGGATACCACCTGACGACGTTCATAGCCCAGGTCAACCTGCAATTTGAGCAATTTTTTGGCCTTGGGTACATTTTCGCAAGCGATAATCTTAGCCGCGCGCAGTTCGATATTCATGAAATCGTCAATGCCGATCAAAGCACAGCCCTCGGGTTTTTCGACGGCGGCCTCGGCTTTGGCGGCAAGCGCCGCCTGTTGTTGCCGTTTGGCTTCGAACTCTTCCAACTTCTTTTGTTCGTCTATGCGGGCGAACAGCACCTTGGAATCACCCACGCGGCTTGCGGGAGCCAGCGCTCCGAATCGGTCCGCCGTGCCGATGGTGTTGTAACCGACAGCAGTCGTGTTCAACTCGGAAAGAATTTCTTCGGCCGTGGTGGGAATGAAAGGCTTGAGCAATACCGCGCCCCAGCGAATGGTCTCTAAAAGTGTATAAAGGACTGTGCCCAACCGCTCTTTTTGAGTCTCGTCTTTGGCCAGCGCCCAAGGGGTTGTTTCATCGATATACTTGTTGGCGCGTGACAGCATGGTGAAGATAGCCTCCAGTGCGTCGGCAACGCGATAAGAGTCCATGCATTCAATGACGCGATGATAGGCGGTCACGCAGGCCGCAATGACTTCATCGTCCAGCGCGGCTCGGGATACGGGCGCTTGAATCACACTGTCAAAATATTTTTTTTGCATGTCAAGCGTTCGTTTGACCAAATTGCCGAGATTGTTGACCAGGTCGGTGTTGAAACGCTTGATGACATTTTCGTAGGTGATCGAACCGTCGTTGGCGTAGGGCATTTCGGAAAGCGCGTAATAGCGTACGCCGTCGGTTGTGAAATGCTCCGCCAATTCATCGGCGTAAATGACATTGCCCCGCGATTTGGACATTTTGTCCGCGCCGAAGTTGAACCAAGGATGCGCAAATACCTTTTTCGGCAGCGGCAGATCAAGTGCCATGAGAAAAATAGGCCAATAAATGGTGTGGAAGCGAATGATGTCCTTGCCGATGATGTGCACATCGGCAGGCCACAGTTTCTTAAATGTTTCGGATTGCTCCTCAAAACTCTTGTCGGGATCGTAGCCGATGGCGGTGATATAGTTGGTCAGTGCGTCAAGCCAAACATGGGTGACA
>CAZOHP010000142.1:0-2005 GCA_964579815.1 uncultured Lachnospiraceae bacterium
ATGGGCTTACAGCGAATTTTTCGAGCAATATCGCAATTCGGTCGCAAGCGAGGTCTCGGGGGCCGTGAATGACACCTACCTCAAATGGCAAGGCACCGAGGGAACGCGCAGTTACGGCCTTGTCGTCGACCTGGCCGTAGCATATGACAAAAAATCGGAGCAATAAAAACAAACGCGGGGGAAAATGCCGAAACTCGGCATTTTCCCCCGCGCTTTCGGCGCATTATAATTGCAATGTTGAATTTTGGGGAAATCTATTGACAAGGCATCGGTAAAATGATAAAATGGTAACTGTTTCACATCATTGATGTAAATAACGAAAGGAACTTCTGTCATATGAATGATCTCAAACAAGCCGCTGTACCGGCGCAAGATCCGTATGCCACACGCGACAGCGTCCGTTCACGCCGCGCCTACGCGTTGGAATGCACCTTTGAGTATTTTATCGCCCTGCTCGTTGCCGAGCCGTTTCTCACCAAGTTGCTCCTCCACATCGGACTGGACGACGCAACCATCGGCATCGTTCAATCGTTGATTTCATTTGCTTTCCTTTTCCAACTCGCTTCCATTTTCGTGGTTCAGCGCATCACCAATGTCAAACGCGTTGCGGCAACCGTTCACGGCATCGGCCAATTTCTTTTCATGTGCTTGTATCTCGTTCCGTTTATGCCGTTTGCCGCCGAATATCGAACAATCATCACGTTCGCCTGTTTCCTGCTCGGTTATTTCGGCAACTATTCGGTCGCCTCCATCATTTTCTGGTGGGGCAATTCCTATGTTGACTCGGACAAACGTGCTCGTTTTGCGGCAACCAAAGAAATGATCTCGCTACTCTCGGGTGTCGTCTTCACGTTCGTCATGAGTTGGGTGCTGAACCGATTCGAAGATGCCGAACGCATGCAGGCAGGCTTTCTGTTCGTCGCCGGCGTGATGGCAGTTGTCTGTGCCGCGGATTTCATTTGCCTAATGCTGATCAAAAACCGCATCAACGAACCGCCTCGAAAAACGGATATCGTTCCGCTGTCTCGGGTGGTCAAAACGCTGTTCTCCAACCGCGGATTTGTCTGCGTGATCATTCTCACCATACTTTGGCAAAGCGCCAATTACATGACGGTCGGTTTCATGGGTACATACAAACAAGGCGAACTCGGCCTTGACGTTTTCACTATTCAACTCATCAACATCGCAGGTAATTTTTGCCGTTTCACCTTTTCACGCCCCATCGGCCGCTACACCGACCGACACTCTTATGCTAAGGGCTTGGCACTCGGCCTTTCCATTGTCGCCGCAGCATATCTGCTCAATGTCTTCACCTCACCGCGCCTGTGGTATATGGTCATCGCTTACACCGTCATTCAAAGCATCGGCAGGGCGGGCATCAATCAAAATCTTTTGAATATTGTTTATAATTTTGTCGATGACCGGTATTTCGTTCAAGCCTCGGCCATCAAAAACAGCATCGGCGGCGTGTGCGGTTTTGTGGCCGCGCTGATCGGCAGTAAAATTCTGACAGCCGTTCAAGAGGCAGATCCCGTGCTGAACGGTGTTAAGATCTTCGGCGGCGAAATTTACGGCCAGCAACTGCTTTCGGCCATCTCATTCGCTCTTGCCGTCATCGCCATCATCTTTACGCATACCGTACTGGAAAAGCAAAAAATCATCGCAAAATAAGAAAAAATGCCCGTCGTCCGTCGGCGGGCATTTTTTATTCTCCCGTTTTTCGTCATTGCTTCGGCCGATGCTTTCGCATCATCTCCCGCGAAGCCTCAACCACCTCACGATGCGATTTGCACAATACAACGAGATTGATCAACGTCATGGCTCCGATCGAAAAATCGGCCACCGTCCAAACACTCGCGGGCGCCGCAACGGCCCCGATGACGCAAAATGCGCAATACACCCAAAGGCAACCGCACCGCACGGTTTTCGCATATCGTCCGCATTCGCCCACCGACCAAGTGCATGCCTCGACGGCGTAGTGTGACCAGCACAGCAATGTTGCCAG
>CAZOHP010000143.1:0-1992 GCA_964579815.1 uncultured Lachnospiraceae bacterium
GGGATAAACGCTGAAAGCATCTAAGCGTGAAGCCCACCTCAAGATGAGATATCCCTCCTAGTTTAACTAGGTAAGGTCACTTGCAGACTACAAGTTTGATAGGTCGAAGGTGTAAGCACAGTAATGTGTTCAGCTGATCGATACTAATAGACCGAGGGCTTGAACCTCCTTTCTGCGAAGTTCAAGTTCACTTCATTTTCTTGAGTTTCTTTGTACCGCTTTCTACCTCCTTTATTCGATTTTCTATGAACATGGGATTTGTTTCTTTCTTCCATCGGATCGCTTTTGGCGGTCTTTTTTTATATGTGATTGCATTGCTTTACCAAAGAAGCATCGACGTATTTAGCGTCGATGCTTCTTTTTATGGTATAGATTTATTTGACGATATAACTCATACCGAACGGCTTTCCTTCGATAGACAGACGTAACGACGTTCCTGTAGACACAGAGGCGCACACCGATATGTCAGCCAAATAGGGAACATCTTGGTCAATGACGGCAACGGCTGTGTCACCGGCTATGATTGAAACCGTGCCTGTTTTCCAAACTGTGGGCAACGTATTGCAGACGGTGATCTTGACGTTACCGCAACACTGTTCGACATTTTTAATCATACCATTGACATAGCGAAGCGGGTAAGCACCTTCTGCTGCTGTTCCGCCCACAGCCTCGTCAAGCACAGTGTCGGCGTAGACAAGTTCATTGGGTATGAATTGTTTTTTGTTCATGAATGCAACCGATTTACCCTCATCAAAGGCGCGACGAACTTCTGCTTTTGTTTTATCATACATGGCGAAAATCCCGCGATTGCTGTCATCTCGCTCAACCGTGAGTACGACGTCTGCTTTGGGACATTTGCCGAGAGCGAGGAATTTGGGTGCATATTCTCGCAACAGTTTTGTGGCGGGACGGTCGGAACCATCTGGATTGACGATGCCGTAATCCGAGTTTTCGCCGATACGGAAGCCTCCTGCGTAATACCATGCAAACATGCCTGCAGTATGACTGCGCAAACAGTACTCCAGAGAAGTGCGATAATATTCGCGTTGCCCGTCCAGCATTTGTTGAAGATTTCCGTACTTGTTGTTGGTGAAATTCGATCCGCTCCAAACATGTCGGCCGTATTCTTTCCAAACGATGGGCGTACCGGGCTGGATGTAACGGTTATATGCATTGGAAAAAACAACTTGAAGAGCCGCCTCTTCACTGCCATTTAGGCAATAGCCTTCCGGTTCCATAAAGTCCAAGGTAGATGCAAAACTTGAAAAGTCGTAACAAAAGTTTGAGGGCTTAAATGCGGCGGTTGTCATGGCGCTTCCCGACATAGACATGCGCAAACTGACCAACTGATCGGGAGCAAGAGTGCGCAGATGCGTCAATTTTTCACTGAAGATTTTTGAAACAATATCATCAATAAAGCGACGATAAGCCGAGACGATCTTGGTGTAAGCATCCGATGCATCATCCAGCATCGCATCGGTTACGCCGATGATGTTACCGTCCTCATCGCGGTTGATAGGGCATCCCCACAGCGCTTCGGCGTGCTCTACTGAACCGTATTGCTCAATGACCCATTCTGCCCAATCGCCATCCCAATGTTTACGGCCGATAAAACTATTGTCGACATAATGGCCGATACGGGGCTCCCAGGCAATGTCATAAGCGACAATGCTGTCATTTTCGTCAAAACGAAGTTTTTTAATCAATTCTTGAACTTCCGCTTCGTCATAAGACATCGGATAAACATGGTTCCGGATGGAAAGGTCGGTGACAATTCCCAACTCTTCCGCACGACAGATCAAGTCAAGAATGTTGTTGCATTCGCGAATGCTTTCGTTGTATACGAAAACAGATATTGCGTTCATGCCGATATCCTTAATGTGAGCCAAATCGTAATCAATGACATCGGGATCATATGCGGCGGCACAAACATAATGCTCAAACAAGCGGCCGTCGCGCTCCGAAACACCGGAAGACGGCATGTAGTTTACG
>CAZOHP010000144.1:0-1955 GCA_964579815.1 uncultured Lachnospiraceae bacterium
TCGCTGTAAGCCCATTGCTCGTAGCGAACGGCGGCGGACAGTTCGGCACGGACTTCATAGTAAAGATCGCGGTCGGCGCTGTAAAGCGCGGAAGCGACATATTCGTACATATTCAAATAGCCGCTGTAACGGATATAGGGATCGTCCGAACCGATGCAAACCAGATAAGCAATGAAATTGGCTTCGTTTTCGCGGGCAATGCCACGCTGGTGCGCTAACTCGTGAGCGGCGGTAAAGGGAATGGTGTAGTCGGGAAAGTTGATGTTGAGGTTAGCCTCGCCCGTGAAAAAAGAATACACACCCGTGATATGGGTATAGGACATGGGAACGCTGAGCATGACGGGTTTGACGCGGCTTTCGAAATGTGTCATGAAATCATGCTCGGCGCAAAAGGCGGCGTAGGCGTTCATAAGTTTGTCGTTCATTTCGCCTCGCGAATAGGGCATGACGGAGAAATCCTCGGATTGAAATTTCACATTTTGCGCTTCTCGGTTGACGGATTCGACCAAGTGCCGCGCGGTGGTATAAAGTTCGTCGGTGCTTACGTTTTGACGGCGAATATCCAACTTGTTCTCGCTGTCGATTGTTGCACCGAAATATCCTGCGTTAAATACAAATACGAACAGGATGAAAAAAAGGAGCGCAAAGGACAAAATGCGGAGTAGGTACATGCCGACCAACCGCCATGAAGAGGTGAAATGCAAGACGGCATGGCGAATAAGCAGTACCAACGCAACGGGCGAGAAGAGCAACATCGCCTCGCTCAACGAAAAGGGCAGCGGATAGGTGATCCATGCCAGCAACATGCGCAACGGTTGGCTGATATGGCGATTGAAAAAATCGGCAAAAGGTGTCGACAGGCGGAACAGCAGTGTCAGCACGGCGGAAACGGTGGCCAACGCGAACAGTACGATGCAGACGCGCGGCAGACGCTCATAACGAGAGCGAGGGGGGGAACTTTGATCCATGGGTAATCTCCTTTTCTGAGTGGTTACGGTTGTTTTGCCAAAAGTGATGGCAAGGCGTTACGTATGTCGTCCGGAAGATAGGCGGCCATGTCGTCGGGAAGCGGTGCGGTGACGACGGTGCGCTTGCCTGTAGTCGGATGAAGGAATGTGAGCATATAAGCATGCAGGCATTGGCGCGGCGGTATGCGGGATGGCGGCACATCCGAGCGTCCATACAGGCCGTCGCCCGCGATGGGGGTACCGAGATGGGCAAAATGGATGCGCAGTTGATGCGTGCGTCCCGTTTCGGGTCTTGCCTCGACAAGCGAACGGCAGAGCGCGCCGTCTTGCCATGCGGCCAGCACGCGGTAGTGAGTGATCGCGACTTGGGCACCCTCGGAATCGGGGTGGCACACCTCGCGCAAAATGATACTTTCACGTGCGCGATGAATGGAAACTTCGACGGTTCCGCTTGGCGGCACGGGCAGATCTTCCAGCACGGCGAGATAGGTCTTTTGTATCAGATGGTGTTCCATGGCGGTTGACAGGCGGGCCGCAGCCAACTGCGTGCGTGCCACGAGCACGGCTCCCGAGGTCTCACGATCCAGACGCGTGATGGGGCGAAAAATATGGGCGTGGCCGCATTGTCGGATATCGTAAGCGGCAACGGCATTGGCCAGTGTGTCGTCGAGGTGGCCGTGCGAGGGATGCGTCGGCATGTTTCCCGGTTTGTTGCAAACGAGAATGTCGCGATCTTCGTAAAGCACGGGAGGCATGTCGCCGCCGGGAACGGTATCGGTGCCGCGTGCGGGATCTTCTGTTGCCAGATAAAGGCTGTCGTCGGTGTGCAGTATGGTGCGAACCGTTACGGGGACATTGTTGAGCAGGATACCGTTTTGCGTCTGCTTGAGTCGAGTGAGCAGGCGGTGCGATAACTTGATTTCTTGTTGCAGATAGGTGCGAAGCAACATGCCGTCGAATGCGGCGGGGATGGTATATTGCATGGTG
>CAZOHP010000145.1:0-1820 GCA_964579815.1 uncultured Lachnospiraceae bacterium
TCCGTAAAGCCCCGCAAATTCAACGCCGTCATAGCCCATCTTTTTGATGGCCTCAAGCGTGCCGCGCAGATCTTTCGATGCATCATCACGCACCGAATACACTTGTACCGCAACAGGTATAGACATTGATTTTTCCTCCTCACTGTCACCGGGAATGTCATACACATATGACTCCAGTGTTTCATCTCATATTTTAAGACAAATACGGCTGTTCGTCAAGACATCGGCAGACATTTATAAGACAAATATTGCTATCTTTGTCACTTTGGAAAAGGAAACACGGCATATTGTCCAAAAGTCGCACGTCCTATTTGTGCATTTTCCACACGATCAATTTGCGGCATACTCTTTGGCAACCGCTGCCCACAAATCGAGATTTTTTTCCAAAATACCGGGAGCCAAATCATAACCGAGCGGATATCTGCTGATTCCCGTTTCGACCGTAATGGTCGGAATCTCATGTGCCAAGATCGTCCAGTTGCTGTAAGACGGTTCGGTCTCGTTACTGTCGATGATGGTATATCCCGTTACTTCGGCCGCGATCTCGGCCAAACGGCGATTTTCCGTTTTGAATTCTCCGCTTTGGTAGCAACGCCAATAGATCACCTCGCCTTGCATGTGCACACAAACGGAAGCCACGGGGTTGGACAGCGATTCCGTCAAACGCACGAGCGCGGCGGTTTCCGGTTCGGAACCGGCCGTTTCGCCTTTGTAGTTTTTGGCCGTCGGCCGATTGACACCGTCTTTATGTTCGGTCCAGAGCGCATCGAAATTGCGGTTGATATCCACCCCGCGTGCGTTGGTTTTCCATTCGCGATTGAGGTAAGCGTCCACATCGCCGTCGCCGATGGCCGAACGCACCATGCTCTCCAACGCGGTTTTGAGCGTTGAGGAACGCAAGGAGCCGATCCCCTCCTGTGCCAGCATAATTCCGTCCGGATTGGTCATGGGGACAATGATCAAACAAACCTCGGAAAACAACTGCTCGTAGGCAACGCCGTCATAACTCGCCGTTTTGTAATTTTGCAGGTAATATTCCAGTTGTTTCATCACAACGTAGCAGTTGACGTATTCGCGGGCGTGCATTCCAGAAGTAATGATGACCTGCTTGTCCGCATTGGGATTGCCGAATTTGGCCATATAAAGATCTCGCCCGTCAGCCGACTCACCGTAAGTCGAAACCTGCAAAAGTCGCGGATACCGTGCGGCCAGTTCAACCAAATCACTGCGCATATGCGAATAAGTATACATGCCGTCCCGCAATGTTACAACGGGCTGTTGCAACACGGGCGATAGGTCCTCCACGGGAGGATCGTCCGCCACGGGAGGATCGTCCGGCTCGGTCGCCGGCTCACGATTCTCTTCTTCTCCGTTCGGAGAGTTTCCGCTTGAGGGTGGTTTCTCCACGGGAGGTTCGTCCGCCATCGGAGGCTCGCGTCGAAAGTCGGAATAGGTACTATACAGTGCAAACAGCGCACCCGCAAGCAACACGGCAAGCAACAGCAACGGAATAATATGCTTTTTGTTTCGTTCCATAGAGTTCTCCTTTTCTCGACCGCGATGCAACACCGCGCCGTTTTATTTATTGTATCATATCGCAACGCAAAAATCAACAATTATTCAAAAATAATGCCTGCCGTTTCGGCAGGTATCCCCCCGCCGAAATTTCCGAATTCGGGTTGACAAAAATGTTTTCACAAGAAAAGCGTATGGTCGAAAGGGTCTCGAAAATTTGGCGAGAACATAATCATAAATAAAAGTACCTATACCGCAAAATAACACTTGACAAAATGGTGCAAACGCGGTATAATATATAAGCA
>CAZOHP010000146.1:0-1702 GCA_964579815.1 uncultured Lachnospiraceae bacterium
CCACGTCGCCTCTCCGCACAACCCGTTTCGCGGCATCCGAAACAGTCGCGGCATCAAAAGCGGTTGACAAGCAAGCGGAAATATGCTACAATGTAATAAATCGGAGTACCCCTTTGAAAAACATCATCACGAAAGGACTATAAAATCATGAACATTCAGTTTAGCGTTTGCACAGGCTTTACGGGAGCGGAATTCATCCATTCCGTCGGCGGCAAAAACATCGAATCCGGATTTGCCATGTATACAAACATGCCCGAAGAACAGTTTGTCAAAGAGCGCGAAGCATTGTTTGCCACGCCGCTTCGCCCCGTTTCCATGAACAGCATGCTCCCCGGCAACTTTGTTTTGTACGGAACCGAAGAGCAGGCAAAAGAAATCTGCGAGTTTGTGCGCCGCGGCATGGAACGCGCCGCCGGCGTAGGGTGCAAAAGCGTATGCATGGGAAGCGGAACCGCGCGTAACGTTCCCGAAAACATGACACGCGATGAGGCCGCCGACCGTTTGGCCGCATTGATCGCCCGCTTCTGCGACATCGCCGATGAGTACGGCATTCGCATTGCCATCGAGCCCCTGCGCGCACAGGAAACCAACTTCATCCACACCATGGATGATGCCTACGACATCATTCGTCGCGTGCCGGAGTGCAAAAACCTCGGCATCAACCCCGACATGTATCACATGTACGAAAGCGGCGATGATTTTTCAAACTTGATCAAACTTCGGGACCACGTCTTTAACGTACACATCGCCGAACCGGTATCGCGCGTATATCCCAGACGCAGTACGCCCGAAAACGAGGCATTGTATATTCAATTCTTGACAGCGCTCCGAGATGCGGGCTACACGGGCAATGTCAGCATTGAAGCCCTCACCAAAGATCTCAAGGCAGACGCAGTTCCCGCATTGGAATACCTCAACGCACTGGCCGCAAAAATTTAAAAGGTCAAGAGACCGGGCGTTGCTCGGTCTCTTTTCCGTGAAAGGATATGCTCATGAAATGGATGATCGCTTCCGATTTGCACGGTGATGCAAATTGCACCGCCGCCCTGCTCACACAATATCGCTCCTCGGGTGCCGAGCGCCTTTTGTTGCTCGGCGATCTGCTCTATCACGGCCCGCGTAACCACTTGCCCGCAGGATATGCCCCACAGCAAGTCATCGAACTCCTCAACGCCGCACGAGACGAACTGATCTGTGTGCGCGGCAACTGCGATACCGAGGTCGATCAAATGGTCCTGACTTTTCCGATTCTGTCGGATACCGCCTGCATCTTGGCAGACGGTCATACTTTCATCGCCGCGCACGGCCATCACGCGCCGCCTCCGTTGTGCGACGGTGATATTTTGCTGAACGGTCACACCCACGTCCCTGCTTTTGAAATACAAACAGCCGCGGACGGGCGACAATATCGATATATCAACCCCGGTTCGGTATCGCTCCCCAAGGGCGGCTCGCCCCAAAGTTATATTCTTATGGACGGCCATACAGTCACTTTCCATACTCTTGACGGCACCGTTTACCGCACGGAATATTTGTCATAACCCGTCGGATGAATTTCGGACGGTTCTCTTTCTTTATTTTAATGCTCCTTTTTCGGTATTACCGGCAGATAGAGATAACTGTCATAGTTGCCGCCGGTATAAATGCGATGTCTGCCCTTGTTATGGTCTTTCGGCATTTCGGCGGTATCTACCTTAGAACC
>CAZOHP010000147.1:0-1658 GCA_964579815.1 uncultured Lachnospiraceae bacterium
TACAACTTGTAATTATCTTAAACAACGTCTGTTATTATAACACATGCGCGGAAAAAATGCAAGAGTTTTTTTGAATTTTTTCATTTTTTCTTTGCGATTTTCACGATAAAACCAAATTTCAAACCGAAAAGGGCGGTTTCGCGGCGGTTTTGACCGAGATATTATGCTTTTTTTGCATTGATCAGCGGTAATAATTCAAAATGCGCTCGATGAGTGCCCGCTCCAAACCATCGGGTAACAACGACAAACGCAAGTCAAGATCGGCAGTATTGGCTTCGGTTGCCGTGTTCTCGGTCTGCCTGTATTGTTCGATTGCCGCCGCCGCTCCTCGGATAGCGATTAGTGAGGCATATGCATGCATGCGTTGTTCCAGCGCGTAGCGTACACGGCAGTGTCGCAACAAGGTACCGATTTCATCGGTAGTACCGTTCAGTATAAGCACATCCGCCTCAAAAACGGCGTCGGCCAACGCTGTGCAACTTTCGTGTGATAATTCCATGGGCAGAGTGCGCACATCGGCTCCCTGCCGACGAAGATAAGCGATCAGCCCTCGCGGCTCGTCGACCGAAAGTAACAGCGGCAGTAAGATAACGGGTGTCGGACGATGGATCGGTGAATATCGGGGCGGAGTGAGAACGCCTGTCGAATCGAACGCCTGCTCGGCGTGATCGGTTTGATCGGCGATTGGCTCCGGGGCGAGCGAACCGACCGCTACACCGTGAGTCAACTTCTCGTTTGAGCGAACGAGAAGCCCAAAGACGGGAGTATTGCTTTCGGTGGCGTTGTGAAAAGCAGGGAGGAACGTCAAATCTTTGACGGTAGCCAATGCTTCGCCGAGCGGTCGAGCCCACAACGGTCGCAATCCTGCGATATGCCCGTCGGCCAATGCGCGCGAGGTGAGCGATAGCATGGCACGAAATTCGGTTGTATTCGGCAAACCGGTGGCATCGGTAGCAACGGCAAACAGGCGCAGGCAAGTGGGGGCGTGATCTGCATTCTCCGGTATTCGACGAACGCGTGCGCTCAGACATACGGTAAAACGGCCTCGTCGATGAGATGGCGCGGATACGATCACGGGGGCTTGAGCGGAAAGTTTCAATGCACGAATGGTGTGATGCCAGCCAAGCGCCGATGACCAGTGCGCACAGGGGGAATCCGTCGGGCTGATCGATAAGGCGGCTGTGGCCTCGGTCGTTTCAAGATCGCCGCCTGCCGAAATCAAGCGCAGCGCCGCTTGCATTATGGCGCTTTGGATGTCGGCGGGGGAGAGATCATCGGTGAACGGAAGCGTCGTATGTACGATGATCGTGTTGCCGAGGACGACGGGGTCCCCGATCGGGCAGTCTATTGCCGCTTCCCAGCCGTTGGCGGCCACCTGTCGGCTTGTTTGATCGCAGGTCGGCACGGTCGGGTGGGGATTTGGATTGAGTTGCAACGATACGGCGCGAGGGCGACACAAAGAAGAAATCACTTGCATCGGTACGGTCAGTTTGACCACGTCGTGTTCAGCCAGTGTCAAACGGTTATCCGATGTCAAGCGTGCAAAGGCAAGAATGTTGAAGTTTCGAGCACGCGCGTGAGGGAGCAATGTACGGGTCTGTGCCTCGCTTGCCACGACCAAATAACCATCCGGTATCTCGGATGCTCCGTCCGGAGCA